>DATASQ010000017.1:0-28000 GCA_036269135.1 Acidobacteriaceae bacterium
TTCGTTTGCGCCGCGTCATCGCTCCTCCTGTCCTGCGGGACGAAGAACCTGCGCGATCGCCGCCGCCAACTTCTCCCATTTGCTGGTTTCCACTGTCAGCTGCCGCCTGCCTCTCGCCGTAAGCGCGTAGAACTTCGCGCGGCGGTTGTTTTCCGAAGTGCCTTCTTCGACGGATATCCATCGACGGCGGATCAGCCGGTGCAGCGCCGGGTAGAGCGACCCCTGCTCGACCTGAAGAACCTCGTCGGATCGGAACTCGATCGCCTTAGCGATGGCGTGGCCGTGAAGGGGACCGAGCTGCAGCGTGCGGAGAATCAGCAGATCCAAGGTCCCCTGAAGAAGCTCGATGCGTTCCTGCTGTTCTTTAGTAGACATTCTAGGTGATAATATGGCTGCTCAGGTAGAATGTCAAGGTGAGTATCAGCCTATGACTCTGAGGGAAGGTGATGATCCGCTAACGAGCGGGTCATACTCCGTGCGCGTATGGAGGCCGAACTCGTGACGAGGAGTCGGCCAGTGTTCGGGGATCTTCCAAAACGCCAATTGCCAACTGCTGGCCTTCAGGCCGACTCGCTCATCGAGCGGAACGGAGATGGATCTGTGGTCGGCGGGTCAAGTATCCGCCCCCGCCAGTGCCGGGAGTCAGTTCTCCCCGCAGAATTACTCCGGCCTCGGCGAGTGGCTTCTCTCGGGCGGGAACTCACGTATAACAACTCAAAACGATCAGCGGCGTTCATGCGAATATGCCTGACGATGCACAGAGCGATTCGAGTGCCGCTCACGGGGCGCCTGAAGCGTGTAAGGCGCGAATGGATTCTTCCCCTCCATCAGCGAAGAGCCGACATATCCACACCAGAGCATGGCGGATAATAGGAGCCAGATGGAGACGACCGGCTTCCAGGGAATGAGAACAACCATAGCGCAACCTCCAGTAGACATCAGATCTCAGAGCCTCTCTGCATCCTTAGAAAACGGCCCCACTTTAGCCCCACAACACGAATTCCGCATCGCGATTTTACGGAACTTAGCAGCGCCAACCGCTCCCGCTAAGTCTCTGTTATTACGTTAGTTATTGAATTTGGGAGCAGAGGGTCGGGGGTTCGAATCCCTCCGCCCCGACCATTCCAATCTTCAGAAAAACTGGCCGATGCGGCCGATTCCATCAGCGCATCTGCATATGGACGCTCCACGGGTGTCCGGAAGCCGCTGCACTTGGGTGGCGGGTGGCGGAAGATGCGCGATCCACGACGATCGAAGGAAGGTTTCGCCTCGGCCGGAAAGCATCAGCCGCTACTGGGCAGTCCAGCCGCCATCGATGGGGAGACAGGCTCCGGTAATGTTTTCGGCCGCCGGCGAGCAAAGGAAAAGCGCCAGGGCGGCGATTGCCTCGACCGTGGTGAAGCGAGCCGTCGGCTGCTTCTCGTTCAGGAAATCCTGCGCAGCGTCCTGCGCGGTAGCGCCCATGGGGGCGGCTCGCGCGTCGATCTGCTGCTGAACGAGCGGAGTGAGCACGAATCCGGGGCAGATGGCATTGCAGGTAATGCCGCGCGTCGCGTTTTCGAGGGCGGCCACGCGCGTCAGGCCGACGAGGCCGTGCTTCGCGGCCACGTAGGCGGCCTTATGCACCGAAGCCACCAGCCCGTGGACGGAGGCGATATTGATGATCCGGCCCGCGCCGCGGCGCTGCATGCCGGGCAAAGCCGCGCGCATGGTGTGAAACCCCGCGGAGAGGTTCACCGCCAGGATTTTGTCCCACCGTTCGAGGGGAAACGACTCGAGGGGGGCAACGTGCTGGATGCCGGCATTGTTGATGAGCACACGGATGGAACCAAAGCGGCTCTCCGTATCGCGGATAAGCGCCTCACACTGCGAGGGGTCCGCGAGGTCGGCGGGATGGTAGAAGACCTGCGTGGAATAGCAGCGATGCAGCCGCTCAACCAGTTCTTCCGCCTCGCCCGGTGCGGCAAAGCCATTGATGGTCAGCCGGTATCCGGCCGCGGCAAACGCCTCCGCCAGACCCAGGCCAATGCCGGACGTTGCACCGGTGATGACTGCGACTTCATCGCGCGCCATGGTCCATCCCCCACAAGACTGGTTCTCCCCCGACTAAACTGTTGAACCGAACGCCGCGAGTCTTTCCGCGCTGAATCGGAGCGGCCGGGCTCGAGGCTGAGTTCGCAATCATTCGACGGGGTCCAGACAGCTTTCCCCATTGTCCCTGATAACTCTCTTGAAAATCTCCCGTTTCAACAGGGATGCGGCGGCGGCCGTTCAATGCGTATCGGTCAAGGTCCGCAGAATCTCGCTCACCCGGCACTGATGCCGGCTCAACTGTTCGGCCATTTCCACCGACGTCTCCCGAATGACGCGCACGCGCTGGGACGCCGGGGAATCCGGCTCTTCCAGCAGCATCAGTTCGCATGCCGCGATCACGGTCGTCAGCTTGTTGAGTAAATCGTGCGCCAGCGTGCACATCGGCTCAGCGGCCATTAACACCTCGAAGAGATCCGTCTCTTCAGGATTTCTCACCTGATCCCTGGAGGGGTGTGACCAAAATCACAGGTGAGGCAGAGCCGGGCTCCGGTCCGGAAGAATCCGATTCCCGGGCCGCGGTTCCCGACCCGCGTATCCTTTCCCTCATGGACCTCGGGCTCAAGAACAGCGTCATTCTGGTCACGGGCGGCGGCGCCGGCATCGGGCAGGCCATCACCCGCGCCTGCCTCGATGAGGGCGCCACCGTCGTCGTGGTCGGCCGCGCCTCCGACCACGTCAAAGCCTTCCTCGCCGAGATGCGCAGCGCCCAGCGTCCCTGCGACTTCGTCGAAACCCAGCTCGCCGACGTTGCCCAGTGCCGCCGCGCTATCGACTATGTCCGCGACCAGCATGGACACCTCCTCGGCCTCGTCAACAACGCCGGCACCAACGACGGCATCGGCCTCGAATCCGGCTCGCCGGAACGCTTCATCGAAAGCCTGCACCAGAACCTCGTCCACAGCTACGCCCTCGCCCACTACGCCCTGCCCATGCTGAAAGCCGCGCGCGGCTCCATCCTCAACATCAGTTCCAAAGTCGCGCTCACCGGCCAGGGAGGCACCTCCGCCTACGCCGCCGCCAAAGGCGCGCAGCTGGGCCTCACCCGCGAGTGGGCTGCCGAACTCGCCCCTTATGGCGTCCGTGCCAACGCCATCATCCCCGCCGAGGTCATCACCCCGCAGTACCAGCGCTGGATCTCCACCCGCCCCGATCCGCAAGCCGCCATCGAAGAAATCAGCCGCCGCATTCCCCTCGGCCATCGCTTCACCCAGGCCGCGGAGATTGCCGCCATGGCGGTCTTCCTCCTCTCGCCCACGCAGAGCGCCCACACCACCGGGCAGCACATGGTCGTGGACGGCGGCTACACCCACCTCGACCGCTCCCTGACGTAAACGCCAGCTGAAGGTTCCCGAAACCGTAGCCCTCGCGGTCCGTCCAGGTTCCGTCGATCCTCATTCCCACGTTGGTAACCGGTGCCGCGTTACTGGCGCCACCTCCCGGGTGCCGCAGAAATGGCATTGCCGCCACGATGTCCTGCCCTCACTATGGAAATGCGCGTTTCGCACCACTTCGGCCGACTTCCGGGTCAGGCTCAAAGAATTGAAGGAGAAATTCAGGATGAACAGCCTCAATAGCCTCCTGCGGAAGCTGCTTCAGGAAGATTCCGGTCAGGATCTCATCGAGTACGCGCTGATCGCGGCCCTGATCGCATTGGCGGCCATTACCGCCATGAAGGGGCTCTCCAACAAGATCGGCAGCGAGTTCAACACCATCGGCAGCAGTCTCTAACCATCACTCCTCCAGGACCGAAGTTCCACACCGCTTCGGTCCTGTCTCTTTGTCCGCCTACTGAATCATCCCGGAACCGCCCATCCTGTCCAGTTCCTCGCGCACCTTGGTCAGGCCGTGCATGCAGCGCTCGAAGTTCTCCGAGAGCCGCGCAAACAACGGCGCCTCGTCGCGATATTCGAACAAATCAAAGGTCGAGACGATGTAGTAGCTCTCTTTGCCTGTCCGTACCAGCTCCGTCATGCCGGCCTCGGCCGTATGCCGCCACAACTGCGCGGTTTCCGGATACATTCCGGTAGCAAACAGCGCGTAGTCCCCAATGTGCCGGCGCACCTTGCGCTCCTCGTCGAAGGACGACGCCGCGCCAAACACCGGATCCGAGGCAGCCACCATGGCCTGCACCCCGGTCAGCGGCCGCCCGTCGGCATCCCGGATCCGGTACAGATTCTCCGACGCGGTGAACTCCGTCAGCAGATCGCCCACGTACGTCGTCAGTTCGGGATCCGTGATTCCGCTGTAGCGCGAGTAGCAACCCGCGACCACTTCATGGAACAACTGGCGTAAGGGATGGCGTTCGGAAATCATGGTCGTTCCTCCGCGCTCCTTCGCTGGCGCCGGCAGCAGAGGTCCTTCCGAACTGGCTTCTCCCGCTCCCGGCTGAAGAAGCTTGATGGTTATATGGATCGTTACTCTACGGCATTTGTTGCGCCCTACAAGACGCAATCGTGGTACATCCGGCGAATTTCCTGGCAATTGAGGGTCCCCTTTGCGAATCCTCCGCCCGATTACCGTTGGTTCACACCCGCGGTGGTACAACTACTTATCTCGCTCGCCGTTTTCGCTCGAGGAGAATTCCCCCATGCCCAGGCAACCCCTCCCTGTCCAAGCTAAGAAGTCCTCCCCATCGCGCCGCTCAAAAGCTGCGGCCACCGAAGACCCGGTCTTCGCACAGCCGCAACCCACTGCCGATCCCACCGGCTTCAAAACTCCCGTTACCGATCAGAACGATAAAGAAGTCGACGCCGTCGAACCCGTCCCGCAGCCGCGCGGCAACGCCGTGGAGCCCGTCCTCACCCTCGATGAGGTCTACGGCAGCCAGGGCACCGCGAAGATGCAGGCCATCGCCGCTGCCGGCCAGATTGTCTTCCACTGCGTCGGCGATACCGGCAGCGTCAAAGGTCCCACCACCGAGGACCTCGTCACCGACAAGCTCGTTACCGACTTCCAGGAAGCCAACTCCGCCGACATCCCATCCTTCCTCTTTCACCTCGGCGATGTTGTCTACTACTTCGGCGAAGCCGCCTACTACTACGACCAGTTCTACGATTCGTTCCGCAATTATCCCGCCCCCATCGTCGCCATTCCCGGCAACCACGACGGCGTCGTCTGGTCCGGCGATGCCGCGCCGACGCTCCAGGCCTTTCTCCGCAACTTCTGCGCCGCTTCCCCGACGCAGTCGCCCGACGCGGGCGGTCTCCTCCGCACCACCATGATCCAGCCGGGCGTCTACTTCACCCTCGAGGCGCCCTTCATCCGCATCCTCGGCCTCTACTCCAATGTGCTCGAGGACCCCGGCGTCATCTCCGATGAAAACGGCACCTACTCTACGCTTGACCAGCGCCAGATCGCTTTCCTCACCGCCGCGCTCAAACGGGTGAAGTCCGACACGTTCACCGGCGCCGTCCTCATCGCCGTCCATCATCCGCCCTTCACCGGGGGCACCGTCCACGGCGGCAGCCCGCAAATGCTCGCCGACATCGACACCGCCTGCCAGGCCGCCGGCGTCTGGCCCCATGCCGTTCTCGCGGGACACGCGCACAACTACCAGCGCTACACTCGCACCGTGAACGGTCTCTCGATTCCCTTCCTCGTCGCCGGCTGCGGTGGCCACTCGCCGCTTTCAAAGATGCGCGGCACGTATCGCACGCCCTACAAGATCGACGACACCCTCACCCTGGAAAGCTACGACGACACCGACTACGGCTATCTCCGCATCACCGTCACCGCCGCGACGCTGCGCATCGAATTCCACCCCGAGCACGATGGGGGCACCACCAAAACTCCCGACGACGTCGTGACCGTCACGCTCGCCACGCACACCATCGCCTGAGCTGTCATCCGAGCACGGCGAAGGGAAGCCATCGCAAACCTGTAGCCTGTAACCTGTACCTGCCTCTCAGCCCCGCAGCATCGCCATCAGCGCCCGCTCCTCGCGCCGGAGATCCTCTTCTTCCTCCTCGCGCAGCACCTCATCCGTCGCCTCTTCGATCTTCTTCCGCACCCGACGCTCGAGCTTCCCCGCCAGATAACACTCCAGCACCGCGGGATGCACATAACATTTCCGGCAGACCGCTGGCGTGTTCCCCAGCCGCTGTGCGACTTCCTTAATCGCCGCCACCACATTCTTCTTCGCCTGCGTCTCCGATCCCGCCTCTTCGAACTCCCGCAGCGCCAGTGAGGCCAGCACCGTCCCCGTCCACGTCCGAAAATCCTTCGCCGTGAAATCCTCTCCGCTCACCGCCCGCAGATAGTCGTTCACGTCCGCCGAGTCAATCGTGTGCGGCTCTCCTCCATCATCCAGATACTCGAACAGCTCATACCCCGGCAGGTCCTGGCACCGCCGCACAATCCGCGCCAGCCGCCGATCCTGCAATCCCACCGTGTGCTGCTTCCCGCTCTTGCCTTTGAACCGGAAAATGACCGTCGACCCCTTCACCTCGACGTGTTTCCCGCGCATGGTCGTCAGCCCGTACGACCCGTTTTTCCGCGCATATTCCGCATTGCCTACCCGGATCGCCGTCCGCTCCATCAGCCGCACCACCGTCGCCAGCACTTTTTCGCGTGGCAATCCCGGCCGCCCCAAATCCTCTTCCACCCGCGCCCGCAGCCCCTTCAGCGCCGCTCCGAACAGCAGCATCCGCTCGTACTTCGTCTCGTCCCGCACCGCCCGCCAGCGCGGATGGTACCGACTTTGTTTCCGTCCCCGCGCATCCCGCCCCGTCGCCTGCAAATGCCCGCGCGCGTCGGCGCAAATCCACACATCTTTCCAGGCCGGCGGAATCACCAGCGACCGGATCCGCCCCAGCGTCGCCGCATCCCGCACCGCCTTCCCCGCCGCATCGACATACCGAAAGCCCTTCCCTGCCCGGACCCTCCGAATACCCGGCTGAGCATCCGTTACATACCGCAGCCCCGCTTCCTTCGCCGATTCCACCGGATCCGTAACAATCTCCGGCACCTGTCTCCGCCGTTTCCCCATGGCCCACTCCACCTCAACGCATCGCGAATGTGATTGGATGCGCCAAAACCCCGGCTCCCTCGATGCACCTTGGGTTTCTGCTTTGCCGCAACCTCCGGCGGCGGGGGATACACTGCTCGCGTGAAGCCTATCGTCCACGCACTCGTCTCGCTGCTCCTTCTCGCCACGCCCGTCATGGCCGTCGAGAAGCAGCCTGCCTCGGAATATCATGCACGCCGCGTCCACCTCAGCCAGACGCTGAACGGAGGCAACGCTGTTCTCTTTGCCAATGAGGAACCGGTCACCGATCTCGATCCCTTTCGTCAGGATTCCGACTTCTACTACCTCACGGGCTGGAGCGAACCCGGCGCCGCGCTCCTCATCCAGGCGGCTTCAGGCGGGGATGCACTGCGTCCTGCTCGCGCCTACCGCGAAGTCCTCTTCCTGCCCACGCGCGACCGCATCGTGGAGCGCTACACCGGGCCCAAACTCGACGCCGCCTCACCCAATGTCACCCAGATCACGGGCGTCGACGAGGTCGAGCCCATGACCGCTCTGCCCTCGATTCTCGGAACCCTGATCCGCGCCGACCGTTCCCTGGTGAGCAATCTCTGGAGCGAGCCGGACATGCCGCAGGCCCGCGCGCTCGCCGGCTGGCTGGCCACCACGCTCGGCATGGACACGACGCCCGCCCTGCAAAACGTTCGCTCGCTCACTCCGGCGTTGCGCGCCCTCAAGGATCCCGGTGAGCTGGCGCTTCTGCACCAGGCCGCCGACGCTTCCGTCCAGGCTCAGCGCACGATGATCAAAGCGATCCATCCGGGCATGAACGAGCGCACCGCTGCCGGCATTTTGATCGCCTCGCTGATGGCTCACGGATGCGAGCGCCCTTCCTACGCGCCCATTTTCGGCTCCGGCCCCAATTCGACGATCCTGCACTACTCGGCGAACAGCCGCACCATGGAATCCGGCGATGTGCTGCTCGTCGACGCCGCGGGAGAGTATTCGATGTATGCGGCGGACATTACGCGCACGATGCCGGTCAACGGGCGCTTTACCGCCCGCCAGCGCGAGATTTACAACGTGGTGCTCGGCGCGCAGCAGGCGGCGATGGCGGCTTTCGTCGCCGGTCAGTCCCGGATCAACGATCCTTATCATCGCTACTCGGATTCCCTCGACACCGTCGCCTTCAACTACATGAACGCGCATGGCAAAGACCTTCACGGCGACGGCCTCGGCAAATACTTCATCCACGGCATCGGCCATCTCGTCGGGCTCGACGTTCACGATCCGTGGGATTACACAAAGCCGATCGAAAAGGGCATGGTGTTCACTATCGAGCCTGGCATTTACATCCCCGAGGAGAAAATCGGCGTCCGCATTGAAGACGACTTTTACGTCAAAGCCGATGGCTCCCTCGAATGCCTGACCTGCGCCCTGCCCAGGACCGCCGATGCCATCGAAGCCCTGATGAAACATTGAAACCGTATACTCAGGCCAGGATGAGAGTGCTGATTCGGTCCTCCTTCGCCCTTCTGCTCCTGCCCCTCGTCGCTGTTCCATCCTCCTTCGCGTGGGGCAACGACGGCCATAAGATGATCAACCGCCTCGCCGCGCAGAATCTGCCGAGGGATGTGCCGGCGTTTATGCGCACGCCCCAGGCGATCAACGAGATTGAGTATCTTGGACCCGAGCCCGACCGCTGGCGTTCCCGCGCCGAACCCGAACTTGCCGCCGAGCAGGCGCCGGATCACTTCATCGATCTCGAACTGGCGGACGTGATCGGCAATCTGCCCCGGAACCGTTACGAGTACATCGCCGACCTTTATGCGGCCGGTCTGACGCATCCCAAACTCGCCTCAGAGCTGCAGCCCGATCGCGTTGGTTTCCAGCCGTATATCACTGAGGAGGTCTGGGAACGCCTGAAATCCGCCATGCGCGACTACCGCGAGCTGAGCGCGCAGCACCAGGACACCCAACCCGTTGAAGCCGCCATCCTTTTCTACGCCGGCTGGCTCGGCCATTACGTGGGTGACGGCTCGCAGCCTCTGCACGTTACGGTGAACTACGATGGCTGGACCGGGCCGAACCCGAACGGCTATACCACCGAGCACGGAATCCACAGCAAGTTTGAATCGGCCTTCGTCTCGGCAAACATCAAGCCATCCGACGTCCAGCCGCTGATGACGCCGATCCATCCCATCGGCGATGAATGGACCGATTACCTGGCCTACCTGCGCCACACGGCGACGTACGTTGAGAAGGTCTATCAACTGGACAAGGACCACGGCTTCGAGGCCGCCGGAACGCCGGAGTCGCGGCAGTTCACCGCCGCGCGCCTCGCCGCCGGAGCCTCGATGCTGCGCGACATGATCGCCGCCGCCTGGAACAAGTCCGCCGAGCCTGTGCCGGAGTGGCACGAGCACGATCGATCCAGGAAAGAACCAGGCGGGCTTGGAAAGTAGCGCTTTCAGGCGCTCACGATCAAGGGTACGAGGCGCGTCAGCAGCCCGGCCAGCTGACCTTCGACGCGCCGCCCGGTCTCGATCACCTCTTCGTGGCTGAGCGGCTCCGGCTGAATGCCCGCGGCCATGTTCGTCACGCAACTGATACCCAAGACCTCGATGCCCATCTGCCGCGCGGCGATCGTCTCCTGCACGGTGGACATGCCGACCAGATCAGCGCCCATTGCCCGGAATGCCCGAATCTCCGCCGGCGTTTCAAAACTGGGCCCGAGCACGCTGACATAGACGCCCTCGTCGAGCCGAAAATCCATGGCGTGCGCCGCCTCATGCGCGAGCCGCCGCAGCCGCGCTGAATACGCCTCGCTCATGTCGAAGAACCGCGGCCCCAGGCGCTCGTCGTTCCTGCCGGCCACGGGATTCCGCCCGGAGAAATTAATATGGTCGGCGATCAGCACCAGCTGCCCCTGGCGGAAGGCCGGATTGATGCCGCCGGCCGCGTTCGTCAGCACCAGGCTGCGGACGCCCATGCGCCCGAGCACCCGAATCGGAAGCGTCACCTCGTCGGAGCTGTAGCCCTCATAAGCATGCACGCGCCCCTGCATGACGGCCACCGGCACACCCGCGATTGTGCCAGTCACGAACCGTCCGCTGTGCCCCGGCACGGTGGACGGCGGGAAGTATGGAATTTCGGCGAACGGAATTGCGACCGGCGCCTCGAGCTGCGCGGCAAAGGCGCCCAGGCCTGAGCCGAGCACAATGCCAACCTCGGGCCGCAGCGCCGTCCGGGCCAGCACGAAGTCCGCCGCCGCATGCGCCTTGTCAAAAATCGTCTCAGCCATGGTTACCGAATCAAAATCCCGACAATCGACGCCGACATCAGGTTGGCCATCGTCCCCGCCAGCATGGCGCGGAGTCCCAGCTTCGCCAGCTCGTTCCGCCGATTCGGCGCCAGCGCGCCGATGCCGCCAATCTGAATCCCAATCGAGCTCAGGTTGGCAAAACCGCACAGGGCAAACGTGGTGATCGTAAACGACCGCGGATCGAGGATGTGCTTCATCCCGCCCAGGTACGTATAGGCCACCAGCTCATTGAGCACCATGCGCGTGCCCAGCAAGTTGCCAACGATGCCCGCTTCATGCCACGGTATCCCGATCAGCCACGCGATGGGGGCGAAGAAGAACCCCAGAATCGCATCGAGCGAGTGCGGAAACGGAATGTGATGCCAGCCCAGCCAGGTGTGCATCCCGCCCAGAATCCCGTTCAGCAGGGCGATCAGGGCCAGGAACGAGATCAGCATGATGCCCACATTGAAGGCCAGCCGCGCGCCGTCGATGGTGCCGCGCGCCACCGAACCGATCAGGTTCTCGTCCTTATGCTCGGCGTTTTCCGGAATGTGCACCACGCCTTCGGTCGCCGGCTTCTCCACCTCCGGCACCAGCATTTTGGAGATCAGAATCGTGCCCGGCGCCGTCATGATCACCGCGGCCAGCAGGCTGCTGGCGTTAATGCCGTACATGATGTACGCCGCCATAATGCCGCCTGAAACATGCGCCATGCCGCTGGTCATGATCGTCATCAGCTCGGAGCGCGTGGCGTCGGGGAGAAACGGCCGGATGGTCAGCGGCGCCTCTGTCTGGCCCATGAAGACGCTGGCCGCCACGTTCAGGCTCTCCGCGCCCGAGACTTTCATCGTCCACTGCATGGCGCGCGCAAAGCCGCGAATGATGAGCTGCATGACGCCGAAATAATAGAGAACCGAAAACAATGCCGAGATGAAGATGATGGCCGGGAGCACCTGAAACGCAAAAAAGTTGGTGCCAAAGGCCTGGCCAATCTTTGAGGTGTGCGCCCCCAGGTCCCCGAAGACAAACGTCGATCCCGCGAAGGCAAAATCCAGCAGCTGATTCACCGCGCCGCCGGCATCGTGCAGCATGCGTTCTCCGAAGGTCCATTCCAGCACCATGAACGCAAAGGCAATCTGCAGCCCCAGGCCCCAGATCACAGTGCGCCAGCGAATGGCGCGGCGGTTGGTCGAAAAGATCCATGCCAGCGCCAGCATGGTGAGCAGTCCCAGCACTCCCGTGAATCGAGCCAATGCGGTCTCCTGGAGTTTTTCTAATCCTATGGGCGGTTGCGGCGCTGGAGAAGCGAATCTTTGTTGTCCGCCGAAATAATCTCGCGCACCAGCGCCGGGGCGGTCACCGGATGCTCGCCGATCGTGAGCGCCGCCCGCAGCAGATGCTCCGGCTCGGCAAAGCGCGCCTCGTCTTCCGCAAACAGCGTGACCAGCACCTGCCCGGCCTCGATTTTCGCCCCCAGCTTGGCGTGCATGGCCAGCCCGGCGTGCGCCTCCACCGGATCGCCGGCACGCTCGCGCCCCGCGCCCAGCCGCTGCACGGCCCAGCCGATCTTCGTGCCGTCGGCCGCGGCAAAGTAGCCGCTCTTCTCCGCGCGAAACTCGCGCCGGAATTTCGGCTGGTGGAAGGCCATCCCCGCGTCCAGGGCCGCCACGTCGCCGCCCTGAGCCGCCACCATCTCCCGAAAAATGCGCAGCGCCGACCCATCGACGAGTTTCCCTTCAGCCAGGGCGTAGCCCGCTTCGGCGCTCCGCGCCTGGCCGCCCAGATAAATCATCCAACCGGCGAGGACCAGCGAAACCTCCCGCAGATCCTCACTCAGCGGATCGCGCTGGTTCCGCAGCAGCCTCATCGCCTCGGCCACTTCCAGCCAGTTCCCCGCGGTTCGCCCCAGCGGCTGGCTCATGTCGGTCAGCACGGCCACCGTGCGTGTTCCCGCGCGCTCGCCGGTCTCCACCAGCAGCGCCGCCAGATAGCGCGCTCCCTTTTCCTCGCGCAGGAAAGCGCCCGATCCGGTCTTCACGTCGATGACCAGCGCGTCCAGACCCGCCGCCAGCTTCTTGCTCATGATCGATGCGCAGATCAGGTATGGGTTCTCGACCGTGGCCGTGCGATCCCGCAGGCTGTAGAGCTTGCGGTCCGCGGGCACCAGATTCTTCGTTTGTCCCACGATTGCCGCGCCGCACCGCTCCAGAACTCTCCGCATCTCCGGGAGCGAGAGGGCGGTTCGATAGCCGGGAATCGATTCCAGCTTATCGAGGGTTCCCCCTGTGTGGCCCAGGGCTCGCCCGCTGATCATGGGGTCGGCCAGGCCGGCAGCCGCCGCAATCGGCGCCACCAGGAAGGAGGTCTTGTCGCCCACGCCGCCCGTCGAATGCTTGTCGACGGTGCTGCGGCCCAGCCCCGTGTGATCGAGCACCTCGCCGGAAAAGCGCATCGCCGTGGTCAGCGTGTCGAGCTCGGTCAGCGACATTCCACGGAGAAAGACAGCCATTAGCCAGGCCGACAGCTGCTCTTCGGGAATCGTCTCGCGCGCCGCCCCTTCGACGAGGAAACCGATCTCCTCCGCGGTCAGCTCTCCTCCATCGCGCTTCTTCCGAATCAGGTCGACCGCATGCAGAGCCGTCATGCGCGCGGCTCCAGAGCAAAACCAAAGGGAAAGAGCTCGGCAAAGGGGCGCGTCTCCGGCCCCTGCTCGCCGGGGAAACAGACGACGGCGTCCGGGGTGACGAACTCGCTCAGCACCTGGCGGCAGGCGCCACAGGGTGGGCTGGCCGCGCCGTTCCGGTTAGCGACCGCCATCGCCCGGATGCGCCGTCCCGGACCCTGCTCGCCGATGGCCCGAAACAGCGCATTCCGCTCGGCGCAGCTGGTCAGGCCGTAGGACATATTTTCGACATTGCCGCCGGTGACGATCGCGCCGTCGTCGAACAGGAGCGCGGCTCCCACATAAAAATGCGAGTAGGGGGCGTAGGCGCGGGTTGCGGCTTCCGCAGCGGCGTCGCGCAGCCGCTCCAGTGCAGCCAAATCCAGCGGTTTCATGCGTCTCTGAGGCTAACCGCTTCGGCGGCAACGGGCAACCTGCCTCAAGTTCCTGCGGCGACCGTCCGATACAACTCTCGTGGACGACCTGACGCGCGAATTCCTACTCGAAAGCCAGGAGGGCCTGGACCGCATGGAGCGGTGCCTGACCGACCTGGAGACACGTCCCGGCGATGCCGAGCTGATCGCGGAGATTTTTCGCTCTGTGCACACCATCAAGGGCACGACGGGATTCCTGGGCTTCAGCCGGCTCGAGGCGCTCTCCCACGCCGGCGAAAATCTGCTCGGCCTGCTGCGCGAACGCGAGCTCACGGTCAACCCGCCGATTATCAGCGGGCTGCTGGGCCTGCTCGATCGACTGCGGGGAGTTCTGCGCGCCATTGAAGCCAGTGGCGCCGAAGGCGAAGGCCCGCAGGAAGACGCCGCGATGATCGCGCAGCTGGAGGCTCTGCAGCAGCCGCAGACCGCTGTCGCTGAGCCGGAGCTGGTGATGGCGGCGGGCACCGCCGAGGCTCCGTCCCGCAAACGGCGCGCGCCGGGGCGGCGTACCCCTCGTCCTGCCGCTCGCCCCTCTCAGGGTGCGTCTCTTCCGGATCGGCCGGAAGAGGCAGGGCCCCCCGGGGATGCCGAACCCGCTCATCACGGACCGGAAGCCGCGCCTCGGCCGGCTGCCTCTGCGGCGGAGAATTTGCATCCCGGGCGGCCCATGAAAGATGCCCCCCCGGCTTCGCTGCCGGAGATTCCCGCGGGCGGAAGCACCGCCGACTCCACGCTGCGGGTGGACGTCGAGCTGCTGAACCGCATGATGAATCTGGTGGGCGAGCTGGTCCTCACCCGCAATCAGATCCTGCAGGCCACCAGCGCCGACGCGAGCTTCTCGCTGCTCGGACGGCGCCTCGATATGGTGACCGCGGATTTGCGCGAGTCCGTGATGAAAGCGCGCATGCAGCCGGTGAGTTATGTCTTCTCCCGTTTTCCCAGACTGGTGCGCGATCTCTGCCTCAGCCTCAATAAGCGCGTGCGCCTCGATATGGAAGGCCAGGAAACGGAGCTGGACAAGAGCCTGCTCGAAGCCATCCGCGATCCGCTGACGCATTCCATCCGCAACGCCATCGATCACGGGATCGAAACCCCCGAGACGCGCGTGGCAAGCGGCAAACCGGCGGAAGGCACGGTGCGTCTGCGCGCCTGCCACGAAGGCAGCCATGTCATCGTCGAAGTGCAGGACGACGGCGCCGGTATGCGCATCGAACGCATCCGCGAGAAGGCCGTCGAACGCGGCCTGATCCCCGCCCAGCGCGCCGAACAGATGAACGAGCGCGAAATCCTGCAGCTCATCTTCCTGCCCGGCTTTTCCACCGCCGCCGCCGTCACCAGCGTCTCCGGGCGCGGCGTCGGGATGGATGTGGTGCGCACCAACGTGGAGAAAATCGGCGGCAAGGTCGAGGTGGAAAGCCAGGCCGGCAAGGGCACCATCCTGCGCCTGCGCATCCCGCTGACCCTGGCCATCATCCCGGCGCTGATCGTGCGCAGCCGGGGGCAGAACTTTGCCCTGCCGCAGAGCTCGCTCACCGAGCTGGTCCACCTGAGCACCGGACAGAGCGACAGCCGCATGGAATGGCTGGAGAATGCCGCGCTGTATCGTCTGCGCGGGCACCTGCTGCCGCTGGTGTTCCTCGACCAGCTCCTGCAGCAGCCGCCTCGCGAGCCCTCGGCCCCCTGCGACATTGCCATCCTCAGCGCCGATGGCCGGCGCTTCGGCCTGATCATCGAC
The DNA here is from genome assembly GCA_036269135.1 of Acidobacteriaceae bacterium. Lineage (GTDB taxonomy): Bacteria > Acidobacteriota > Terriglobia > Terriglobales > Acidobacteriaceae > Palsa-343. Next base: position 15,199 of record DATASQ010000017.1, read on the forward strand.
GGCCTCGCCGACCCGGAAGAGATCGTCGTGAAACCGCTGGCCGCGGTGCTGCGCGACATTGGCTATTACGCCGGAGCGACCATTCTCGGCAACGGCGAAATGGCCCTGATCCTCAACCCAGGCGCGATCGCGCAGCATGCGAACGTCGGCCTGAACGGCGAGGTGGAACAGTCCCAGGGCGATGCCCAGCGGATCGGCCAGCGCGACTACCTGGTGGTGGCCACCGGGGGGCGCCGGGCGGCGCTGCCTTTGGAAACCGTGGTCCGCATCGAACGCATCCCGCAGTCCCGTATCGAGCGCGCCGGTTCGCGGCCCGTGCTGCGCTTCGAAGGGACGCTGCTTCCCCTCGACGATGCCGCGGCGTTTCTGGCCGAGGCCGGCGGCGATCCCGACGCGCAGACCACGGTGGTGGTCTGCCGCGATGGCGAGCGCCAGGTGGGCATGACCGTTTCGGAAGTAATTGACGTGGCTGCGGGCAGCAGCCTCTCTGAAGCCGGCACCGGCGCCGTTGCCGGCGGGATCACCCTGCTGCAGGAGCACGTCACCGGCGTAGTCCAGCTCTCCGGCATTCCCGCCCTGGATGCGACGCTTCCGGCCGCATTCCCTCCCGAGGAGGAACTTCAATGAAGGAAGCAGCCGTCACCAGAACCCAGGAAGTATGCTCGGTGCGCGTGGGCGAGACCCTCTACGGGATCCCCATTGCGCATGTGCTGGAAATCCTGGGCAAGCCGGCCACCCAGCCCGTGCCGCTGGCTCCGTACTTTGTCGGCGGGCTGGTCCACTACCGCGGCGAGGTCCTGACCGCCGTCTCGCTTCGCCGGCTGCTGGGCATGGAGCCCGCCAGCGCACCGGAGGACGTTCTGGTCTTCGAAACCCCGGAGGGTCTCTTTGGCCTCTTTGTCGATTCGGTCGGCGAAGTCCTGCGCGTCTCCGGCGACGAGCATGAGCCCAATCCACCCACCCTCGATGCCCGCCGTCAGGCCCTGTTTGCCGGCGCCTGGAAACTGAAGGATCGGCTGCTCGTCAGTCTCGAGCCCGAACGACTCGAACCGATGCGCCTCGCCAGCGCCTTCCCGGCCTGAACCAGAAAGGATTTCGATGCGTGCCCTGGTCGTCGATGACTCCCGCTTTATCCGCAGTTACCTGCGCTCCGTGTTCGCGGAGCGTGGGGTTGACTGCATGGAAGCCGCCGACGGCGCCCAGGGGCTGGAAGCGCTCCGGCAGCACGGCCCTTTTTCGGTCGCCCTGGTGGACTGGAACATGCCGGTGATGAGTGGCCTCGAGCTGCTCGAGGCCCTTCGCGCCGACCGCGCCTTCGATGCGACGCGGGTAGTGATGGTGACGACGGAAGCGGAAAACGACCACATTGAGGCGGCCCTGCTGGCCGGCGCCGACGAGTATCTGGTCAAGCCTTTCGATGAAGCCGGCCTGTTCGACAAGCTGCGCCTGGCCGGAGTCGAGGAGCTATGACCGGACTTCCCTGTTCCCGGAAAGTCCGCGTACTCCTCGCCGACGACTCTGCCGTGATGCGCACTCTGCTGCGCATGGTGCTCGAGCCGCAGCCGGGCCTGGAAATCGTGGCCGCTGCCACCAATGGCCAGGAGGCGCTTGCCGCCTTCGAGCGGCTCCATCCCGATCTGGTTCTGCTCGACATCGAAATGCCGGGCATGAACGGACTCGAAGTTCTCTCCGGCATTCGCCGCAGCAACCGCCGGGTGCCCATCCTGATGTGCAGCACGCTGACCTGGCGCGGGGCGCGCATCACGCTGGAGGCCCTGGCGCGCGGCGCGACCGATTACGTCACCAAGCCGGGCGCGCAGTCCGGCCTTCGCCAGGGCGTCGAGACCCTCACGCGCGATCTGATCCCGAAAATCCTGGCTCTTTTCCCTCGTGAACCGCAGTCCCGCGCCGCCGCGGAGATCCGCGCCACGATTCCCTCCATCCCGCTGCCGCCTGCCGTCCACGCCCCGAAAGCCGTTGTCATCGGCGTCTCCACCGGCGGTCCCGCGGCGCTCGAGGTGCTTCTGCCCAAACTGCCCGCGGCCTTTCCTCTGCCCATCCTTATCGTGCAGCATATGCCGCGCCTCTTCACCGGCCTTCTCGCGGATCGGCTCAACAGCCTGTGCGCTCTGCGCGTCCGCGAAGCGGCTCCCGACCTGCGTCCGGAGCCGGGCGTGGTGGACATCGCGCGCGGCGACTGGCATCTCGAGCTTACCCGCGACTTTCGCCTTCGCCTGCATCAGAGTGAGCCCGAGAATTTCTGCCGTCCTTCGGTGGATGTCCTCTTCCGCTCGGCCGCTCTGGCCTGCTCCGGCCGCGTCCTCGGCATCATCCTCACCGGCATGGGGTCGGACGGGCTGGCCGGTTGCCGCGCCATTCGCGCCGCCGGCGGCACAGTTTTCACCCAGGATGCCGCCACCAGCGTGATCTGGGGAATGCCTGGAGCGGTTGCCCAGGCCGGCCTGGCCAGCAAAGTTCTTCCCCTGAACGCCATCCCTGGCGAAATCCTCCGCCTTCTCGCTGCGACGAAAACCCAGCCGGCGCAGGCGGTCGCGGTTGCCCCATGAGCATCTCTTCGGTCGATTTCGATTACCTGCGCACCGTGGTCATGCGCAACTCCGGCAACCAGGTCGATGCCTCGCGCGACTATCTCTTCGAGTCGCGTCTCCAGCGCCTGCTGCGCGCCCGCGGCCTGAATTCACTGGACCAGCTGGTCACCGCACTCCGCGCCGAGACCGGGCCGACCCTGCAGCGTTCCGTCGCGGAGGCCATGACCATTAACGAGACCAGCTTCTTTCGCGACACCTCGGCGTTCGACCTGCTCCGCGAGCAACTCCTCCCCGATCTGATCCAGCGCCGCCGCGACACCCGCCACCTTCGTTTCTGGTCCGCCGCCAGTTCCAGCGGCCAGGAGGCGTATACCCTCGCCATGCTGCTGCGCGAGCACTTCCCCCAGCTGGCCGCCTGGCGCATCGACATCCTCGGCACCGATATCTCTGCGGAAATGGTGGAGCGGGCCGCCGCCGGCCGCTTTCAGCGCATCGAGATCAATCGCGGCCTGCCGGCGCGCATGCTCCTCAAATACTTCGTCCGCACCGGCGACGAATGGGAAGTCGCCCCCGACCTCAAGCGGCTTTGCCGCTTTCAACAGCGCAACCTCTGCCTGCCTCCCATCCTCACCGAGACCTTCGACGTCATCTTCCTGCGCAATGTGATGATCTATTTCTCCCAGGAGACCCGCCATCAGGTCCTGCTCACCATCCATCGCTCGCTGGCCCGCGACGGCGTGCTCTTCCTCGGACTGGGCGAACAACCGCGCATGGACTCCCACTGGGAAACCGTTCTCACCCAGAAAACGGTCTGGTACCGGCCGCTCTCCCTTCGCTGACCCTGTCGCCGGCCGTGCCTCCCGGATTTATCCTCACTCCAGGCACATCCGCGCATGGCCCGGCTCCCTTCCATTCCGCAATCCGCGCCGCGCCCTGGCTTGCCGGCTCCTTCGGCAGCCACCGACCCGCTCGCCCTGTTTCACCCCCTCACTGCCTCGTGGTTTCGCTCTGCCCTCGGCCATCCCACCGCGCCGCAACGCCTGGGCTGGCCCGCGATCGCGCGCGCCGAGAGCACCCTCATCCTGGCCCCGACGGGAACCGGCAAAACCCTCACCGCCTTCCTGTGGTGTCTCGACCGCCTGCTCTTTCGCAGTTCGCCCGGCCAGGCTCCCGGCACTCGCATCGTCTACATCAGTCCGCTGAAAGCCCTCGCCGTCGACGTCGAACGCAACCTCCGTGTTCCGCTGACCGGCATCGCCGACCTCGCCCGTCGCTCCGAGACTCCCTACCGCTCGCCAGCCATCGCCATCCGCACCGGGGACACGCCGCAGGCCGAGCGCAGCCGCTTCCGCCGCCACCCCGCCGACATCCTGATCACCACGCCCGAATCCCTCTACCTGCTGCTCACCTCGGAAGCCGCCACGGCTCTGCGCACCGTCGACACCGTCATCGTCGACGAAATTCATGCCCTCGTCCCGACCAAGCGCGGCGCCCACCTCGCCCTCAGTCTCGAACGCCTCGAAGCGATCGCCGCCCGCCCCCTGCAGCGCATCGGCCTGTCGGCCACGCAGCGTCCGCTTGAAGAAGTCGCGCTCTTTCTCGGCGGTTATGCCCCCGATTCCTCTCCACGCCCGGTCACCCTCGTGAACGCCGGGGGCCCCAAGCGCCTGCAGCTCAAAGTCGAGCTTCCCGTCGAAGACCTGCCCGCGGAATCCGTTCCCTCGACCGATGGCTCCGCCCCGAAACGCGCCTCCATCTGGACCACCATTCCTCCGCGGCTCCTGAGAATCCTCCGCGGACGCCGCTCGACCCTCATCTTCGTCAACAATCGCCGTACCGCCGAGCGTTTGGCCGGCGCCCTCAACGAACTCGCCCAGGAGCCGCTCGCCCGCGCCCATCACGGATCGCTCGCCGCCGCCCAGCGCTCCGAAATCGAAGAGCAACTCAAACGGGGTGCGATCCGCGCCGTCGTCGCCACCTCTTCTCTCGAGCTCGGCATCGACATGGGCGCCATCGATCTTGTCATCCAGATCGAGTCACCCCCTTCGGTCGCGAGCGGCATGCAGCGCATCGGCCGCGCCGGTCACAAGGTCGGGGTCGTCAGCGAAGGCATCCTCTTTCCCAAATACCGCGCGGACCTCGTCGCCTGCGCCGCCGTCACACGCGCCATGCACGAGGGTCATGTCGAGTCCACCGCCATCCTGCGCAACCCCCTCGACGTGCTCGCCCAGCAGATTGTCGCCACCGTCGCGCATCCTCCTCAACTCGCCCGGCCCCGCCTCAAGGGCGAACCGCCGCGCGAGCCGGTCATCGGCGTCGACAATCTCCACACGCTTGTCCGCGGCGCCGCGCCTTTCGCCTCTCTCAGCCTCTCTGCCCTCGAGAACGTCCTCGATCTGCTGGCCGGAAAATATCCCTCCGACGAATTTTCCGAGCTGCGCCCCCGCATCACCTGGGATCGAGTCACGAACCTCCTCACCCCGCGCGAAGGCGCAAAGAGCCTCGCCATTCTCAACGCCGGCACCATCCCCGATCGCGGCCTCTACGGCGTTTTTCTCTCCGGCGAGCAAAAGAAACCGGTCCGCGTCGGCGAGCTCGACGAGGAGATGGTCTTCGAATCCCGCGTCGGTGAAGTTTTCCTCCTCGGCGCCTCGACCTGGCGCATCGACGAGATCACCCACGACCGCGTCCTTGTCTCTCCCGCCCCCGGGCGCCCCGGAAAAATGCCCTTCTGGCACGGCGACCTCGCAGGACGACCGCTCGAATTCGGCCGCCGCATTGGCGCACTCGTTCGCGAGCTGCGCGCGCTTCCAGCGAACGCCGCGATCAGCCGGCTTGTCCGCGAGCACGACCTCGACACGCAGGCCGCCGAGAACCTCCTCACCTTCCTCTCCGATCAGGCACACGTAACAACCGTGGTTCCCGATGACCGCACCATCGTCATCGAACGCATCCGCGACGATCTGGGCGACTGGCGCGTCTGCGTCCTTACTCCGCTCGGGAATCGCATTCACACGCCCTGGGCCATGGCTGCCGCCGCGCAGATCCACGCTGCCGGTGGGCCGCACGTCGAAACCATGTCCACGGACGATGGCTTCGTCCTCCGTTTCCCCGACGTTGACGCGCCTCCCGATCCCGCCCTGCTGCTGCCCGACCCCGCCGTCGCCCAGGATCTCGTCGTGCGCCAGCTCAGTTCCACAGCGCTTTTCGCCGCCAAATTTCGTGAAGCCTCGGCGCGCGCCCTGCTCCTGCCCCGCCGCCGCGCTCAGATTCGAGCCCCGCTCTGGCAGCAACGCAAGCGCGCTTCCGATCTGCTCGCCGTCGCCTCGCAATATCCATCGTTTCCCATGCTTCTCGAAGCGCATCGCGAATGCCTGCGCGACATCTTCGACATGCCCGCGCTTCTCGACGTCCTCCGCTCCATCAAAGAAGGCGCTCTGCAGGTTCACGTCGTGGATACGCCGAAGGCCTCGCCGTTTGCAGCCTCGCTCCTCTTCGGATACGTCGGCAATTTCATCTACGACGGCGATGCCCCTCTCGCCGAGCGCCGCGCGGCGGCTCTCTCCATCGATCAAACGCAGCTCCGCGAGCTTCTCGGCGAAGCCGACCTCCGCGAGCTGCTCGACCCCATCGCCATCGCCGAGGTCGAAGCGCAAATCCAGCTCCTTGGCGAAAACCAGCGTGCTCGATCCGCGGACGGCCTGCACGACCTGCTCCTGCGTCTCGGCGATCTGTCTCGCGATGAGATCGCTCAACGCGTCGCCTCTCCGGACCTCCTGCGTTCTCTCGCCGGCCTCCAGCGCGCCGGGCGCATCCTCCTCGTCCGTATCGCCGGCCAGCCTCGCTTGATCGCTGTCGAAGACGCTGCCCGCTATCGCGACGCGCTTCACCTCAAGCTTCCCGCCAAGCTGCCGAAATCCCTGCTCGCGCCGGTTGCCGCCCCCATCCTCGAACTCGTCCGCCGCTACGCCCGTACACGGGGACCGTTCACGCTGCGTGATGCGGCCGCCCGTTTTGGACTCGAGCCTGCCTCTGTCGAAAGTGCCCTGCGCCCCCTGGTCCGCGATGGCCGCGTCCTCGAAGGCGGATTCCGCCCCGGCGGCGCCGATCGCGAGTTCTGCGACGCAGAATCGCTCCGGCTCATCCGCCACAAGTCACTGGCACGGTTACGCAAAGAAATTGAGCCGGCCGAGCCGCGCCTCTTCGCCCGCCTGGAAACCCACTGGCAGGGCGTTCTGCAAAAACGCCGCGGCCTCGACGCGCTGCTCGACACCATCGAGTCGCTGCAGGGCGCGCCACTCCCCGCTTCCCTGCTCGAAACCCAGATTCTTCCCACCCGCATTGCCCGCTACTCTTCCGCCGATCTCGATACGCTCATCGCCGCCGGCGAAATCGTCTGGTGCGGCTTCGACTCTATCGGTGAGCGCGACGGCCGAATCGCGCTGTACCTCGCGGATCGTGTCACGGACCTGCTTCCGCCGCGCATCGCGCCGGGTGAACCGCTCACTCTCCGCGAAGAAGCAATCCTGGCGGAGCTCGCCAGCGCCGGTGCCCTCTTCTTCACTCAGTTACATGAAGCCATCGGCGACGGATATCCCGGCGAGACGGTCGATGCGCTCTGGTCTCTTGTCTGGCGCGGGTTCGTCGCCAATGACACGTTCCACGCCCTCCGCGCCTGGATCGCCAAGCCGGAAGCTTCCCGCTCCTCGAAGCGTGTCCACAATCAGCAGGCCTTTCGCTCGCGCCGAACCACCCCAGCCAGTGCCCAGGGCCGCTGGACCCTTGTCCCCGCGCCCAACCGCGCCACTTCCGCCGAACAGACCGCCTGGTCCCATGCCGTTGCTCAACAACTCCTCCATCGCTACGGCATTGTCACGCGCGAAACCGTCGCCCAGGAAAATCTCCCCGGCGGCTTCAGCGCTGTTTATGAAGTTCTGAAGGCTCTCGAAGCCCAGGGCCGCGTCCGCCGCGGCTATTTCATCGCCGGACTGGGCGGTGCACAGTTCGCGCAGCCGGCGGCTGTCGAACTCCTGCGTTCCCTGCGCGGCGCCGATCCCGACAGGCCCGACCTCGTGGCCCTCGCCGCCACCGATCCCGCCAATCCCTGGGGCAGCATCCTGCGCTGGCCCGAGCTGGAAGAGACCACCACGTCTCTCTCCCGCAGCGTGGGCGCCACCGTCATCCTCCGCAATGGCGATCTCGTGGCGTACCTCCGCCGCAACAACCCGGCCATTCAGGCGCTTTTGCCCGCTGACGAGCCGGACCGCTCCGCCGCCGCGCGCGACCTCGCTGCCTTCCTCTTTGAAATGGCTCAGCAATTGTTACAGAATCCGGAAACCCGTCATCACGGCGGCCTTCTGATCGATGCGATCAGCGGCCAGCCCGCTTACCAGCACTTTCTCGCGCATTTCCTCGAAGAAGCCGGCTTCCACGCGTCCCCGCGGGGCTATCAGGCCCGCTATCGACCAGCAACGTCCACACTGGCCGCAGGTCCGGCTAAACCCTAAACCCTATTCCCTAATTCCCTGCTCTTCAGTGGATCGTCTTCATTCTTCTCTGCAGATAATCCATCAGCAGATATTCGCCCAGCGTTTCCGGGGTTGTGAAGTAGGCTTTGCCTTTGCACATCTGCGTCACCTTCTGCACAAACTGCACCAGCCCGAAGTCCGACGCCAGCATAAAGGTGTTAATCATGATGTTCTGCCGCTTGCAGCGCGACACCTCCTCCAGCGTCTCGCTGACCACCAGCGGGTCGAGGCCGAACGCGTTTTTGTAAATGCGCCCATCGGGCAGAGTCAGGGCCGACGGCTTCCCATCGGTGATCATGACAATCTGTTTCATGTCCTTGCGTTGCCGCGCGAGCACGCGCTGCGCCAACCGCAGCCCTTCGCGCGTGTTCGTGTAGTACGGGCCCACCTTGACCCGCGCCAGCTGCGACACCGGCAGCTCTTCGGCCGAGTCGTGAAACAGCACCAGCGACAGCGTGTCCCCCGGATACTGCGTCCGGATCAGGTGCGCCATGGCCATGGCCACTTTTTTTGCGGGAGTGAAACGATCTTCGCCGTACAAAATCATCGAGTGCGAGCAATCCAGCATGACCACCGTCGCGCATGAGCTCTGATACTCGCTCTGGTGCACCTGCAGATCGCTGTACTCGAGGTTCAACGGTAGTGTCAGTCCTTCGCGCGCAATCGCCGACTTTAGCGTTGCCGGCGCATCCAGATTCAGCGTGTCTCCGAATTGATATGGCTGCGATCCGCCGCTGGTTTCCACGCCCGTCGCCCAGTGCCGCGTATCGTGGCGCCCAAAATTCGATTTTCCCAGCGATCCCAAAAGATCCCGCAGCGTCTTGTAGCCCAGAAAATCGAGGCTTTTGTCCGTCACTTCAAAGCGCGCTTCCGTCTGCGGTCCCCCCAACTGGCCGGCCGCCTGCGATACCTGCCCCGAATCCTGCGAGCTCGTCGTGGAGATGTAGTTCTCGCGCTCCATCCGCTGGATCAACTTGTCGATCAGCTCGTCCATGCGGCCCTCGGCCGCCATCTGGTCGATCTTCTCCTGCAGGCTTTCATCGAACGCATCGCCCTGCTCCAGCGCCTGCCGCAGCGCCTCCCGCAGATCGTCCATCGTCTGGTCGAGATCCTGAAATTCCGCCCACGGATTCTGAAATCCCGAGTCCAGCAGATAATCCGACAGCGCCTTGAGCAGATCGTCCATGCTCACTTCGCTCGCCAGATCGCCCGTGAACTTCGTGTACCGAACACTCTTCATCGCTGTTCCTGTGCCTTGTAACCTGTGCCCTGTAATCTCAGTTGAAGCTTCCTCTCCGGCTCCGCCGGGTCTGCCACTGCTCAAAATCGCGCTCCGGATCCACGCGCTCCATCCGCTCCGGCTTCTCGGTTCCGCGCTTCTGCGCCGAAAAGCTCCGCTCCTCGTTCCGGCTGATCCGCCGATGCGCGCACATTCCCTCCAGCAGGAACTCCGCCGCCGCCGTGACCACCTCCGGCGCATCGCTGCTTTTCACACCCAGCGGCGCCAGCTTCTCCAGCAGTCCCTGGATCTGTTTCAGCTCCGCAACGGTCGCCTTCGCCGGCTGTTCATCGGAAACCTTCACCGTTCCGCCCAGGTTGAACCATTGCTCAATCTGCTGCGTGTTCACATCGCTGAAGTACCGGTCGAAGACCTTGCCAATCGCCGCGCGCACAATTTCGCGCACCACGGTATCGGCGCCCTTCATCTCGCCCTCGTACTCCAGCTCCAGCTTGCCGGTGATGCCCGGCAGCGCCGTGTACAGATCGCCGATCCGCGGCACCACGCGCGTTTCACTGTGCAGCAGCGCCCGCCGTTCGGCGTTGCTCACGGCCAGCTCCATCGTCGCAATCGGGAGCCGCTGGCTCACGCCGCTGCGCTTGTCCACTCTCTTGTCTTCGCGCGCGGTGAAGGCCACCTGCTCCACCAGCTCCCGCAAATACTGCGGAACCTCCGCCTGGCCGAACGCGCGCTCCGTCCATGCCTCCTGGGTCGTGATGGAGATGCCTTCTTCCAGAGTCTCCGGATAATGGGTGCGAATCTCCGACCCGATGCGGTCCTTCAGCGGCGTCACAATCTTGCCGCGTGCCGTGTAGTCCTCGGGATTGGCGCTGAACACGAGCGCCACATCCAGCTCCAGACGCACCGGGTAGCCCTTAATCTGCACATCGCCTTCCTGCATGATGTTGAACAGCGCCACCTGAATTTTGCCCGCCAGATCGGGCAGCTCGTTCACCGCAAAAATGCCGCGGTTCGCCCGCGGCAGCAGGCCGTAGTGCATGGTCATCTCGCTGGCCAGGTCGTGCCCGCCGCGCGCCGCCTTGATCGGGTGCAGATCGCCGATCAGATCCGCCACCGTCACATCCGGCGTTGCCAGCTTCTCCACATAGCGCTCCTCACGCGAAATCCACCCCAGCGGCGTTGCATCGCCCTGCTCCACCACCAGATCCCGGCAGCGCCGGCACAGCGGCACATACGGATTGTCCCGAATCTCGCAGCCGGCGATGGTCGGCAGATGCTCGTCCAGCAGCGCCGTCAGCGCCCGCAGGATGCGGCTCTTGGCCTGTCCGCGCAGCCCCAGCAGAATAAAGTTCTGCCGCGACAGCACCGCGTTCACAATCTGCGGCACCACCGAATCTTCGTAGCCGATGATTCCCGGGAAAATGGGCGCTCGCGCCTGCAGGCGGCGGATCAGATTCTCCCGCATCTCGTCCTTCACCGTGCGGGTGCGCAGCCGCGTCTCGCCGTACTCGCGGCTGCCGCGCAGCTCGCCCAGGGTCTGCGGTAAATGCGCGGAACTCTCCGCCGTCCGGTGCGACGCCGGTGCCGTCTGTCGTGTGGCCATGCCAACTCCTGTTGCTTCCGTTGTCTGTTTTTCGTCGGCGCCGGCTCGCCTTTTTTCCGGCGCTTGTCCATTGGACGCTTCGGTTGCCCTCACCGACTCACGAGAGCAGCCGCCCCGCCTCGCCGCCCTGGGTTCCTTCCCGCAGCCGCGGCAGAACCTCATTGTAGAAGTCCCGCAGCTTCGTTGTCCGCTCGGCGTCCGACCGGCTCGCCAGCAGGAACTGCTTAAAGCCCAGGTCCGAAGGCAGCGCATCCGCCAGCTGAAACGCCACCGGCGCGTTCAGATCCAGATGCGTCGCGGAGCTTTGGATTCCCGCCAGATGCAGCGTGGCAAAGTGCAGAGCCGCGCAATCCTCCCGCTCCTGTCGCGTCGATCCGGCGCCATCGTCTTCGAAGAACGAAACGTCCGCCTGCAGAAAACTCCGCGCATCGTCCAGTCCGTCGATCTCGAACCGGCGTCCCCCCTCGCACAGGATGTTCATTTGCCCATCCGGGTATTGTTCCAGCACGCGCACGATCTTCGCGGTGCAGCCAACCAGCGCCATCTGGTCCCGCTCCGCCCGCACGACTCCAAACTCCTTAGCCTCGTGCAGGCACTCCCCCACCATTTCGCGATAGCGCTCTTCAAAAATATGCAGCGGCAGCGCCGTTCCGGGAAACAGCACCATATCCAGGGGGAACAGGGGAATCTTCATGATTGTGACATTATGCGCGTCTCGGGGCGGTTTGCGATCATGCGCTGTTGTTTTCTCAGATGCCGCGCTCCCGCGGCAGACCGGCGCCGGATTCCGCGCCGCTATTCCGGAATCTCCATTTCATCCAGCATGGCCTGCATCTCCCGCTGCGCATGCTGGTTGCCCGTCTGTCGCGCGCTGGCAATGCCATCCACCAGCCGCTGCTTTGCCTCGGCGTCGCGCCCGGCCCTGGCCAGGGTCTGCGCCGCCATAAAATATCCGGCCGTGTATTCCGGATTGTCCGTCAGCAGCCGATCGAACTCCGCCAGCGCCGCCGCCATCTCGCCGCGCCCCGCGTACTCCATCGCCAGACCATACCGCGCAAACGCATTCTTCGGATCCTGCTCCAGAATTTCCTTCAGGCTCGCTACCTTGTCCATCCAGTCTCCCCGCTTCCTCTCACTCCCATCATTCCCTGGCGCGGCGCTCTGTGGCAAAAGCCTGCTCGGGGGCACCGGGCCGTGCCGCGGCCACCGCCCTGTAATCTATAGAGGAGAGAAAGAAGGAGAACGTCGCATGGACCTGAACGGCCCCGCGCTGCCCGCGCGCACTGTGGCCCAGTCGCAGTCCGAAATGACCGAGTTGATCCTGCCCAATGACACCAATACCCTGGGCAACCTCCTCGGCGGACGCCTGATGAACTTCATCGACCTCGTCGGGGCCATGGCGGCTTATCGCCACGCCCGCAGCCACGTCGTCACCGCCTCCATGGAGCACATCGACTTCATCGCGCCCGTGCATATTGGCGACCTGCTCATCCTCAAGTCGTCGGTGAATCGGGCCTTCAAGACCTCCATGGAAGTCGGCGTCAAGGTCTGGGTCGAGAACGCGCTGGCCGGGGTCCATCACCACGTCGCCTCCGCGTATCTCACCTTTGTCGCCATCGATCCGCAGGGCCGCCGCGTTCCCGTCCCACCGCTCCAGGCGGAAACCGATGACGAGAAGCGCCGCTTCGAAGAAGGCGGCAGACGCCGGGAAGTTCGCGAAGCCGAAGCCCGCCGCCGCCACATCCCCAAATTCGAACCCTCCAAGATTTGAGAGTTTGGAGTTTGGAGTTTGGAGTTTGGAGTTTGGAGTTTGGAGTTTGGAGTTTGGAGTTTGGAGTTTGGAGTTTGGAGTTTGGAGTTTGGAGTTTGGAGTTTGGAGTTT
>DATASQ010000018.1:0-2083 GCA_036269135.1 Acidobacteriaceae bacterium
CACAGGGGAAGGATTGCGTGGACCTCATTGCCGCGCGGCTGCCGGATCTGCGAGCGCGTTCCCTCGATGCGGAAGTCTTCGATCTCATCGTCGTGGGAGCCGGACCGGCCGGCATCAGCGCATCGTTGCGCGCCGCGGAGCACAAGCTGCGCACGCTGACTCTGGAGCGCGACACGGTGGGCGGAACGGTGTCGAAATATCCGCGGCAGAAACTCGTGATGACCAGTCCGGTGGAGTTTCCGCTCTACGGCAAGTTCCGGCAAACGCAGCTTTCCAAGGAGCAGTTGCTGGCATTCTGGGATAAGGTGATGCAGCGCACCGATCTCAACATCCACGCGGGTGAGGGCGTCGCGACGCTGTCCCGGGAAGCTGACGGCCTGTTTCACGTGAAGACTGCGGCCGCCACCTATCGGTCGCACGCCGCGGTTCTGGCCGTCGGCAAGGCCGGCACTCCGCGCAGGCTGGGCGTTGCGGGCGAGGATCTGCCGCACGTGATGTATCGGCTGATCGAGGCCGACCACTACACCGATCACAACATCCTCGTGGTCGGCGGCGGAGACAGCGCCGTCGAGGCCGCGATGGGCCTGGCGGAGCAGCGCGGCAACCGGGTCACCATTGTCTATCGTGGCACGACGTTTACCCGGTTGAAGGATCGCAACATGAAGCGGATCGAAGAGTCGGTGCGTTCGCGCCGCGTCGAGGTCCTCTACAACTCCACCCCAAGGGAATTTCGCACGGGCAGCGTGATGGTCGAAACGGACGGGCAGGTGCATGAGCTGGCCAACGACTTTGTATGGGTCTTTGCCGGCGGCACTTCGCCCGCAGAATTCCTGAAAGCCGCGGGCATTCAGTGTGGGGGCTGAAGCGGCGCGACGGATGTCGCTGAGAAAAGGTTCAGCTGGTTCTGGCAGAGATGACCCAATTTTCGGGAGTCGCACAGACGGCCGATAGGAGGGTGGCGGTGATGCGGGTGCTGTTATTCACTGTGACAGGCAATGCGGGATTTACTTGCGGGATATTGGAAGTGGCCCGGGCTCGCGTCTGTTTATCCGAGGCTAACTCTTCGCTCCTAGGGAACCTCTGAAGTACTCTGCACTCCACAGCCCATGGGGTTAACCTGGGTAGTGGAGGAACAGGGCGGATGAAACAGCAGACGCTGGCGGCGCAGAGCGGGTTCGAGAGATACGGGAAGAAGACGCGGCGAGAGCAGTTTCTTGAGGAGATGGACCAGGTGGTGCCGTGGGCCGAACTGGAGGATCTGGTTCAGCCGCACTATCCGAAGGGCGAGAACGGGCGTCCGCCGATGGGACTCGGCATCATGCTGCGCATTCATTTTCTGCAGCAGTGGTTCAACCTGAGCGATCCGGCCGCCGAGGAGGCGCTGTACGATTCGCCGGGGCTGCGGCGGTTCGCGGGCATCGACCTGGGGCGTGCGCCGGCGCCGGACGAGACGACCATCTGCAAGTTCCGTCATCTGCTGGAAGAGCACGATCTGGGCGGAGCGATGCTGGATGCGGTGAACGGGCATCTGGAGAGCCGCGGCATTCGCATCGCCACTGGAACCATCGTGGACGCGACCATTATCCATGCGCCGTCCTCGACGAAGAACGCGAAGGGTGAGCGCGATCCGGAGATGCACCAGACGCGTAAGGGCAGGCAGTGGTACTTCGGGATGAAGGCGCACGTTGGGGTGGACTCGAAGACTGGCATCGTGCATTCGGTGTGCACAACAGCGGCCTCGGTGGCCGACAAGCACATGCTGCCCGACCTGCTACATGGCGAGGAGCGTAAAGTGTGGGGCGATGGAAGCTATCAGGGACAAAGGGATGTAATTCGCAAGGCTGCACCGCGCGCCCAGGACATGACCTCGCGCCGGACCCGCTACAAGGACTATGTGGACCAGTTACAGCGGGCGAAGAATCGGGTGAAAGCCAGAATCCGGGCGAAGGTGGAGCATCCGTTCCGCGTCGTGAAGCGCATCTTCGGGTTCGAGAAAACCCGCTACCGCGGACTGAGGAAGAACCACCAGCGACTGTGCGTGAACTTCGCGCTGGCCAACCTGTATCTGCACCGCAAGCGCCTG
>DATASQ010000019.1:0-2386 GCA_036269135.1 Acidobacteriaceae bacterium
CATTTCGGTGAGACTGCTCGATGCCCAGGAGCAGCCTGTCGTTATCTGGAATTTCAGAAACGCTTTTCCGGTGAAATGGACTGGCCCGGTGTTCAACGCCTTATCGAACGATGTGGCGATGGAGACTCTGGAGATCGCCCATTCCGGGTTCACGATCCTGGCGGCCACATAAGCGGCCCGTGGCAGAAGTCTTAGAGCGCCGCTCCCTAACGGTCACGGTTCTGTAGAATCATCATGTTACAGAGCCGCGACCGTGAGGGAGTCGGTTTTGCCACAGGCTCTCCAGAAACTTCCTGTTCAGGGCTGACTGACAGCGGGAGTAATGGAGAAGCCGAATTGGGCGGCCTTTTTGCTGAGCAGTGATATTTGCTGTTCGCGGAACCTGTCCTCATAGAATTGTTGGCCGCGATCGACGTACTCCTGACCGAAGCGCAGCATGCGGTAGAACAGCACCGCAAGTTTGTGTGCCATAGCTGTTATCGCCTTGGGTGCTCCCAGCCTGGAGCGGAACCGGCGGAACTGCGCGCCCAGATAGCTCCGGCTGCGATATAAAGTGGAAGCCGCGAGGCGGAACGCGGTGGCGGCCCTGTTGACGACCTTGCGCGTTCCGCGACGCAGTACCTTGCCGCCGCTGACGGCATTGTGGGGACATAGCCCCAGCCAGGACGCGAAATGTCCTTCTGTTTTCCACCGGTTCATGTCCAGACCGACTTCGCTGATCACGGTTTGCGCGGTCAGCACGTTGATTCCCTCGATACGGGTAAAATCCACGCCGGCAATCCGCCGCAGTTCGGCGTCCAGAGCGAAGGCGGGCGAATTTCCGGCCGCCTTCTTCTTTCGGGACGGGGGCGCCGATGCTGCGCCCGCCAGGGTGGCCTCCGGGGACCGGGCCGGCAAAGATTCCAGATGCCGTTCGATCCTCTGGTCACATTCGGAGATCTGGCGCTGGCTAAAGTCGTACCGGTCCATCTCCTGCTTTAAAGCGAACAGTAACTCTTCCCGCCAGTTGCCCGTGAGACTGGCGATGATCTCTTCCTGGCTCGCCCGAATGCGTCTGTCGCACATTGCCGCCAGCTTTTCCGCATCCCGTTCTCCGGCCAGAATCGCGCGCAGAATCCTCTGTCCCGTCGATCCCATGATGTCGCTGATTGCATTGGCCAGTTGCAGGTTCATCTGCGTCAGCGCCTTTTGCATTCGCCGCACGCAGTCTCCGGCCGCATGAACATGTTCGCCGCGCTGTCTCCAGTACGTCCGCAATACCCGGATTTCCGAGTCGGGGCGAAATGAGTTTCGCAACAGCCCATAAGTATGCAGCTTCAATAACCACTGGCTTTCCTGCACGTCGCTCTTGCGCCCGGGCAGATTCTTCGTATCGCGCGCATTGACCAGGTATACCTCCAGACCCCCCTCTTCCAGCACGTCGTACAGCGGAATCCAATAGACTCCCGTCGATTGCATCGCCACCGAACGGATACCATGGGACTTGAGAAACTTCGCCAGTTCCTGCAGATCGTTGGTGAAGCAACCAAATCGGCGTACCGGCTGAGCGCTTTTGTCCGGCGCGATCGCCACATAGTGCTCCGTGTTGCCGATGTCGATACCCGCCGCATGGGCATGCACTACATCCAGCCCCGGATTATCCGTCCAAACGCTGCGTTCCCGTTCTCGTCTCTGCCTTCGATTCGGTCGTGATGCTGTTGCTGATTCCTGTCCGGCCGCCATGTTATTGTGTCCTTGTCATTTGGATTGAGCGGCGCGGCCCGGCGGTGAATTCAAATCAATCTCTCCAACGGGGTCGAGCCGCTCTTTTTCAAGAACCGGCTGCCACCAGACAAACGATCGCCAAAACCGGAGCCATACTGCTAATCGGGCATGCAAGCGCCATCGCGTAGTCGGCCTTAGCTGCCACACCGCTCTTTCAGCTTTGCACTTTCAGCCCTGCTCGCCGCCTGCCCAAGTTTCTGACAACTAACGACGACTCCCCCGTCCGTTACTGCTAACAAACCACCGCTCAAGGCGCGGTGTGTCTCCGCGATACGAGAGCAGGCCATTTCGAAATATTTTGGATCTTTCTCGACGCCGATAAATCTCCGGCCGAGTTTCTCGCACGCGACTCCGGTCGTACCGCTGCCCATGAACGGATCGAGAACCAGCTCACCCGGCTCTGTGAATTTCACGATCCAGTCCAGCAGCAATGCGAGCGGCTTCTGCGTCGGGTGTGCGCCCCGCTCAACATTGCATACCCATATCGCGTGATGCCCGCCGCCGTTCCAGCGCTTCCTTCCCTCACGGTGCAGAATAGCGACGGCCTCCCAGCCCACGCCGGGCCGGTCCCCCGTGAATTGCGGCGCGCCGTTCGGCTTGTGCCAGATGCCCAGCCGGACGA
>DATASQ010000020.1:0-4084 GCA_036269135.1 Acidobacteriaceae bacterium
CGCTTTGAGCGGGGCGAGCACACGCTGACGCTGTTCGCCGATGGACGGGCGATCATTCAGGGCACGACGGATGTGACGGTTGCGCGTAGCCTGTATGCGCGCTTTGTGGGTTCGTAACCACGCTCGGTAGTAAGAAGAAAACGCCCCGGCTCTTCGCCGGGGCGCTTGTTTGGCTTTTGCGGCGAAGCCGCGCATGGCCAATCGTCAGAACTGGTTCCAGAGGAACTGGTTGTAGACCTCGTGGTGGAACTGGACCTCCGAAGGCTTGACGAAGGTGCCGAGGAGCCGCGGGCAGCGGTCAGCGGAGGCCTGCTTGAGGTCGGCGTAACGGCCCTTCACGTCCTCGCCGAGGAGCTTCGTGGTCCATGCGGCGTTGCGGAAGTTCTCGATGGCCGTGTAGATATTGTCCGGAAGGTACCGTTCGGCCTGGCGGAGGTTGGCGAGCTTCGATGTCTCGCCTTCAATACCGGAGCGAAAGATGGAGAGCATGACCAGGTAGGGGTTGGAGTCCGGCGCGACGGAACGGACTTCGACGCGCATCGAACGCTCGTTGCCAATGGGGACGCGGATCATGGAACCGCGATCGACGGCCGATGCTTTGATCTGATTGGGCGCCTCGAAGTGCGGGTCGAGACGACGATAGGCATTGACGCTGGAATTGAGCATCAGGCAGATGTCGTTGCCGTGCGTGAGAATGCGGTCCACGAACTCCCATCCGATTTTGGAGAGCTTCTCTTCGCCCTTCGGATCCCAGAAGAGGTTTTTGCCGTCTTTGCTGATGGAGACATTCGTGTGCATGCCGCTGCCGTTCACGCCGACCACCGGCTTGGGCAGGAAGGATGCCGTCATGCCCATCCGCGTGGCCACCTGCCGGCAGATCAGCTTATAGATCTGGATCTGGTCGGCCGCGGCGACAACTTCGCCGTATCCATAATTGACTTCGAACTGCGAGGGCGCGACCTCGGGGTGGTCCTTCTCATTTTCGAAGCCCATGGCGCGCTGCACTTCCGCGACCGTGTCGATGAAGGTGCGCAGCGGGTCGCCAGGCAGCGAGTGGTAATAGCCGCCGGTGTTGACGTAATCGAAGCGGCCGACGGTGGGGAAGCTGCGTTCGGCATCGACGCCGGCGAAGAGGAAGCCTTCGATTTCGTTGGCGGCGTTCAGGGTGTAGCCGTGCTTGTCGGCCTGCTCTTTGGCGAAGTTCTTCAGCAGCCCGCGCGTGTCGCCGGTGTAGGATGTGCCGCCCTTATCGATCACATCGCCGAAGACGAGGACTTTGCCCGCGCCGAAGATGTCGGCGGGCGCGAAGTAGAAGGAGCTCCAGTCAATGCCCAGGCGGAGGTCGCTTTCGCGCTGCGCGGTAAAGCCGCGGATGGAGGAGCCGTCGAAGGTGAGGTTGTCGTAGCTCTTGATGAGGAACTTCTTGTCATAGTCGAGCATGTGCAGGCGGCCTTCGAGGTCGCTGAACAGGACCGTGACCGCCTTGATACCCTTCTGGTCGGTGAGATACTTCAGCCGCTCGTCCTGAATTTTGTCGGGAGCGACGCGCTTCCTGCGCTGTTCTTTCCCTTTGAGATTGAGCTCCTCCAGTTCCTCATACGAGAGTGCCAGGAAATTCCGGTAATCAGTCGACATGCTTCTCCTCGATCGTGATGGTTGGGAAGTTGGCTGCCGCATCCAGCTCGCACCGGGAGGGCTGCCCGAAACACACCACAGACTTCGACGACGGGGTGGAAGGATGCAGTGCGGAGAGGGTTTGGCGGTTCTTCTTCAGGGTATCGCGCAGAGCCGGGGGACGTTCTCCCATAAAAAAGAGTGATTGTGGAAATCGAGGGACGTTATCCCGGGGGGTGGTTGGGCGCCGATTTCGCCGGATCCTCCGAAACCACTAAGCTGAACGTGCGATGAACGCATATCAGGGAGAGGCGCTGGTCCTGAAGAAGTGGCCGATTCATGAGGCGGACGAAATCGTGTCCCTGTTTACGCGCAGCCAGGGCCGCATTCGCGGCGTGGCCAAAGCGGCGGCCAGGTCGCGGCGGCGGTTCGGCGGGGCGCTGGAGCCGATGACCTGGGTCTCGGCCAGCTACGTCGAAAAGCCGAAGCAGGATCTGGTGCGTCTGGACGCCTGCGAGGTGATCCAGTCGCCGCTGTCGGATCCGGTGGACTACGCGCGGGCCGCGGCGCTGGCCTTTTACGCGGAAGTGCTGGAGGAGGCGATGCCGGACCACGATCCGCAGGAGGCGGTATTCCGGCTGGTGCTGGCGGTGCTGCAGCAGACCCGCGAAAACCGCATCTGGATGCCGGTGACCTATTTTGCTTTGTGGATGACCAGGCTCCTGGGCTGGATGCCCTCCCTGACGCACTGCGTGGTGGACGGCGAAAGCTTCGGCGCGGGAGCTGCCTGGTTCAACCTGCAGTCGGACGGGCTGGTCTGCGGCCGGCATAAGAATGCGGGGAGCCGGATGTTGTCCCCGGAATCGCTGGCGCTGGCGCGGCGCATCTTCCAGTCTCCCATTGCCGCCTTCGCCGCGGAGGATTGGCCGGCAAGCCGGGCCGCCGACCTGCGGCGGTTCGCCATTGGGGCCCTGGAGCGGCATCTGGAGCGAAAGCTGCACGCCGCGGCAGCCTTAACGAGGATGGGCGGCTGATTCCTGCAGCGGCAGCGCCCGCGGCGCATCTACTGGAAAAAGGCCATAATTCTGCGAGGGGTGAGGATTCGATCGATGAAAATTGCGAACCGGGTGACGGATCTGATTGGCAACACGCCGCTGGTGCAGCTGAACGAGGTGACGGCGGGGGCGCATGCGCGGGTCGTGGCAAAGCTGGAGAGCGCGAATCCGATGAACAGCGTAAAGGACCGCATTGGGTTCGCGATGATCGAAGCGGCGGAGCGTCAAGGGAAGATTCATCCCGAGACTACGGTGCTGATTGAGCCGACCAGCGGCAACACGGGCATCGGACTGGCGTTTGTGGCGGCGGTGAAGGGCTACAAACTGATCCTGACCATGCCGGAGACGATGAGCCTGGAGCGGCGGATGCTGCTGCTGGCGTTTGGCGCGAAGCTGGTGCTGACGCCGGGGCCGAACGGGATGAATGGGGCGATTGCGAAGGCGAAACAGATTCTGGCCGCCACGCCCAACGGATATATATTGCAGCAGTTCGAAAACCCGGCGAATCCGAAGATCCACTACGACACCACGGGCCCGGAGATCTGGAACGACACGGAAGGGCAGGTGGACATCCTGGTGTCGGGCGTGGGGACGGGTGGGACACTAACCGGCGTGGGCGAATACATCAAGCCGCGAAAGCCGTCGTTCAGGATTGTGGCCGTAGAGCCGATGGACAGCCCGGTGCTGAGCGGAGGCAAGCCGGGGCCGCACAAGATTCAGGGCATCGGTGCGGGCTTTGTGCCGAAGGTGCTGGAGACGAAGCTGATCGACGAGGTTGTTCAAGTTTCTAACGACGATGCGATCGCCATGGCACGGCGGCTGCCTCTGGAAGAGGGGCTGCTGGTGGGCATTTCGTCGGGCGCGGCGGTTTATGCGGCAGTCGAGGTAGCGAAGCGCGAGGAGAATGCCGGCAAGCTGATTGTGGTGGTGGTGCCGGACTTCGGCGAGCGATATTTGTCTTCGGTTCTGTACGAGAACCTGCGCAACGAGGCCCAGGCGATGAAGGCGGAGGCGATCGAGGGGTAACGAAGCCGGTAGCCGGTAGCCTGTCGCGAATTGTTGCCGGACCGTTGCTTCGGGAGCACCCTGTACGCTACACGCTGTCCGCTATACGCTGATTCCATGTTCGCCAGGATGCGGGAAGACATCGCTTCGGTGCTGGAGCGCGATCCGGCGGCCAGTTCGCGTCTGATGGTGGTGCTCTGTTATCCGGGACTGCATGCGGTGTGGGCGCAGCGCATCACGTCGCGGCTGTGGCGGGCGCGGATGCGGCTGCTGGGGCGTTTCCTCTCGCAGGTGGCGCGGTTGCTGACGGGGATTGAGATTCATCCTGGGGCGCAGGTCGGCCGACGGGTGTTCATCGACCACGGGGCCGGGGTGGTGATCGGCGAGACGGCGATCGTGGGAAACGATGT
>DATASQ010000021.1:0-20656 GCA_036269135.1 Acidobacteriaceae bacterium
GCACACGAAGTTCCGGGCGAGCGTGTACGTGCTGTCGAAGGAAGAGGGCGGGCGGCACACGCCGTTCTTCAAGGGGTATCGTCCGCAGTTTTACTTCCGCACCACGGACGTGACCGGCGTGGCGACGCTGCCGGCGGGCACCGAAATGGTGATGCCGGGGGACAACGTGGAGCTGGAAGTCGAGCTGATTACGCCGGTGGCCATGGAAAAGGGTCTGCGCTTCGCGATTCGCGAAGGCGGCCGGACGGTGGGCGCAGGCACGATCTCGGAAATCATTGCGTAAAGGCAGCCGGGAGCCCGGAGCCGGGAGCGGGGAGCAAAAACGAAATCAGGGGGCGGATCGGGCAGACGGTTAGAGACCTGCCCCCGGAAAATCAGGTAGGATAAGAAGATGCGTGAAATTGTGACATTGCAGTGCGGTGAGTGCAAAGAGCGCAATTACTCGACGACGAAGAACAAAAAGACGACCACCGGCCGTCTCGAGTTCAAGAAGTTCTGTAATCGCTGCCGCAAGCACACCCCGCATAAGGAAACGAAGTAAAGGCAGAGTTTAGAGTTTAGGAAACAGAGTTTGGGGGGCTAATCGAGGGCGGCGTGTGACCCCCTGACGGGCTTTTCTAAACTCTAACCTCTAAACTCTATCCCCTGTTCACAGGGGCGTAAGCTCAACGGTTAAACTGTCGGTCTCCAAAACCGAACTTGGGGGTTCGAATCCCTCCGCCCCTGCCAGATCAACCTGAACCGCAGAAAAGGCTTCACCATGCCCGTCGTTGAAAAAGGCGCGGAAAAGAAGAAGAGAATTATGGCCAAGGCAGCAATCGTCAATTCAGAAGAAGGCATCCCGAACCGTGCCCTGAGCCTGTTCACCCGCAGCCGCGACTTCCTCAAGGACGTCCGCTCGGAGATGCGCAAGGTGGTCACCCCCTCAGCCGCCGACGTGCGCTCCACCACCATCGTGGTCATCCTTTCGGTCTTCGCGTTCGCCGCCTTCTTCTATGTGGTCGATGCGGTGCTCGGCAGCGCGGTGAAGTACCTGTATCACTGGATGGGTGCCATTCAGTGAGCGCCCGCAAGAGGATGGATATGCAAATGGCGGAAGAAGCCCAGAACCCGACCCCGAGCCCCGACGAGAACGGCGAAACCGGCGAAACGCAGCCGCGTCTCGAGCCGCCTGCGAACGAGCGCTTCCGGTGGTACATCATCCACGCCTACTCCGGCTTTGAGCGCAAGGTGCGCGAGTCCATCGAGACCCGCGTGCAGGCGTTCGGCCTGCAGAACCGCATCGGCCGCGTCATGATTCCCACCGAAGCCGTCACCGAGATCACCAACGGCAAAAAGCGCACCGTGGAGCGTGTCTTCCTCCCCGGCTACGTGCTCGTCGAAATGGATCTCGACAACGACCTCTGGCACGTGATCAAAAACACGCCGCGCGTCACCGGCTTTCTCGGCACCGGCGACAAGCCCGTGGCCCTCACCGACGACGAAGTCGGCTCCATCCTCTTCCGCAGCGATACGTCGAAGGACAAGCCGCGCCTCAAGGTCAAGTTCCAGAAGTCCGAATCGGTACGGATCACCGAAGGCCCGTTTGCCAACTTCAATGGAGTGGTGGACGAGGTCAATGAAGATCGCGAAACCCTCAAGGTCATGGTGACGATCTTCGGCCGCTCCACGCCGGTAGAGCTCGATTTCGGCAAGGTGGAAAAGATAGCGTGAAACAAGCCCGTAGCCTGTGGCCAGTAGCTGCAGTCTGCGGGACAGAAAGATATCGGCAACACGAATTCGCTACAAGCTACCGGCTACAGGCTCTTTGAAGACGCGCCGGCCGGCAGGAAAGGTTTCAGGAAAATGCCTCCGACAAAAAAAGTTCAAGCCATGGTGAAGCTCCAGATTGAAGCCGGCAAAGCCACGCCCGCGCCGCCCGTCGGCCCCGCGCTCGGCCAGGCCCAGGTCAACATCATGGAGTTCTGCAAGCAGTTCAACGCCCGCACCCAGAACAAGGAGATGGCCGGCCTCATCATCCCGGTGGTCATCACCGTCTTTGCCGACCGTACCTTCACCTTCATCACCAAGACCCCGCCGGCGTCGATCCTGCTGAAGAAAGCCGCCAACCTCGCGAAAGGCTCCGGCACGCCCAACAAGGACAAGGTGGGCAAGGTCTCCGAAGCCCAGGTCCTCGAGATCGCTAAGCAGAAGATGCCCGACCTGAATGCCGCCTCCGTCGATGCCGCCGTCAGGAGCATCAAGGGCACCGCGCGGTCCATGGGCATCGAAGTCACGGCGTAAAATCGTTTCGAATTTCAGTGTCCTACACGCCACAGGATTCTGCCGCTGAGCTCGCTGCTGTAGCGAGACTACGATATCTTCAGCTCGAAGAGGGTGAGCACGAGAACAGGGAGTTGGCTGCCCTTCCGCGCCTGCTGAGCGGCTGCGACCGTTTTATCGACGTTGGAGCAAACATCGGGTTGTACGTTTTTTACGCCAATCGCGTGCTGCACGACGCCGAGATCGTCGCCGTTGAAGCCAATCCCTCGCTGCGCACTGTTTTGGAGGAATCCTGGCAATCGGCCCTAACAGATCCAGGTCACGGGAATCGGCTTACGATCGAAAGCTGCGCGGTTCTCGATCAGCCAGGTTCCATCGATTTCTTCGTCACTCCTAACCTGGACGACAGTTCGGTGTTCTCCGGCCGGGTGGCCGGGGCATCCCCGACTACCGTCATCGGACGCCCTCTCGATTCCTTCTACAAGCCTTCCAGGAAGACTTTCATCAAGATGGATATTGAAGGCGCCGAATACCGCGTCCTCAGTACAGCCCGGCGTTTTCTTAGCTCCATGCACACAGAATTCCTCCTTGAGCTCCATCCGTGGGGTGAAGCTGCGATCAAAAAATATCCGCTCAATGTCTGTAATCTCTTCTTCAGAAATGGTTTTGCCTGCAAACGGGTTTACCATCATCATCACTTTTTCAGGGCCGGGCTCGTTTCCAGGACCTTCCTTTACCTGCTAATCCTCCCCAACCTCCTCCTGACGTGGTTTCCGCACCGGTTTCCGGGTCGAATGGGTCGTGCCGTAGCATCACTGCACGCATTGCTGGCGCGGATGCGCCGCAGCTTTTTTCCCTGATACGGGAGTGTAAAATCGCCGCTTCCGTCGATGCCGCCGTCAGGAGCACCAAGGGTACGGCGCGCTCCATGGGCATTGACGTCACGGCGTAAAATCGGCACAGGGAGGTGCGGCATGTCCGCCCAACCATCACTGCAGCCGAATCAGTTCTTCCGAGCGGACGAGGTCGCCTCTTCGGGCATCCTTCTCCGCTCTGTCTCTTTTCCGCTGATTCTGCGCCCATCCCGGCCTCTCAACGACGACCAGTTACTGGAGTTCTGCGCCGCCAACGATTCCCTCCGGATCGAGCGCAATGCCGCCGGAGAATTGATCGTGATGACTCCTGCCGGCGGCACTACCTCGAATCTTGAAGGCTATCTCTTTCGCGAACTGGATCTTTTCGTGGAGCGAGAAGGCCGAGGCGTCGCCTTCAACTCCAACGGCGGGTTTTCGCTCCGCGATGGCTCCGTGCGCGCTCCCGATGCGGCATGGGTTTCGAGTGAGAACTGGAACCGCCTCTCCCGTGAAGAGCGCGCGAAGTTCCTTCCCTTCTGCCCGGAGTTCGTGATCGAGTTGCGCTCCCCGAGCGATTCCCTCAGCGATCTCGAACAGAAAATGGCCGACTGGCTCGCCAACGGCGCTCAACTGGCCTGGTTGATCGACCCTCAGCGCAAGCTGGCCGTGATCTACCGTCCCGGCCAGGAGCCGGAAACCCGGCTCCAGCCGGAGTTTCTCCACGGCGAGGGTCCCGTGGCCGGCTTCGCGCTGAAGATGCAGCGGTTGTGGGAATAACGCTAAGGCAGGGCAACCGGGCGCCTGAAATCGGCGTGAGCGAATAATTCAGGTGACAGCTTTTCATTTGCGGGCTCAATCAGGACGGTCTGGAGACCGGCCCGCCTGCCGTACTTCAGCGCCGGAACGCAATCGGTATCGCCGCTGACCAGGACAATTCGATCCACGGCGTGGTTATCCGAGTAAGCGGCAATATCTAAGCCAATTCGCATGTCAACACCCTTTTGCTCGAAGATTGGCTCGAAGTCGGTGTCAGTCAGCGTGGCAGGGGCAACCGGTGTCTTTTTGGGTTTAAAGCCCCTGAACTTCAGGACACCACGCCTGACCGCGAAGAGATCCTTATGGGACAACTCGTGCAGCCATGCGTCGCTGGAAGTGTAACTATGGATTGCTCCGGATACCGGCAACTTAACGGTCCCGCTATACATCGCGCAGTCGTAATAAAGGACTCGAAAAATGCTCTCATCGTCGGCCTTGCATGCGTGCGCAAAGGCTTCGATGAATTTGGGATCGTACAATTTCTTGGCCTTTTTTGCAGAAACTCGCAGAAAACCACCGTCAATGAGTATGGCTACCTTGAAATCGGGCATGCAAAATAATAAGCCCCCTTGCGGGGGCTGGATATTGCTCGCCTACGAGCGTAGCGGATATAAGCCTTAGGATGCGCTTTTTGGGCTTACTTTGCAAGGACACTTTGGACGGATTCTTTCAAAAGGGCATGCGCCTAAACAGGTGCCTCTGCTAAACGGGCGCCTCTGTTTGGCGCGTTTAATTTGATCCCAATCCTTGCTTCACCAGCCCCTTTCATAGATAATCAAAAGACGCGCCTTCCTTTCCGGAAAGCGCAGTGTCACTACAACCACGGCCGGCATTCCGTAACGTCCGCGCGGTGGGAGACGAGGTTTCATGGCCAAGCCAGGCAAAAGTATCGAGAAGGCGCGCGCGCAGGTGGACAAGCGGCCTTACCCCCTGCAGGAAGCCGTTCCGCTCCTCCAGAAAATCAAGTACGCCAAGTTTGATGAGACCGTCGATCTGACCCTGCGTCTGGGCGTCGATCCCCGGCACGCCGACCAGATGGTTCGCGGCACCGTCGTCCTGCCCCACGGCCTCGGCAAAACCAAGAAAGTCGCGGTCATCACCAGCGGCGACAAGCAGCGCGAAGCCGAAGCGGCCGGCGCCGACATCGTAGGCGGCGACGAGCTGGTCGAGAAGATCCAGAAGGAGTCGTGGACCGACTTCGATGCCCTGATCGCCACGCCGGACATGATGAAGTCCGTCGGCCGTCTGGGCAAGGTGCTCGGGCCCCGCGGCCTGATGCCGAATCCGAAGACCGGCACCGTGACCAACGACGTCACCTCGGCCATCCGCGAGATCAAGGCCGGCAAGGTGGAGTTCCGCACCGACAAAACGGCGCTGGTGCATGTGCCGGTCGGCAAGATCTCCTTCCCCCCGGAAAAGCTGGTGGAGAACGCCATCACCGTGATCACCAGCGTGGTGCGCGCCAAGCCCTCGGCAGCCAAGGGCAAGTACATCAAGGGCATCACCATCAGCTCCACGATGGGTCCCGGCATTTCGCTCGATTCGGCCGTCGCGGACAGCGCCGCCAAAGCATAAGAGAGCCGGAAGCCGGTAGCCGGCAGCATGAAGCTACCCGCTACCGGCTGCAGGCCTCCTGAACCGAGGCCGAACAGGATTAAAGGACTTTCAAATGGCACTGAGCAGACAGAAAAAGGCGGAGAAGGTCGAGCAGCTCGCAAAGGATCTGGAGCATTCGACCAGCGCCATCATCGG
Source organism: Acidobacteriaceae bacterium (assembly GCA_036269135.1). Lineage (GTDB taxonomy): Bacteria > Acidobacteriota > Terriglobia > Terriglobales > Acidobacteriaceae > Palsa-343. Next base: position 5,685 of record DATASQ010000021.1, read on the forward strand.
CACCTTCTCCAAACTCACAGTCTCGCAGGATTTTGAGCTGCGTAAGACCGTCCGCAATGCCGGCGGCCGCTACCGCGTGCTGAAGAACAAGCTCGCCGGCCGCGCCGCGAAGGGCACAAAAATTGAAGCCGCCCTGCAGGGACTGAAGGGCGTTTCGTCGGTGGCCTACACCAGCGGCGACCCGGTCGCGCTGGCCAAGGCACTGGCCACGTGGGTCACGGAGAACGCGGAGTTCACCTTCAAGCTGGGCATCGTCGACGGCAAGGTGATCGACGTGGAAGAGGTGAAGGCTCTGGCGACCATGCCGGGCAGGGAAGAGATCTTCGCCAAGCTCCTCTTCCTCATCAACTCTCCGGCACAGCGTCTGGCCACGGTCATCAACGCCACGGGACGCGACCTCGCAATCGTCATCAACCAGGGCGTCGAGAAGGGCAAGTTTGCCGGCGGCGAAGCAGCCGCGGGTTAGTTTCAAGTTGTTAGTCTCCAGTCCCCAGCGTTGGTCGGTTCATGGCTCGCACTGGAGACTGGCAACCGGGGACTGGAGACTTTAGAAGATTCGTCGCGGTGCCAAATCGAGGGGTGCCGGGTCTGGGGCACATCGGAAACCTCGAGGCGGCGGGCGGCAACCGGCGGACGTAAGTCCACCGGCGGGTAAAAAATCAGAATCACTGGAGAATACAATGGCGGATCTGCAGCAGTTGGAAGATCAGATTGTCGGGCTTAGCCTGCTGGACGCGGCGGCCCTCGTAAAGAAGCTCGAAGAGCGTCTCGGCGTTTCGGCGGCGGCGGCGGCCCCTGTGGTCGTAGCCGGCGCGGCGGCGGGAGCAGCGGCCCCGGCGGCCGTCGAGCAGACCGAGTTCACCGTCATCCTCAAGGATGCCGGCGCGAATAAGATCAACACCATCAAGGCAGTACGCGAGGTTACCTCGCTCGGCCTGAAGGAAGCCAAGGACCTGGTTGATGGCGCTCCCAAGCCTCTCAAGGAGAACATCAGCAAGGAAGACGCCGAGGCGATCAGGAAGAAGTTTGATGGCGTCGCAACCGTCGAAGTGAAGTAGATTTCGGGCCTTGCCCAGCAACTTGCATGCCAAAGCGGAACGCGCTATGATTCTCTTTGTGCGTTCCGCTCGGCTTTATTCCATTTTGCCGGTCCCGGGGCGCGTTTCTGTCCTCCCGATCACCGTTCTGAAATAGCTCTTCCCCCGCAACCGGGGTGGGCCATTTGCGTGCGCTGAACCGGGATGGACGCACGATATCTTCCGGCGGGGTTTGCCGGCGTAGTCACAAGCCAGGCGGCGGACTTGTTACTGCGGTTTTTTGAGAGTAGTCAGGCGGCGCGGGCGAAGGTTTTTTGAGCGGCGGGAATCGGACATTCTGTCACAAAACAGTGCACAATTCGGTTGTGGCGCTCGTGGGAGATGCTGTCTCCACGGGCGTTTTCCGCTTTTCCCCACTCGGGCCTTCCGCTTTCGCTTCCGGCTCTCCGCCCCCTAACCCACGGCCCGGGTCAATGGCTTCATGTCCGCCCGGCAGGCAAATCGGCAACTCCTTGCGGGGGGACGGAAACACCCGCAAAGTCGCCTGAGTAAAGCGGAAGCGTAACCCCCTTACGCCGCTCCGCGCAAGTGAAAAACGGCACTGCACTCCACTTTTTGTGCGGCCGTAATCAGAAAGTGCAGCATCGTCCCGAACGAGGCGGGCCGGCTCTGCGTGGCAGCAAAACGGAACCTGAGCACCGCGTGACCCGCACGGCTGCTTGTTCTTCCCTCGCAACACGGGTCCTGAGGAGTAAAGAATGTCCAACGAGAACCGCGCGGTTCGCAGCCGTCTCGACTTTTCGAAGATTCCAACCGCCATCCGTATTCCCAATCTCATCGAGGTTCAGCGCCGCTCTTACGAGCGCTTCCTGCAGATGGATAAGCTTCCGTCGGAGCGCGACGACTCCGGCCTCCAGTCGGTCTTTACTTCCGTCTTTCCCATCAGCGATTTTCGCAACATTTCCCAGCTCGATTTTGTGGATTTCTCCATCGGCAACTGGGAATGTAAATGCGGTCACCTCAAGGGTCTCCATCACCTGCGCACCACCTGCGTCCATTGCGGCGCCATGGTGATTACCGATCCCTTCCATCCCGGCGATGTGCTCTGCCAGAAGTGCGGCACCTATAACAAGAACACCCCCGACTTCTGCAACAAGTGCGGCGACCCTGTCGGCCTGCAGCTGAAATACGATCAGGCGGAGTGCGAAGAGCGCGGCATGACCTTCTCTGCCCCGCTCAAAGTCACCGTCCGCCTCACCATCTACGACAAGGATCCCGAGACCGGCGCCAAGTCCATCCGCGACATCAAGGAGCAGGAAGTCTTCTTCGGCGACATCCCCCTGATGACGCAGAACGGCACCTTCATCGTCAACGGCACCGAGCGCGTCATCGTCTCGCAGCTGCACCGTTCGCCCGGCGTCTTCTTTGAGACCGCGAACAACCGTACCTACTTCCTCGGCAAGATCATTCCCTACCGCGGCTCGTGGGTGGAGTTCGAATACGACCAGAAGAACACCCTCTACGTCCGCATCGACCGCAAGCGCAAGTTCCTGGGCACCATCTTCCTGCGCGCGCTCGGCCTCAAGTCCGACGAGGAGATCCTCCGCACCTTCTACACGGTGGATAAGTTCAACCTGAAGGACGGCCGCGTCTTCTGGACCCTCGAGCCCGAGAAGCACACCCATCTGCTCGGCGCCAAGCCCGCGCACGCTGTCGTGGTCAAGGGCGAGGAAATCGCGCACTCCGGCCGCAAGGTCACCCCCTCCATCCTGAAGGCGCTGCGCGCCGCGAAGGTCTCCGAGGTCGAAGTCGAAGCCTCTGAGCTGGACGGCGCCATGACCGCCTCCGACGTGGTCGACAGGAACACCGGCGAGGTCTTCCTCGAAGCCAACCAGGAGCTCACCTCCGACAAGCTGCACAAGATCCAGGAAGCCGGCATCGGCTCCATCGAGGTCTTCTTCCCCGAGCGCGACGACATGGGCAACGTGATCACCAACACCCTGCGCCGCGACTCCGTCCGCAAACCGGAAGAAGCGCTCATCGAGATCTACCGCAAGCTGCGTCCCGGCGATCCGCCCACCCTCGATACCGCCACCGCGCTCTTCGAAGGCATGTTCTTCGATGCGCGCAAGTATGATTTCTCCCGCGTCGGCCGGCTGAAGTTCAACATCAAGCTCTACGAGAATCAGGACGCGACCTCGCTCGATCACCGCACCCTGACCCCGGAAGACTTCTACGCCACCATCCGCTACCTGCTCAAGCTGCGCCGCAACATCGGCATGGTCGATGACATCGATCACCTCGGCAACCGCCGGGTGCGCGCCGTCGGCGAGCTCATGGAGAACCAGTTCCGCATCGGCCTGGTCCGCATGGAACGCGCCATCAAGGAAAAAATGTCCGTGTACCAGGAAATGTCCACGGCCATGCCCCACGACCTGATCAACGCCAAGCCGGTCATGGCCGCCATCCGCGAGTTCTTCGGCTCCTCGCAGCTCTCGCAGTTCATGGACCAGACCAATCCCCTCTCGGAGATCACGCACAAGCGCCGTCTCTCCGCACTGGGGCCGGGCGGCCTGTCGCGCGAGCGCGCCGGATTCGAAGTCCGCGACGTGCACCCCACCCACTATGGCCGCATCTGCCCGATTGAGACGCCGGAAGGTCCGAACATCGGCCTCATCAGCTCCCTCTCCTGCTTCGCGCGCATCAACGAGTACGGCTTCATCGAGTCGCCCTACCGCAAGGTGCGCGACAGCCGCGTGCTCGACTTCGTTCAGATCACCAACGCCGGCGAAAGCGGCATGCGCGTCGGCGATCACCTCGAGAAATCCGAAGCCCTCAAGCTGAACGAGAAGCTGCGTAAGGAGAAGCAGCGGCAGATCGAGTACGAGCCCTACTCCTTCTATCTTTCCGCGTGGGAAGAGGACCGGCACACCATCGCCCAGGCGAACGTGGATCTGGACGAGAAACTCAACATCAAAGAGGATCTGGTCAACGCCCGGCGGCAGGGCAACTTTGTCCTCGTCAACCGCGGCGAAGTGGACTACATCGACGTCAGCCCCAAGCAGCTGGTCTCCGTGGCCGCCTCGCTCGTGCCTTTCCTCGAGCACGACGACGCGAACCGCGCGCTGATGGGCGCCAACATGCAGCGGCAGTCGGTGCCTCTGCTTGTCTCCGAAGCGCCGCTGGTCGGCACCGGCATGGAAGGCGTCACCGCCCGCGACTCGGGCGCCGTCATCCTCGCCAAGCGCAATGGCCTGGTCGATTCGGTCGACTCCGAACGCATCATCGTCCGCGTGGAAGGCGAACACCATCCCACCCAGCTGTCGCGTGAAGTGGGTTCGGACATCTATCAGCTCATCAAATTCAAGCGGTCCAACCAGAACACCTGCATCAACCAGAAGCCGATCGTCCGTCAGGGCGACCGCGTGCTGAAAGGCCAGGTCATCGCCGACGGACCCTGCACCGAGCAGGGCGAGCTCGGCCTCGGCCGCAATGTGCTGGTGGCCTTCATGCCGTGGCGCGGTTACAACTTCGAAGACGCCATCCTGATCTCCGAGAAGCTGGTGCGCGAGGACTACTACACCTCCGTCCACATCGAGGAGTTCGAGATCGAAGCCCGCGACACCAAGCTCGGTCCCGAAGAGATTACCCGCGACATCCCCAACGTCAGCGAACACGCGCTGCGCGATCTGGATGAGAGCGGCATCATCCGCATCGGCGCCAAGGTGCACCACAACGACATTCTGGTCGGCAAGGTCACGCCCAAGGGCGAGACCCAGCTCACCCCGGAAGAAAAGCTGCTGCGCGCTATCTTCGGCGAAAAAGCCGGCGATGTCCGCGACGCTTCCCTCACCTGCCCCCCGGGCATCGAGGGCACCGTGGTCGACATCCGCATCTTCTCCCGCAAGGGTCAGGAAAAGGACGAGCGCGCCCGCCAGATCGAAGCCGAGCAGGTGGCCCAGCTGGAAAAAAACCTGTCGGACGAGATTCGCATTCTCACCGACGAGCGCCTGAAGCGTCTCGAAGGCATTCTGGGCGAGAAGGAAGTTCTCGCCGACCTGCACGACGAACGCACCAACAAGCGCCTGCTGGCCAAGGGCGCGATCCTCGATCGCGATGCCATCGAGCGCATCTCCACCCGCAACCTCAAGCGCATCCGCTATAGCGACAAGGATCCCCGCGTCAACGAGCAGATCGATGAGATCGAGGAGATGACCTCGCGCCAGATCGACGTGCTGCGCAAGATCACCAACGAGAAAATCGGCAAGCTGCAGAAGGGCGATGAGCTGGCCCCCGGCGTCATTAAGCTGGTCAAGGTCTACATCGCCATGAAGCGCAAGCTCTCCGTCGGCGACAAGATGGCCGGCCGTCACGGCAACAAAGGCGTCATCGCCCGGATCCTTCCGGAAGAAGACATGCCCTACCTGCCCGACGGCACCCCCGTCGAAATCGTCCTCAACCCGCTCGGCGTGCCTTCCCGTATGAACGTGGGTCAGATTCTTGAAACCCACCTCGGCTGGGCCGCGCACGATCTCGGCCAGAAGATCGCCGAGCTCGTGAAGCAGAACCAGGACGCGAACGCTCTCCGCAAAGTCATTGAGGAGAAGTTCGCCAATACCGCGGCGCTGCGCCAGCTGACCGATCTCGACGACGAACAGCTGCTCCGCGTGGCCGCCGGTATGAAGAAGGGTATCTGGTTCGGCACCGCGGTCTTTGACGGCGCGCGCGAAAGCGAAATCAAGGCGCTGCTTTCGGCGGCCGGTCTGCCCACCTCGGGCAAGACCGAGCTGTTCGACGGCATGAGCGGCGACGCCTTCGAGCAGCCGGCGACGGTGGGCTACATCTACATGCTGAAGCTCTCGCACCTGGTCGACGACAAGATCCACGCCCGCTCCATCGGGCCGTACTCCCTCATCACCCAGCAGCCGCTGGGCGGCAAGGCGCAGTTCGGCGGGCAGCGCTTCGGAGAAATGGAAGTCTGGGCGCTGGAAGCCTATGGCGCCGCTTACATCCTCCAGGAGCTGCTCACTGCCAAGTCCGACGACGTCTATGGCCGTACCCGGATCTACGAGGCCATCGTCAAGGGCGAAGCAGCCATCGAGCCCGGCGTGCCGGAATCCTTTAACGTGCTCATCCGCGAGTTGCAGTCGCTCTGCCTCGATGTTGAGCTCATCAAGCTCAACGCCGGCGACGGGCCCAGGGATGTCAAAAAGCAGCCCGTGCCCGAACTCGCCGCCGCGGACTAAGCACGAGCCTCGAACCGTCAGCTCTTAGCCCCTGGCTAAGAGCTGCGGCAAAGGGCGCGAAGTTTTTTTGAAGTTTAGGCAGCGCAGACCAAGGCGCCGCAAGGAACCAAGCAGAACCGCTGTGCTACCGGCTACCGGCTACCGGCTACCGGCTGCACCGCAAGGAGGAACACCTTGTACCGTTCCAGCCCGTTCGAAATGACCAGCCCGATTACCGACTTCGACGCGATTCGCATCTCGCTCGCTTCCCCCGAGAAGATCCGCAGTTGGTCCCACGGCGAAGTCACCAAGCCGGAAACCATCAACTACCGCACCTTCAAACCGGAGCGCGACGGACTCTTCTGCGCCCGCATCTTCGGCCCCGTTACCGACTGGGAGTGCCTCTGCGGCAAGTACAAGCGCATGAAGCACCGCGGCGTCATCTGCGATAAGTGCGGCGTCGAAGTCACCGTCTCCAAAGTCCGCCGCGAGCGCCTCGGCCACATCGAGCTGGCGTCCCCCTGCTCCCACGTGTGGTTCTTCAAGGGCCTGCCCTCGCGCATCGGCCACCTGCTCGACATCTCCCTCCGCGACCTCGAATCCGTCCTCTACTTCGAGAGCTACGTGGTCGTCGATCCCGGCGACGCGCCCGTCCGCGAGCGCGAGATCATCAAGGACGAAACCAAGTTCCGCGAGATCGACCAGCAGTACCGCCCCACCGGCTTCAAAGGCATGATGGGCGCCGAGGCCATCAAGGAACTCCTCAAGCGCGTCAACATCGAGGAGCTGTCGGTCGAGTTGCGCGAGCGCATGCGCACCGAAACTTCCCTGCAGAAGCGCCTCAAGTACGCCAAGCGCCTCAAAGTGGTCGAAGCCTTCCGCAAGTCCGGCAACAAGCCGCAGTGGATGATCCTTGACGTGATCCCCGTGATCCCGCCGGAGCTTCGCCCCCTGGTGCCGCTGGATGGCGGCCGCTTTGCCACCTCCGATCTCAACGACCTCTATCGCCGCGTCATCAACCGCAACAACCGGTTGAAGAAGCTCATGGACCTGCATGCGCCCGAAGTCATCGTGCGCAACGAAAAGCGCATGCTGCAGGAAGCCGTCGACGCTCTCTTCGACAACGGCCGTCGCGGACGCGTGCTGCGCGGCGCCAACAACCGCCCGCTCAAGTCCCTCTCCGACACGCTCAAGGGCAAGCAGGGCCGCTTCCGCCAGAACCTCCTCGGCAAGCGCGTCGACTACTCCGGCCGTTCGGTCATCGTGGTCGGCCCCGAGCTCAAACTGCACCAGTGCGGCCTTCCCAAAAAGATGGCCCTCGAGCTCTTCAAGCCCTTCATCTACCACCGCCTCGAGCAGACCGGCCACTGCACCACCATCAAGCAGGCCAAGGAAATGGTGGAAATGCAGGAGCCTATCGTGTGGGACATCCTCGAAGAAGTCATCCGCGATCATCCGGTGCTGCTCAACCGCGCCCCCACCCTCCACCGTCTGGGCATCCAGGCGTTTGAGCCGGTCCTCGTCGAAGGCAAGGCCATTAAGATTCACCCCCTGGTCTGCACCGCCTTCAACGCCGACTTCGATGGCGACCAGATGGCCGTCCACATCCCCCTGTCGCCCGAAGCGCAGGTGGAAGCCAGCGTCCTGATGCTGTCCTCGCACAACATCCTCTCGCCGGCCTCCGGACAGCCCATCACCGTCCCCACCCAGGACATGGTGCTCGGCCTCTACTACCTCACCAAGGCAAGAAAGGGCGCGAAGGGCGAAGGCCGCGTCTTTGCCAACATCGAAGAAGTCCTGATGGCTCTCGAAGTGAAGGAAGTCGAGACCCTCACCCCCATCCGTCTGCGCTACAGCGGTCCTGTCCTCGACATGGCCACCGCGTACGACGATCAGGACCTCACGCACACCGAGCCGGTGCAGTACGACCGCCAGTACATCTCCACCACCGTCGGCCGCGCCATTCTCAATGACCAGCTGCCGGAGAACATGCCCTACGTCAACGGCCTGCTGAAGAAGAAGGGCATCGGCCAGCTGGTGAACTACTGCTACCTGAACCTCGGCCTCGAGCAGACCGTGCAGATGCTCGACCGCATCAAGGAGCTGGGCTTCAACTACGCCACGCGTTCGGGCCTCTCCGTGGGCCTCGACGACATGGTCATTCCCGACTCCAAATACACCACGGTGCGCGACGCTGAAAAGGCCGCCATCGGGGTCCAGCAGCAGTATCTCGACGGCGCCATCACCAACGGCGAGCGGAACAACAAGGTCATCCAGATCTGGTCCGCCGTCACCGAGAAGGTCGCCGACGAGATGTTCGACAACATGAAGCGCGCCGACAAAGAAGGCACCATGAACCCGATTTACATCATGGCCGACTCCGGCGCCCGCGGATCGAAACAGCAGATCCGCCAGCTCTCCGGCATGCGCGGCCTCATGGCCAAGCCTTCCGGCGAAATCATCGAAACCCCCATCACGGCCAACTTCCGTGAAGGGCTCACCGTGCTCGAATACTTCATCTCCACGCACGGCGCCCGCAAGGGTCTCGCCGATACCGCGCTCAAGACCGCTGACTCCGGCTACCTCACCCGCCGTCTCGTCGACGTGGCCCAGGACGTCATCGTCAGCGAAAAGGACTGCGGCACCGTCGAAGGCATCTACGTTACCCCGATCGTTGAGTCCGGCGAGATTATCGAGCCGCTGCGCGACCGCATCGTCGGCCGCGTCTCCCTCGAGAAGATCAAGGACTACGAGGGCAGCGTCATCGTCGACGTCAACCAGGAAATCACCGAAGACCTCGCGTCGGCCATCCAGGCTGCGGGCATCGAGCGCGTCAAGATTCGCTCCGTGCTCACCTGCGAATCCCGCCGCGGCGTCTGCATCCTTTGCTACGGCCGTAACCTCGGTTCCGGTCGTCTGGTCGAGCTGGGCGAGGCGGTCGGCGTCATCGCCGCGCAGTCCATCGGCGAACCGGGCACGCAGCTCACCATGCGTACCTTCCACATCGGTGGAACGGCTTCGCGTGTCAACGAGCAGTCGCGCCTCGAAGCCAAGAACAACGGCTCCGTCCGCTTCATCAACCTGGCCACGGTTCGCTCGCGTCAGGGCGACCTGGTCGCCATGAACCGCTCCGGCTCCATCGCCGTGGTCGATGACCGCGGCCGTGAAAAGGAGCGCTACCAGGTCGTCTATGGTGCGCGCCTCAAGGTCGAAGAAGGCGCCGCGGTCAAGCTCGGCCAGGTCATGGCTGAGTGGGATCCCTACACCTTCGCCATCCTCACGGAAATCGGAGGCGCGGTTCAGTTCAAGGACCTGCAGGAAGGCATCACCCTGCACGAAGAAGTCGACGAGGTCACCGGCCTGTCGCGTCTGGTCGTCGCGGAATCCCCCGACGAAAAGCGCCAGCCCACCATCATCATCAAGGGCGCCAAGGGCAACAAGCGCTACCTCATGCCCAGCCGCGCTCACCTCATGGTGCAGGACGGCGATGAGGTCTTCCCCGGCGATATCCTGGCCAAGATCCCGCGCGAAACCACGCGCACCAAGGACATCACCGGCGGTCTGCCCCGCGTCGTCGAGCTCTTCGAGGCCCGCAAGCCGCGCGAAACCGCCATCATCAGCGAGATCGATGGTGTCGTCCGCTTCGGCGAGGTCAGCAAAGGGCAGCGCCGCATCTACGTGACCGCCGACAACGGTGAGGAGAAGGAATACTCCGTGCCCCGCGGCGTCCACATCAACGTCCAGGAAGGCGAGCGCGTCCGCGCCGGCGAGCCGCTCATGGATGGTCCGCTCAACCCGCACGACATTCTCGCCGTCCTCGGTGAGAAGGAGCTGCAGGCTTACCTGGTCAACGAAATCCAGGAGGTCTACCGCCTCCAGGGCGTGGCCATCTCCGACAAGCACATCGAAACCATCGTCCGGCAGATGCTTCGCTGGGTGAAGATCGAGGAAGTCGGCGACTCCACCTTCCTGCTCGAACAGCAGGTGGACAAGTTCCGCTTCCGTGAAGAGAAAGACCGCGTGATCGCCAATGGTGGACGCCCTGCTGTGGGTCGCCCGCTGCTCCTCGGCATCACCAAGGCCTCGCTCTCCACTGAATCCTTCATCTCCGCGGCGTCCTTCCAGGAGACCACACGCGTGCTCACCGAAGCCAGCATCAACGGCGCGGTCGACAACCTGCGCGGCCTCAAGGAGAACGTCATCGTCGGCCGTCTCATCCCCGCCGGTACCGGCATGGAGTACTACCGCAACGTCGAGCTCTCTCCGGAGCTGGAAGAAGCGGCAGCCAAAATCCAGGCCGAAGTCCAGACCGCCTGGGAAGAAGCCGAGCGCGAGCTCGAACTCATGCGCCAGGAAGGCGAAGCCGAAGAAATGGCCGCATCAGAGTAACCTGCACCACCTTCAACGAAAAACGCCCAGCTTCAGCTGGGCGTTTTTATTGCTCGCGGATAAAGCGCCGGGTGCCCCATCCTTGTCCGCAGCTCTACCGCGGACAGGGTGGGATCGCCCATGCCCTCGTCTCCACACCGGGGATGCTCGTAAAGAAAATCGAACAGCAGCACCCGCCCGCCTCGTCCACGGATGATTGGCCCTGTGTCAGGGCACGGCTTCAGCCGTGCCGAAAAACCGCGCCGCAGGCGCTTCCCTGCTGCCGCAGGCCGAGGCGCAGGTGCGCAGCACCGCAGCCGACCGGCTAACATTCCCCCCACCAATGAATCCCGCCCTCAAGCGCTCCTCCGCAGCGCCCGCACTTCCTCCTCAACCTTCTTCGCGCTCGCCTGCCGCGCCTGGCTCAGGTCATACATCTGCTGCAGGTTCAGCCAGAACTCCGGACTGTTCCCGAAATACCGCGCCAGCCGCAGCGCCGTCTCCGGCGACACCCCCCCGCAGCCCGCGCACGATCTGCCCGATCCGGTTCGCCGGCACCCGCAGGTCCAGCGCCAGCTGATTCTGGCTGATCCCCAGCGGCTTTAGAAACTCCTCCCCCCTACCCTCCCCCTTTCTCGCCATTGCTCCCCAGCCCCCTCCTGCCCTACTCTCCCCGCATGGCATTCGCTGAAGGTCAACCGGTCCTCTTCAAAAGCGGGCAGTCTACCGGCACGATTCACCGCAAACTCTCCTACCTCCAGGATATGTACGTCGTCCAGCTCGACGGTGCCCAGAACCCCGTCAAGAAGCTCGCCCACGTCTCCGATCTCGAGCCGCTGCCCCGGCGGGATCGCCTCTCCGCCTGATCCCTCCCGGCAGAATCCCCCCGGACTGCGCCTGATTCCCTCCCCGTCCCCCATTTCTTTCCATGGACGCCCCGGTTCGCCTAAAATTCATCAGCAGCAGCGACTTAACCGGATATAAAAGTGTCCCGTATCCCTAAAGTCGTTTTCCGGTCGAACGCCAAACAACGCCTTGCTCTGTTGCCGAATCTCAGCCCCCGAGGACCCACATGAAATCCGCCCTTCGAACTTTCGCCATTTCCACCCTCGCTCTCACCCTCGCCGGCGCGCCCGCCTTCGCTGCCCAGGATCACCACGATGATCAGCATCGGCAGGATCAGCGGGACAACCATCACTACGTCCATCACCAGGAATGGCATAAAGGCTCTCGCATCAGTCACAACGACTGGCAGCGCGGCGAATCCGTGGACTGGCACTCTCATCACCTCCGCCAGCCGCCTCGCGGCTACGAGTGGCGTGAAGTGGACGGCAATTATGTGCTGGCAGCTGTCGCCACCGGCGTCATCGCGTCCGTCATCATTGCCGCCTCGCAGCCCCACTAAAATCCCGCGAGCCGCTGTCTCTTTGCGTAGCGATAACAACAACGAAAAGCTCTGTCCGCCACGGCGTGCAGAGCTTTTCCTTTTTGGGTCGCCGTTCCACTCCGGCGCGTCGCCTCATCCGATTACCAAGGTGCCATCCCCTCGCCGAGAAGCCTGGCCCCCCGACTTCCGCTGCGCGACACTCCTAAAGGGAGACTCGAGCATGACCACGACCCTGCTGCCCATTTCTGCCATTGCCCGCAAGCTGCAACTCGGCGAATCCGACTACGAGCCGCTCGCGCCCTGGGCCGCCAAGCTCCGCCTCGACCTCCTCACCGATCCCGCCCGTCCCCCGCGCGGCCAGCTCATCCTCGTCACCGCCACCACCCCCACCACCGCCGGCGAAGGGAAAACCGTCACCTCCATCGGCCTCGTTCAGGGACTCGAGCGCCTCGGCCGACGCGCCATCATCACCTCCCGCGAGCCCTCGCTCGGCCCCGTCTTCGGCATGAAAGGCGGCGCCGCCGGCGGCGGACTCTCGCAGATCGAGCCCTCCCAGCGCGTCAATCTTCACTTCACCGGCGACTTCCACGCCATCACTTCAGCCCACAATCTGCTCGCCGCTCTCATTGACGCGCACCTCTTCCACGGCAACGACCTCGACATCGATCCCGATCAGATCAGCTGGCCGCGCGCCATGGACATGAACGACCGCGCCCTCCGCGCCCTCCGCGTCGCAGTCGATGGCAAGCGCCAGGGCGCCAACCGCCGCACCGGCTTCGTCATCACCGCCGCCTCCGAGGTCATGGCCATCCTCGCCCTCGCCACCAGCCGCGACGACCTCCGCCGCCGCCTCGGCTCCATCGTCATCGGCGCCACCCGCTCCGGCAAACCCGTCACCGCCACCGACCTCAACGCCACCGGCGCCATGATGGCCCTCCTCGTCGACGCGCTGCTGCCGAATCTCGTTCAGACCAGCGAAGGCACCCCCGCGCTCGTCCACTGCGGCCCCTTCGGCAACATCGCCCACGGCACCAGCAGCATCCTCGCCCAGCAGATGGGTCTGCGCCTCGCCGACTACGTGGTCAACGAAGCCGGCTTTGCCGCCGACCTCGGCGCGGAAAAGTACATCGACATCGTCATGCGCGTCTCCGGCGTCAGCCCCTCGGCCGCCGTGCTCGTCACCACCGTGCAGAGTCTGCGCCATCAGGGCGAAGGCCATCTGCAGAACGGCTTCGCCAACCTCGTCCGTCACATCGCCAACCTGCAGCGCTTCCGGCTCCCCGTCCTCGTCGCGCTGAACCACTTTCCCCACGACACCGTCGAAGACCTCGACGCCATTCGTGCGGTCTGCGCCCAGCTCGGCGTTCCCTGCGCGCTCGCCGAAGCCTTCACCCGCGGCGGCGCCGGATGCGAGGATCTCGCCCGCTCCGTGATCGCCCTCATCGAGCAGTCCGGCCCCGTCACAGCCCAGCCCATCTACTCGCTCGCCGACAACTATGAGGAAAAGCTGCACAAGGTCGCGACCGGCATCTATGGCGCCGACGGCGTCTCCCTCAGCGACACCGCTCAGGCAAAACTCCGTCAGTTTGAGAGCTGGGGCTACACCGGCCTGCCCATCTGCGTGGCCAAAACGCAGTACTCCTTTACCGACGACCCCAAACGCATGGGCGCGCCCTCCGGCTGGAGCCTCCACATCAACGACGTCTCGCTCTCCGCCGGCGCGGGCTTCCTCATCCCGATCGCCGGCAACATGATGCTGATGCCCGGGCTGCCCAAGGTCTCCCGCGCCGAAGAAATCGACGTGAACGAAGACGACGAGATCCTCGGCGTTTAAACAAAATCCGGGTGCCCCATCCTAGTCGCCTTGCGCCGTTTGAGGCGAAAGGGTGGGCGCGCTTTTCATCGTTCGGAGGCGACAGGGCGGCCGTGCTCTTCATCGTTCGGAGGCGGCATTCGGCCTCGTCGCCGCATCCTTTTCTATATGATTCGCAAACTCAAATCCGGCGAATACCGTCTCTATTCCCGCAAAAAGAACCCCTCGACCGGCAAGCGCCGCAACCTCGGGACCTTTGCCTCGCGTGAAAAAGCAGAAAAGCACGAGCGCGCAGTCCAGTATTTCAAGCGGCACTAAAAGGATCCGTCATGGTGACACATACTCACCGTACCGCGACAAAGAAATCTTCCCCTTCGAAGAAAAAGTCCGCTTCCGCCGCGAAACAATCCGCGCCAAAGAAGACAAGCTCGGCAAAGTCCGCTCCCAGGAGGCGCTGGGTCCGCACGGTGACCACCGACTCGACACATCCCCCGAAAGACCTCTTCACCAAGAGCGCGCCCGTGATCGCCCGCTCCCTCGCCTCGAAGAAGGTGTCTCCCAAGGGGCCGGCCTCGGGCATGCGCATGCTCACCTACTTCCTCAACCGCGCCGGCAAAGGCCTCAGCGCCACTCGCCGCCGCGAACTCGAGCGCGCCAAAAAGCTCCTCCACCAGCGAGTCGAGAAGCAACGCGAAAAGCAGAAAGCCGCCTGATCTGGCAACTGGCAACCGGCTACCGGCTACTGGCTACTGATTCCTGGCTACCGCCTACCGCCTACCGGCTGGAAGACGCTGCTCCAGCAGCGTCTTCCTTTTTCTCTCCGCAACCAGAAACAGCAGGACGCCGCTCCCAATCAGAACCGCCGTTGATACCAGTACCTTCGCCACCGCCAGCGGTTTGTTCGGCTCCTCATCGGCGGGAATCACCGACAGCACAATCGCAATCAGGGTGGTGACAAATCCCACCACGGCCAGCGCCAGGGCAACTGGCCGCCCCCCCGGCACGCGCTGCACCGCCGGACCCGCCGGCTTGCCCTGTGCCCGCACCATCGCCGCAAAAAGAACCAGAAACGGTATGAAATTGGTGATGATCGCCATGCTCACCAGCACATCGTAAGCACCGCGCACCGTGGTCCCCGCCTG
>DATASQ010000022.1:0-204116 GCA_036269135.1 Acidobacteriaceae bacterium
CGGTATAGGTATATACAGAAGCGTGGAATCGGTATTCGAAGTCATCGCGGAGCCAAACCGCCGGGCGATTCTGGGCCTCCTGGCCGGAGCGCAGCAGTCGGTGGGAGAGATTGAGCGGCGTCTGAAGATGCCGCAGCCGACTGTCTCCAAGCACCTGCGCGTGCTGCGCGACGCCGGGTTTGTGGAGGCAACCGTGGATGCGCAGCGCCGCCTGTATCGGCTGCGACCGGAGCCGCTCCAGGAACTGGATGCGTGGCTGGAGCCTTTCCGGCAGTTCTGGGAGGCGCATGTGGACGCACTGGAGCGGCATCTGGACCGCATGGAGCACGCATCGCCCACGAAACGCTCGACCCGCAACCAGCGGCGCCATCCGCGCCGCGCAAAAAGCAAAGGAGCCTCGAAATGAAAATCAAAATAACCAGCGTGTTTGTGGACGACCAGGACAAGGCCCTGCGCTTCTACACCGAGGTGCTGGGCTTTGTGAAGAAGTCCGACTTCAGCCAGGGGCCTTACCGCTGGCTGACCGTGGTTTCGCCGGAGGAGCCGGAAGGCACCGAGCTGCAACTGGCGCTCAACAACAATCCCGCGGCGCAGGCGTATCAGCAGGCGCTGTTTCAGCAGAGTCAGCCCGCGGCGATGTTTTTTACCGGCGATCTGCAGGCTGACTTCGAGCGCATGAAAGCAAAGGGCGCGGAGTTCACCATGCCGCCGACCGATGTGACCGCATCGAAAATTGCGATGGTGAACGACACCTGCGGCAATCGGATCCAGATCACGCAGCTGATGTGGAAGGGCTGACAGCGATGGCGAGTCGCGCGGAGTACGGACCAGGACCGGCGAGCGGGGTGCGGGTGGAAAAGGGCGGAGAGAAATGGACGCTGATCCTCGTGCGGGATCTGCATCATCCGCCGGCACGCGTGTGGGAGGCGTTGACCGATCCCGAACATCTGCGCGAGTGGGCGCCGTTCGACGCGAACGGGATGCTGGACACGCTGGGAGCCACCGTCCTTCTAACGTGGACGGGAACCGGGCAAACGACGGAAGCCACCGTGGCGCGAGTCGAAGTTCCCACCCTGCTGGAGTTCGGCGATCTGCGCTGGGAGCTGGAGCCGCTGAGCCACGGAACGCGTCTGACCCTGTGGCACAACATCGATCGCCGCTTCATTGCGTGGGGTGCGGCGGGCTGGCACATCTGCTTCGACGTTCTCGATCGGCTTCTGGAAGGCGAGCCGGTGGGGCGGATCGCCGGCGGCGATGCAATGCACTTCGGCTGGCAGCGCCTGGTCGGGGAGTATGCGCAGCAGTTCGGGATCGCTGCGCAGGGCGGACCATCGAAGGCGGACGAGAATCGGGCAAACCGGGATTGAAAACGAACGGACACTCAATCCGCTATTTGGGTGCGGAAGGGGCACTGGGCACACCGTCCGCATTCCAGGCGGTCACGCGGTACCGTGAGCCGAATTGAGGGTGAGGGTCGATCCAGGGATCCTGCTCGTCGCTGGCGCAGCGATCGCAGATGAGCTTCCACTGGCTGGAGCCGGGAGCCAGACTCTCAATGGAGTAGCGCGTTGCCCCTGCGGAGCCCCGCCACGCCAGCAGCCCGCCAAAGACCACCGAACTCACCACTGGCGCAGGCGGCGCCGCGTGTCGGGGAACCGCAAGCCCCGCCATCGCGTAGGCGTGGCTGCGCAACTGCTGGGCACGGGCGGCCATGTCCTCCGCGGACATGACGAGCGTCCGGCGCCCGGGATAGTAGAGCGCCCACCACTCGCCGGATTCGCCTTTCATGGCGAACTCGGGATTGCTGGTATCGGCGGGAATGGGCTGGAATCCAAAGTTATCGAGATGGGCCTGAAGCGCCCAGAAGCCGTCGCCGGAAATGTCCGGATTATGCAGGAAGCTGTCGAGAACGTGCTGGAGATCGTCCGCTGTGGGCCAGTCCGTCTTGTCCCAGCCGAATTCATTCACGATGAAGACCTTGCCGTGCCTGACGACGGTGGCGGCGTCCTGCGCGATGGTGGCGGCGGTCGTATGTTGCGTCGTCACGCCGAGGAACGCGTCCCAGTGCGGATATTCTTCGAAGGCGAAGAGATCGACGCTGGGATTGTCCAGGATTTCCGGATCGTTCCGAAAGATGCCGGTGGTATCCAGGTAAAGATGATGGCGATCGACGGATCGGATGTGCTTGCCGATGGTCTCCGACCAGTGGGCCACGTCGGCCAGGTTGCCGTGCGCAAAGACGGAGAAGATGCCGCACATATTGCAGTTTTCCCAGGCAAGGATCGTCGGGTCGTCCCGGTACAGGACCCCGGTGATCGCATTCCGGTGATTGAGGACCGCATCGATGTGGCGCTCATAAGCCGCGATGATGGCGGGATCGGTAAAAAAATCCTGGAAATTGACCTTCTTATGCCACGCAAGATATTGGCCGATACCGCCGCCGGAGCAGGTGGCGCAGTCTCCAATGAGCGTGATGATCACCTTCATGTGGTACCGGGCCGCGACCGAGAGAGCGTAGTCCGACGACTGGAAGGCGCTCGGGTTGAATCGCCCTTCCTCCGGTTCTATGCAGCGGGGACACCCGATGGTGTCGCCCATGGTTTGCGAGCGGACCACTTTCGCGCCCATCTCGGCCGCGGTCGCGAAGGCGTCGTCGATCTCAAAATGAGTGGGGTAGCGGGGACCGAAAGGATCATGAGGGCCATACCCTTCGAGGCCGAGCCATTCGATGTTGGGACCGCTGTAGCGGAAGGTCGTCCCGTCGAGAACGAGGTGAGTTCCGCTGCGTTGCACGAAGGACTGCCCCTGGAGACTGGACGCAATCAGGAAGGAGCACAGCAGGAGTGAGCGCATCGACAGTGATTCCTCTCGGCACGGCGTCGGGTGAGCGACGCACTCCAGTATAAGCAGGGTTGGCTTGCGGGTTGGGCCAGGGCGCAGCTAGATTGTTGGGAATCCGGAGCTTTCCAGAAAAGGAGTCTGTCGCGATGGAAACAGCGTCTGCAAAAATCGACGAGAAGGTCAAACAGCTGGGGGACTGGCGCGGGGCGATGCTCGCGCGGGTTCGGGGGATGATTCATGCGGCCGATCCGGAGATTGTCGAGGAGTGGAAGTGGGCCAAGGCGACCAATCCCGGAACGCCGGTCTTTTCCCATGGCGGGATTGTCTGCACGGGCGAGACCTACAAGAGCGTGGTGAAGCTGACCTTCGCCAAAGGAGCTTCGCTCCCGGATCCGGCCGGGCTGTTCAATTCGAGCCTGGAAGGGAACGTCCGGCGGGCGATCGACATTCACGAAGGCGACCCGGTGAATGAGCCGGCGCTGAAGGCGTTGATTCGCGCGGCAGTGGCGCTGAACGTCCAGGCGAAGAGCCAAAAGAAGGCGAAGTGACAGCGGACGCCGGTGCCGCGGTCCGGGCGACAGGCGGAAAAGTGGCTGCCCCATAAATGGTGCAGTCATGGAGGGTAATACCCAAAAGGTATTACCCTCCATGTGCTTTGTTATCAGCCCATTGCGTTGTGCGGTCCCAGGGGGGGTACCCCCATGACCGGTTTAGGCCGGTGTTCCGGCGCCGCGCAGGTCGAAGCGATCGAGGTTCATCACCTTGTCCCAGACCGCGACGAAGTCGTCGACGAACTTCTTGTGCGCGTCCGCGCTTGCATACACTTCCGACAAGGCGCGCAGCTGAGCGTTGGACCCAAAGATGAGGTCGGCGCGCGTGGCTGTCCACCGCACCTGGCCCGATTTGCGGTCGCGCCCCTCGAACACCTCCTGCGCCTCGGAGGTCGCCTTCCAGACTGTGCCCATATCGAGCAGGTTGACGAAGAAGTCGTTGGTCAGCGCTTCGGGCCGATCGGTAAAGACGCCGTATTTGCCTCCCCCGACGTTCGTGTTGAGCATGCGCATGCCGCCCACCAGGACCGTCAGCTCAGGCGCGGTAAGGTTGAGCAGCTGAGCCCTGTCGAGCAGCAGCACTTCGGCCGGTTCGTGACCGTTGCCATTGCTCCAGGAGCGGAAGCCATCGGCGTGAGGCTCGAGGAAGCCCACGGATTCGACGTCCGTCTGCTCCTGCGAAGCGTCCATGCGCCCCGGAGCGAAAGGAACGGTGACGTCGATGCCGGCATTTTTCGCAGCCTTCTCGATCCCCGCATCCCCGCCGAGGACAATCAAGTCGGCCAGTGAGATTTTCTTGCCGCCCGACTGAGCCTTGTTGAACTCGCTCTGGATGCCTTCGAGGGTCGTCAGCACCTGACTCAGTTGCTCGGGCTGGTTGACGGCCCAGTCCTTCTGCGGAGCGAGCCGGATGCGCGCGCCGTTAGCCCCGCCGCGCTTGTCGGAGCCCCGGTAAGTGGACGCTGCCGCCCACGCCGTGGTGACCAGCTGCGCCACCGTGAGCCCGGAAGCGAGGATCTTGCTCTTCAGGGCAGCCAAGTCCTGCTCATTGACCAGTGGATGATTGACGGCGGGAATCGGATCCTGCCAGATGAGTTCTTCCTTCGGCACTTCCGGCCCAAGGTAGCGGGTGCGTGGGCCCATGTCGCGGTGGGTCAGCTTGAACCAGGCGCGGGCAAAGGCGTCGGCCAGCTCGTCGGGATGTTCGTAGAAGCGGCGGGAGATTTTCTCGTAGAGGGGATCGAAGCGCAGGGAAAGATCGGTGGTAAGCATGGCGGGCGCGTGGCTCTTCGAGCCGTTGTGCGCGTCCGGGACCGTGCCGGCGCCCGCGTCGCCTTTCGGCTTCCACTGCCAGGCGTCGCCGGGGCTCTTCGTCACTTCCCAGTCATACTTGAAGAGATTTTCGAAGAAGCCGTTGTCCCACGTGGTCGGCTTCGTGGTCCAGGTCACTTCCAGGCCGCTGGTGATGGCGTCGCCGGCGATGCCGGAGGCCCAGGCACTCGACCAGCCCAGGCCCTGGTCCTCGATGGGGGAGCCTTCGGGCTCACGCTTGAGGTGGGTGCCAGGACCGGCGCCGTGCGTCTTGCCGAAGGTGTGACCGCCGGCAATGAGGGCGACAGTCTCTTCATCGTTCATGGCCATTCGGGCGAAGGTCACCCGAATATCTTTGGCGGCTGCGACCGGGTCCGGCTTGCCCTCGGGACCTTCCGGATTGACGTAAATGAGGCCCATGGTGGTGGCGCCGAACGGATTGGCGAGATCCCGATCGCCGGAGTAGCGCTTCTCGGTCCCCATCCATGTCTCTTCCGCTCCCCAGTTGACGTCCTGATCGGGTTCCCAAACGTCGGCGCGGCCGCCGGCGAAGCCGAAAGTCTTGAAGCCCATCGTTTCCAGGGCGACATTGCCGGCGAGAATCATGAGATCGGCCCAGGAGATCTTTTTGCCGTACTTCGCCTTAACGGGCCAAAGCAGGCGGCGAGCGCGGTCGAGGTTCACGTTGTCCGGCCAGCTGTTGAGCGGAGCGAAACGTTGCTGACCCCGGCCACCGCCGCCGCGGCCATCCAGAGTGCGATAGGTGCCGGCGCTGTGCCAGGCCATGCGGATGAAGAGCGGGCCGTAGTGGCCGAAGTCCGCGGGCCACCAGGGCTGGGAGTCGGTCATCAGCGCTGCCAGGTCCTTCTTGAGGGCCGCGTAATCCAGGGACTTGAACGCTTCGGCGTAATCGAAGTCCTCGCCCATGGGATCGGAGAGCGAGGAGTGCTGATGGAGAATATTGAGATTCAGCTGATTCGGCCACCAGTCACGATTGGACCGGGGTGCGCCCTGGATGGGATGTTGGACCGGGCATTTTGCTTCGGTTGCCATGTGTGCTCCTTCTGAAGGGTTGAAATCCTGTGTTGGGTTCGATCGGGAACCCGGGGCGTCGATGGGTGGGAGTGGTGATTTGGCGGGATCGGGGAACGCCCCGTCGCACGCGCGTCGATAGTAGTCCTGAACAGATGAATGTAGCACTCCGCACAGGTATAGTTCCAATAGATAGACCCCATTCGAAGTATAGGGAACAACTATGGAATTTCACCAACTGCGGTATATCTGCGCGATCGCGGATACAGCGAGCTTCAGCCGCGCTGCCGAGCGCTGCCAGGTGGCCCAGCCTTCCTTGTCGCAGCAGGTGCTCAAGCTGGAGGAAGATCTGGGGGCGAAGCTTTTCGACCGCCTCGGGCGCAGCGTGCGCCTGACCGAGGCCGGACGGGCGTTTCTGCCGCATGCGCGCGCGATTGTCGCGCACATGGAGTCGGCCCGGACCAGCGTCGCGGTTCAGCGCGCCGATCTGCGGGGCAAGGTCGCGGTGGGGGTGATTCCGACGATTGCCCCGTACCTGATGCCGCAGGCCACGGCCGCTTTTGCGAAGAAGTATCCGGAGGCCAGGCTGCGCATTGTGGAGGCCACGACGCCGGTGCTGATCGAAGGTTTGCGGACGCTCTCGATCGATCTGGCGATTCTGGCCCTGCCTCTGCGGCACAAGGATCTGGAACTGTTTCCGCTGCGCCGGGAGCCGCTGTTTGCGGTGCTGCCGAAGGATCATCCGCGCGCGGACGCGGCATCGATCGCGCTGCGGGAGCTGCGGGGATCGTCGTTCGTGATGTTGCGCGACGGCCACTGCTTCCGCGATCTGAGCCTGAACGTCTGCGCGCAAGCCCGGGTGACGCCGCGGATCGCGTTCGAGAGCGACCAGTTCAGCAGCGTGCTGGGCATGGTGGCGGCCGGCGTCGGGGTCACGATCGTCCCGGAGATGGCGGTGGATCGGAACGCCGGCTGCCGTTACGTCCCGTTAAGCGATGCGCGCGCCACGCGCACAATTGTTGCCGCGGTCCTGCGGGGACGCAGCTTCAACCGGGTGCAGGAAGGTTTTCTGGCCGCGATCCGGAATTAGGAGAGGCGGGTTTAGCGGATTGCTGCGGAAATGGTGCATATGACTGATTCTGCGGGTTTGTGACCCCGGTCACTTACGCAGCAAAGGAAGGCAGGAGAGTATGGCTCTACTGCGAGAGCGACGCGGTCAGACGTTGAAAAGCTGTGAAGAGGCTGATGACGATGGGTGCCGCGAATCTGATCGGGAAACTTGTGGAGATTGAACGGGCGGTCGGCAGGGCGAGGGCCGTCGAGGCGCACGCTTTGGTGCTGGAAGCGCAGAGTTGCGTGCTGGAGATCCAGCGGCAGATGATCGAGACTCTGCGCGAGAACGTGCGCTTGCGAGAGCGGATGGAGAAATACGAGCCGACGGTGCGGGCGCGGGAGACGCGGATACCCAGCAACGCAGAAGTCGCGCGGGAGCTGGTGCGCATGCATAAAACCACAGTGGACGACGCTTTGGCTTCGCTGCACCTGGCCGTTTCGTGACCGATCTGCCGAGGGCGGCTTCGCAGGGTCGCACCGGGCATTGACAAACGTCGAGCGGGGCGTGCAGGCTGGCCACATCCTATAAGCGCCTCAATCCCCGCAAAAGGAGAAACGCCACCGTTTTGGCGGCGTTCTTCTTTTGTGCGGAGGCTGAGTTCGTTCCATTTTGGTCCGGTTCGGGCGGCGGCGAGCCGGCAGGCGGCACCGGAGCGAGACGAGCGGCCGCCTGCGAACCTGCGTCGGGTGTCCAATACCTGGCGTCCTGATCGAGGGCGGAGCTTCGCTACAATCGGCACGGCAGGGAACCAGGTTCGAACCAGCGCGGGAGCTTCTCCGTGGGTCGCCTTCTTTCAGGATTTCTCCAGGACATGCGGCATTGTTTGCGGCAGCTGGCCAAGGCGCCGGGCTTTGCGCTGACTGCGGTGCTGACGCTGGCGCTGGGGATCGGCGCGAACACCGCCGTTTTCAGCACCCTGGACGCGCTGCTGCTGCGCATGCTCCCGGTGCGGGATCCGCAGAGCGTGTACCGCGTGATGCTGATGAACGGCGGCACCCAGCCACCGAACACCGCGGGCACCGGGCATGGGAACACTTCATTTTCATTTCCGGTGTATCAGGCGCTGCATACGCAGACCCGCGTATTCAGCGCGCTGCTGGCGCATGTGCCGTTGAGCGGGGGCAAGGTGCCGATCCGGTACGGGAAGACGCCGGACGCAGAGCCGGGCGAAGAGGTGAGCGGGGACTTTTTCTCCGGGCTGGGCGTGCGGATGGTGCGCGGTGCCGGGTTCGCCGCGGCCGACGAGCAAAACCACAGCGGGAAGGTGGTGATCGGCTACGGGTTGTGGACGCGGGCGTTCGCGCGCGATCCGGGGGCGATTGGGCAGACGCTGTTCATTAAGAATGTGCCTTTCACGGTTGTTGGCATCACGCCGCCTGCGTTCTTCGGCGTGGATCCAGGTGCGGCGGTAAGCTTCTGGATTCCCCTGCAGGATCGGCCGGAGTTGAATGCGTGGGGCGTTCCCGGGGATCGAGGAACCCTGTACAACTGGCCGAAGTGGTGGGCGGTGCCGATGGTGGCGCGTCTGCAGCCTGGGGTGACGCCGCAACAGGCGGTGGAAGCGCTGCAGCCGGTGTTCTGGCAGGCGGCCGGTATTGGTGCGGGGCCGCTGGATGCGAAGAGGTGGCCGGCGCATCTGGGCTTCGCGCCGATTGAGGGAATCGCCAATTACGAGCGTGCCTACCGGACCCCGGTGGAGATCATGATGGCGCTGGCAGGGCTGGTGCTGCTGATCGCGTGCACGAACGTGGCCCTGCTGATTCTGGCGCGCAACGCGGCGCGAGAGCGCGAGTTTGCTGTCCGGATGGCAACCGGGGCGCAGATGGGGCGCCTGTTTCGTCAACTGCTGACGGAGAGCACCCTGCTGGTTGGCTGCGGAGCGGGGCTGGGTTGGGCGTTGGCGCTGGGGGCGACGCGTGCGCTGGCGGCGTGGGCGCGAATCGATACAGGACTGGCGCCGGATCGCAATGTGCTGCTGTTTACGCTGGCAGTGGCGTGCCTGGTGGCGCTGGGATTTTCGCTGGCGCCTCTGCGCAGCCTGGGACGCATCTCTCTGGAACAGGCGCTGCGCAGCACGAGCGCAGGCATGAGCGCGAGCCGGCATCGGGTGCGCAGCGGCAACGCGGCGATGGCGTTCCAGATTGCGATCTGCTTCACCCTGCTGGTGGCGGCAGGGCTGACCCTGCGAACGCTGCTGCGCTACGAGCATGAGGATTTGGGCATGGATGCCGATCAGCTGCTGGCCTTCGATGTGCTTCCGCAGGGCCCGGCCAACGATGGGCAGGCCTGGTCGTTCTACAACCAGCTGCTGGACCGGTTGAGGGCGGCTCCCGGCGTGGAAGCGGCATCGCTGGCGCAGTGGCGTCCAGGATCGGGATGGCTGCAGAGCGGAGGCGTGAAGCTCGATGGGAAACAGCTCACGGGAAATAACGGGGCGCGGGCCGAGATCGACTCAAACTCCGTGGGCCCGCAATATTTTCACACCATGGGAATCCCGGTGTTGCTCGGTCGGGACGTTTCTGCGTCGGACACGCCGAAGAGCCCACCGGTGGTGTTGGTGAACGAGACCTTTGCCCAACGGTATCTGCCGGGCGGCGCGCTGGGACACCGGATCGACGGAGCGGAAATTGTGGGCGTCGTGAAGGACAGCCGGCTGCGGTCGGTGACGGAGCCGGCGATGCCGACGGACTACTTTCCGCTGGCGCAGATGGGGATGCGCGGACAGATGACCGTGGAAGTGCGGACCGCCGGCGCACCGATGGCGCTGCTGCCGGAGATGCGGGAGGTGGTGCAGGGGCCCGATCCGAATCTGCCGCTGCAGAGCCCGATGACGCAGGCAGCGCAGTTCGAGCGATCGTATGTGACGCCGCTCTTATTCGCGCGGCTGGCGATGGGATTTGGGGTACTGGCGATCGTGCTGGTGGGGACCGGTCTTTACGGGACGCTGGCGTACCGGGTGGAGCGGCGGCGCGGGGAGATCGGGCTGCGCATGGCGCTGGGCGCACCGCGCCGCGCGGTGCTGCGCATGGTCTTGGCGGAGAGCCTGCTTTTGTGCGCGGCGGGACTGGCCGCGGGAATCCCGCTGGCGCTGGCGGTGGGGAGCCTGCTGCGGTCGCAGCTTTATCTCCTGAGCTTCGCCGATCCGCTGAGCTTCGCGGCGGCGGGGATGGTGACGCTGGGCGTGGCGTTGGCAGCCACGCTGATGCCGGCGCGGCGGGCGGCGCGCGTCGATCCAATGGCGGCTTTGCGAACCGAGTAAGGGCAGGACATCAGACCCCGGGGCCGCTTGTGGGCCTCAGGCGGTGGTCGTGCGCGATTCCAGCAGCCGGTCGTCGAACACGCAGAGGCTGTTGCGGCCGCTGTCTTTGACGGAGTACATGGCAGCGTCGGCGTTGCGGAGGAGCTCTTCCACGGTGGCCCCGCCTTCGGGATAGATGGCGACGCCGACGCTGAGGGTGAGGCGGAGCTCGCGTTCGCCGACGCGAATGGGCTGGGCGGCGTTGCGAATGATCTGACGGCCGCAGTGGCGGACGTCCTCCAGCATGTGGAAGTCGGGCATGACGATGACGAACTCGTCTCCTCCGAGGCGGGCAACGGTATCGGAATCGCGGACCGAGGTCAGCAGCCGCTGGCCGATGGTGGCGAGCAGGCGGTCGCCGTCGATGTGGCCGAGGGAGTCGTTGATCTGTTTGAAGTCGTCGATGTCGAGGAGAAAGACGGCGACATTCTGGCGGTCCTCCGCCGCGCGGCGGATGGCCTGGCGGAGGCGCTGATCCAGAAGGGTGCGATTGGCGAGACCCGTGAGGTGGTCATGGTGAGCGAGATAGTGAACGTGGTCGGAGCGACGGCGATGCTCGGTGACGTCACGGCTGGTGACGGCGATGCCGTTGTCGAGCTTCACGACCTGGACGTTGAGCCAGGTGCCCTGGATCATCTCGTCATCGATGAAGACTTCGCAGGTGTACGGGACCCCGGTGCGGACGACCTTGCGATATTCATGGATGAGGCCGGAGCTGATCATGAAAGGGCGGACTTCCGTGAGGATTTTGCCGTAGAGGGATTCGCGTGGGACGCCGAGCCGGCGTTCGGCATTGGGATTGACGTAGGCGAAGCGAAAGTCGGTGATGGCGCCGGTGGCGTCGGGGACGCCGTCGAAGAGGTAGAAGTCGTCGAGGCTGCTTTCAGCGGCGGCGTAGAAGCGGGCGGGATCGGGTGCGGCTCCCTGGAGGCGAGGGAAGAGGGAACGGACGAGAGCGACCGCAGGGCTCCATAGACGTTGGGTGCGCATATTCAGCTTCGGCTCTGTCGAGGAAGAGAAATGGGGGTTCCGATAAGGATTATACGGTTGAGCGGGGGCGCTTCTTCCTGCCCAAACGGGGGATCGCGAAGAAACTTCCGTGGAGGGGCCGGATCGCGCTTTTGCGTCCGGGAGGGCCGGTCGTTGATCTAGCGCTGACTCAGCTCGCCTGCAGCGATCCTGCGGTTGAACTCGCTCGATCCGCGGCGGGGCACGCTGAGGGACTGCCAGCGATCGTGGGCAAAGTGTTTGGCGAGGAGAACGATCTGGCCCACGTGGTACGGGTAATGGGCAAGCTGCCGGTTGATGGCCTGCGTCACGGAGTGGGCTTCGCCGCGGATGGTGATGGTGCGGGTGAGGTCGGCATCGGTGAGCGGCTCGATGGCGGAGAAGAGGCAGGCCCATCCGGCTTCCCAGGTCTGGAGCAGCGCAGCACGGGTGGCAGGCGGCTCCTCGAATTCGGAGTCGCGATGGCGGTCGGGCTTTTCGCCGTCGCTGGTGAGGAAGCCGGTCCAGCGAGAGCGCATATTGCCGGCCATGTGCTTGACGATGGTGGCGATGGAGTTGACCTCGTCGTCAAGGGCGAGCGTGAGCTGTTCGTCGGAGACCTGGGCGATGGCGCGCTCGCCGAGCTTCTTGTAGTAAATAAAGACCGCGATCGCGTCTTTGAGGTACGAAGCGGTGAACTCGAGCGCCATGAAGATGAGTCTAGCGCGGCGGCGTGCCATCGAGCCCTTCTCAAGGTCTGGGCAAAACTGGCTGCCCCACAAAGAGTGCACAGGAAGAAGGTAATACCCAAAAGGCATTACCCTCCGCTAATTCAAAACAAAGTACTTGTTGAGGGCCTCAGCCAGGGGGGGTGGGGGTCTGGTCCCAACCAGCGTCTCTCAGACATGGATGGCGACCAGGAAGGCGACCATGGCGGCGGTGAGCGCGAGGACGCGAACGCGGTGCAGCCGGTCCCAGCGGTCGTGCTCCCGCAGGCTCTCTTCGGTGGAGGTGCCGGGCGCGGGGCGGATCATGCGGTTGTTGATGGGGACGAGGAAGCGGAGCGTGAACACGATGACAAAGGCCCAGAGTGCGCTGGCGGCGATCAGCAGCGTGACTTGTGGGGTATGACGCAGGAGAACCGTCTCGGCGAGGAGCAGGACGAAGCTCAGGACGTACCAAAAAGGCATGGCGGCGCCGAGGCGCGCGGCGAAGGGCTGGATGAGGGCGAGCTGGGAGCGATCGTCGAGGCGGCGGAGGATGGGGTTGATGAAGGCGGCGACCGCGAACTCGGTGCCGATGAGCAGGCCGAGCGAGAGCGTGGTGAGGATGTTCAGGATCATGATGTGGGCCTCCTTTTTTGGCTTCCGAGGATGAGACGCGGAGCGGGCGTACACTGACGCAGAGGTTTGTACTGACAAAAGTGTCAGTGAAGAGGGTGGCTGATGCCGGTTTCGAAGAAGGAGATCTCGCCGTGCCCGATTGACGCGATGCTGTCGGTGATCGACGGGCGGTGGAAGGGGACGATCCTGTGGCGGTTGTCGAATGGGCCGATGCGCACGAGCGAGCTGCGGCGGAGCATTCCGGAGATGACGGAGCGGATGCTGATCCGGCATCTGCAGGAGCTGGTGCGCGACGGGATTTTGGTGCGGCATGACGAGCGCAGCGTGCCGCCGTGCGTGCGGTACTCAATCTCGAAATATGGGTGGACGCTGGTGCCGGTGCTGGAGACGATCTGCGCGTGGGGGCGGGTGCACCTGAAGCGGGTGGGCGCGGGGGCGCGAGGCTGACGGTCACCGACCGCGGCCGGGGACGACATTTCAAATCGGTTCTTTACGCGGTACTTCGGGCCAAAGGGGGAAAGCGAATCGTTTGACGGCGCGGGCTGAGGGTAGTTTGCTTCTTGCTGTGGGGTGAACCTGGCCGGGGGGAAGAGGCCGGGGGTGGTTCGGGGTGGACCTGCCGCAGGGGGGCCCTGGCCTCTGAGCAGTGTCTGGGCGCTGGGGCTGTCTGGGCGGTGTCCGGGCGCTGGGCAGTGTCTGGGCGCTGGGCGCTGCGGGTGGATCTGGCAGGCATGGAGGCTGACGTCGACTCTCCAGACGGTCAGCGGGTCGGGTGGATGGCCGCGGGTCCGGGCGTGCGATTGAGAGACGGGGCTGCCGAGGAATCCGGTATCCGTCCTTTTCTCCAGGAAAGTTCGTATGACGACAGGTTTGTTTTCCGGACAAACAAAGGGGCCGCCAGCATTCCACTCCCCAGTGTGAAGAGGCAGCCCCCAAATCCTTCCCATAGGTGGGAAGAACGGATTCAGGATGCCAGAACGGCGCGGGAAAAGAAGTGATGGCGGTCACTGGAGTTGCGAGCGGCGGACCCGTGGAGAAAAGCAGCCGCAGACGGCGCCGGATCGAGTCAGGGCCGTTCCGGTTCCTCTCTCGCCGCCCTTACTTTTTGGGTTGTGCCGAAGGCGGCAGCATCCCGTTCAGCCTCAGATAACCCGCCATCTGGGAGTAGTGGTCCGCCAGGTCGGCCGGCAGCAACACCAGCACCATGGCGCGCGGCATCGTGTGGTGGAACACGGTGACCGTCTCGCCCAGCTTCGCGTCCGTCAGCTGGTCGAGCACCGGGCCGCAGAAGTCGAACGAAGCTTTCAGCCCCGCAACCAGATCGGCCTTCGAAGCGGTGTCGCTCACATGTACCGACGCCGGCGCCGTTGTGCCCGAAAGCGCCCCGCACAGCCCTCCGTTCGATTGCGCGACGTGCGAGATGAGCTTTCCAAACGTCCACTGATCGGGCGTCGGATGGTAGCTGTATTTGTCCGCGGGCATCTCTTCGGCGGCCGCGATCATATTTTTCGCGTCGCGCTGGTAGAGCATCTTCGCGCTCGACACCACCGGGTTCGAAGCCGTTGCGGCGGCCGAGGCGGCGGGGGCCTGCGCCAGCAAAACCTGCGGCGCGGTTAGAGCCAAAGCTGCCGCCACGGACAAAACTCTCATCGAGACTCGCAAAGGGATCGCCTCCTCATGGTTGGTTCGGTTGGGCCGTGCCGGTATCAGGGATGCAGGGAAAATCGCCTGGTGCTTCCGCGGGCCATCATAGGGGCTGCATTTTGCACGTGTCAATGGAGAGGGAATGCCTGTGGCAGCGCGGATGACCCTTTGAGGTTGAACTGGGATGGATGGCGATCCGCATTGCGAGGAGCGGCTGCGTGGAGAAAGCAACCGCCGCCGACTCCTCTTCGGTTCCCCCCGTTGCTCAGGCCAGGCTCCTGGTCGCTGCGCTCCCTGGGATGGCAGCGTGGAGGGCCCGGGAGGGCTATTCCCCACGCAGGGCCTGCATGGGGTCGATTGCTGCGGCGCGGCGGGCGGGGACGAAGGACGCGAGCATCGCCAGCGCGAGGACGAAGAGGGCGGCGAGGGTGAGGACGACGGGATCGATGGCGCTGACGCCGTAGAGCATCGTGCGCAGCAGGCGGGTGGCGGCGATGGCGCCGCCTAAGCCGATGAGGCATCCCGCGAGGGCGAGCTTGAGCCCGGAGACGAGGACGAGGCCGACGATGCCGCCGCGCTGCGAGCCCAGAGCCATGCGGATGGCCATCTCATGTACGCGCATGGCAACGGTGAAGGCGATGACGCTGTAGATGCCGAGGATGGCGAGCAGGAGAGCCGCGCCCGCAAAGGCGGAGATGAGAACGGTATTGAAGCGGCGCGGAGCCTCGGATTCGCTGAGGGCATGATCCATGGTTTCGACCTGGGTGAGGGGTAGCTGCGGATCGAGGGAGCGGACGGTCTCGCGGAGCTGATTCTCCATGAGCTGGGGCGGCATGGCGGTGCGGACGATCATATAGCCGCCGTTGCCGTTGAGGTCGGTAGCGGGATTGCCGAGAGAGCCGGTGAAGCCCTCGAAGGCGTCGATGGGGATGTAGTACTGCTGGCGGGGGGCGGCGTCGGGGGAACCTTCTTTCATGCTGGCGACTTCGCCGACGATGGTGGCCCACGGTGTCTGCATTTCGGCGGTGCCGATGCGCATGCGTTTGCCGATGGGGTTCTGGCCGGGCCAGGACTGCTGGGCGAACTGCTGGTTCACGATCACGGCGAGCTGGGCGTGGGGCTGGTTGTCGGCTTCGGTGAAGAAGCGTCCGCGGAGCAGCGGAATGCCCATGGCGCGGAAGAGATCGCCCTGAACCAGGATGGGCGTGCCCAGGTCGATGGTGCCGGGTTTGGACGGGACATAGCCTTCCGCGATGAAGGCGCTGTTGCCCTGATTGCCGTTGGCGGGCAGGAACGAGGTGAGGCCGACACTGGTGACGCCGGGGAGAGCCTGCAGGCGGCGCAGGAGATCCTGATTGAACTGATCGATGGTGGACTGGGTGCCGTACTGCTTGCGGGGCAGATTGTAGTTGGCGATGAGGGAATGGTCGGGGTTGTAGCCGAGGCTGGCTTCGCGCATTTTCTGGAAGCTGCGCAACAGGAGGCCGGAGGCGGCGAGCAGGATGAGGGCGACGGCGATTTCGGCGATGACAAGGCCGGAGCGGAGGCGCGCGTGGCCGGAGCCGGAGGTGCCGGTGCGTCCGCCTTCTTTGAGGGTGTCGTTGAGGCGGGTGCGCATGGCGGCAAAGGCGGGAGCAACGCCGCTGACGATGCCGGTGACGATGCCGAGAGCCAGAGCAAAGACGGCGACGCGCCAGTCGAGGGTGATGTTGGCGATGAGGGGGAGATTTTCGGGCAGACTACTGACGCCGACTTTGAGTGCGATGGCGGCGAGGATGAGTCCGATGACGCCGCCGGTGATGCTGAGAACGAGGCTTTCGAGAAGGGCCTGGCGGAGGAGTGTGGATCCGCTGGCGCCGAGGGCGAGGCGAACGGCCACTTCGCGGCGGCGGCGGATGGCGCGGACGAGGAGAAGTCCGGCAAGGTTGGCGCAGGCGATGAGCAGCACGACAGCGACGGCGAGGAAGAGAGTGCGGACGAGGGGTTTGGCCTGGACGACGGTGTCCTCATGGAGGCCGCGCACGATGGGGCTGATGTGGAGGCTGGCCATGAAGGCGGGGTAGGCGCGCATGATCTCCTGGGCGACGCGGTTGGCATCGTCGCGGGCTTCGGCGTCGGTGACGCCGGGCTTGAGGCGGCCGACCATCCGATAGCTCCAGTTGGCGGCGCTCCCGCCGGTGAGCTCATCGGGGCGCAGGCTGAGGGGCACCCAGAGCTCGGCGCGCGTGACCTGGCCGGTGATCAGGGGGAACTCAAAGCTGCGGGGCATGACGCCGATGACGATGTAAGGCTTGCGGTCGAGGAGGATTTTTCTGCCGAGGATATGGGGATCGCCGTGGAAGCGCGACTGCCAGGTGGCGTAGCTGAGGACGGCGACCTGCTGATGCTGCTGATCCTCTTCGGGGGTAAAGGTGCGGCCGAGGAGCGGCGCGATGTCGAGGGCGGAGAAGACGCCGGGGGTCATGCGCGAAGCCATGATCTGCGCGGGGGAGCCGAGGCCGGACAGCTCGTAACTGTCAAAGGAGTAGCCGCCGAGGGCGGAGAAGCTGTGGGTATCGCGGGTATAGGCGACGATGTCGGGGCCGGTGACGCCGGCTTCGTTCTGGCCGTTGATTTCGGCGCCGGAGATGGTGTCGCTGAGGATGACGAGGCGGTCGGGATGAGGGAAAGGCAGGGGACGGAGGAGCACGCCTTCGACGATGGAGAAGATAGCGGTGGTGGCGCCGATGCCGAGGGTGAGCATGAGGACGGCCGTCAGAGAAAAGCCGGGCGCTTTGAGCAGGTGGCGGACGGCGAGCTTCAGGTCACGGGTCAGGGACACGGGCAGACTCCTTGGGTGCGGAATAACGCGTGGGGTGAAGCACGCCTGATTCCAGATACGGGAGAGGGAAGGGGCTGGTTCCACCGGGAACGGGAAGGCTGGGGGGCGAGGGAGTGTCCGGAAGTGGAACGCGGTGTTCGGGAGAGGACAGGGAGAGGGGAGCGGCCGGGGGTGTGGAGAGCGCATTGATGAGTGGGGGAATTGGGCCGATGAGGGGGGAGAGACGCCCGTACCTGGGCGGCGCGTGCTGAAGGGGCGGGACAGCCCAGGGAAGAGTGTGCGCGGAGGGTCTTTTCAGCAGATATGTTTGCGATCATCGGCATTCTGGTGGTCTTCGGGGCGGTGGCGGCCGGCTATCTGATGGAGCACGGGCACCTGGGGGTGCTGGTGCAGCCGGCGGAGCTGCTGATTATTGGCGGAGCGGGGCTGGGCACGCTGCTGATCGCGAACCCGGTGCGGATTCTGAAGAAGGTGGTGAGCGGGGCGGCGGCGATTTTCGGCAGCTCGAAGTTTGGCAAAGCACGCTACCTGGAATCGCTGCGCATGATGTACGAGCTGCTGCAGAAGGCGCGGCGCGGGGGCATGCTGACCATCGAAGGCGACGTGGAGAAGCCGGAAGAGAGCGAGATTCTGAAGAAGTATCCGGGGTTCCTGCACGATCATCACGTGCGCGATTTTGTGTGCGACACGATGCGGATGGTGATCACCGGCGGCGTGGACGCGTTCGACATGGACCAGATGATGGATCTGGACATGGAGGTGCACCACAGTGGCGCGGAGGAGCCGGTGAACGCCCTGTCGACGATGGCCGACTCGCTGCCCGGGCTGGGGATTGTGGCGGCGGTGCTGGGGGTGGTGATCACCATGGGGGCGCTGGGCGGGCCGGCGGAAGAGATCGGGCATAAGGTGGCGGCGGCGCTGGTGGGGACGTTTCTGGGGATTCTGCTGTGCTACGGGCTGGTGGGGCCGGTGAGCCAGAACATGGCCAAGGCGATCGTGGAGGAGCACGCATATTTGTACGTGCTGCGGGTCCTGATGCTGGCGTTCATCCGGGGACAGCCGCCGGTGGTGGCGATTGAGGTGGCGCGGCGGGCGATTCCGGGACATGTGCGGCCTTCCTTTGCGGAAGTGGAGGAGGCGTGCCGGAACGGGGCGGGCACGGCAGCAACGGAAGCGGCAGCCTAGAGCGGCAGCGCAGAGAGGAGCCCCATGGCGGCGCGTGGAAGGTGGCGTACGCCGATTTTGTGACGGCGATGATGTCGCTGTTCATCGTGCTGTGGCTGATGAATACGAGCGAGAAGGTGCGCCAGGCGGTGGCCGGGTACTTCAACGATCCGCGGGGCAAGAGCACGCAGACGGGGACGGACCAGTCGGGAAGCGGCGACAATCTGGCGCTGACGGAGAAGAACATTCCGGAGCTGAAGAAGAAGATCGAGGAAGCGATCCGGAAGATGAACGATCTGAAGGCGCTGCAGAATCAGATTCAGATCACGATTACGCCGGAGGGGTTGCGCATCGAGCTGCTGGAGACGAAGGACGGAACGTTTTTTGACACAGGGAGCGCGACGCTGAACCGGAACGGAAAAGAGCTGCTGGAGATGCTGGCCGGGCAGCTGGGCGGTTTGCCGAACCGCATCTCGATTGAGGGGCACACGGATGCGCAGCCGTATGCGTCGAAGGACGGCTACGGCAACTGGGATTTGTCGACGGACCGGGCCAATGCGGCGCGGCGGGTGATGCAGGTGTCGGGGCTCAGGGAGAATCAGGTGTCGCAGGTGCGGGGCTACGCGGACCAGAAGCTGCGGGTGCCGTCGAATCCGCTGGACCCGTCGAACCGGAGGATTTCGGTGATCGTGCAATATCTGACGCCGGACGCACCGCCGGTGCCTGCGGAAAGAGGGGGGTCCGGACCGGCAGGGAGCGGACGGCCCGAAGCGCCGGCCGCGGAGGGGACGGAGCCGCCAAAGGAGAGTTCGGGAGCGGAAAAGGCCGCGGCGCCGACCGCGTCGGGCGAGAGCGGCGTGTCCGTGAGCGGGGGGGAGAAGAGTGCCGCACCCGGCGGCAACGCGGAGGGGGCAAAAAAGGCGGCCTCCCAACCCATTCCCAAGCCGGCTGCGGGGAAACCGATGGCGAGCGCGAAAGGCGCGGTGGTGCGGCTGTGGCAGAAGATTCGGCCCGCCGGCAAAAAGTAGAAAAGGGAGAGAGGCAAAAAAATGCCCGTGGCCAGGAGACAGGACCACGGGCCTTCAGGGAGGCTGAAGAAACCTGTTCGGCGCGCCGCTGGGGCGCGGGCGTGCGCGGGCACGTCATGCGATCCGCGAAGGAGACGCGAATCGCGGTGCCGCCGGGGCGCAGCGACAAAGGAGCGTGCGCAACGCAGGGCGCCGGCAAAAACTGATGAGGATTTCTTCGACAGGGAAGGAAACCGCAGGAACTATGCCTTCTAACGAGGAAAGGCGAATCGCGCAACCTCATCTTGTGGCACGATAAGGTTGTTCATCCATTGAGACACAGCGCAGAGGAAAAAGCAAGGGCGGAAAATCCGCCGGCGCTGCATTTTGACCGGGGAGTCGGGACAATCTTGGACGATTCAGGGCGCGTGCACGAAGAGACTACGACGAGCGACATCGAACTGTTGCATGAGATCGGAAGCCGGATGGCGGCGGCCGATCCGTTTCATGAAGTGCTGGAGCGGGTGATCGAGATGGTAACGGCGGCGGTGCGCTGCGACTCCTGCTTTTTGTATGTTCTGGAGAAAGACAAGCTGGTGCTGCGGGCCTCGAAGAATCCACATGAAGATGTGGTGGACCGGATGGTGATCGACATGGGCCAGGGGGTGACGGGCTGGGTGGCGGAGCACAAGCAGACCGTCGCGCTGGCCTCGCGGGCGTGGGCGGATCCGCGGTTCGCGCGCTTTCCCGCTCTGCCGGAGGATCGGTTCGAGGCGTTCCTGGCGGTGCCGATATTGTGCCGGGGGAAGCTGGTGGGCGCGATCAACATGCAGCATCGGGAGCCGCACCAGCACTCGAAGCGGGAGATTCGGCTGATCACCATGATCGGGTACCTGGTGGGCGCGGAAATCGAGCTGGCCCACATGGAGTTCGAAAAAAGCCAGCTGGCCGCGCAGCTGGAGACGCGCAAGGTGATGGAGCGGGCCAAGGGTCTGCTGCAGCGCGAACTGAAGATCGATGAGGAGGCGGCCTACCTGATGCTGCAGAAGCAGAGCCGCCAGAAGCGCAAGCCGCTGCGGGAGATCGCTGAAGCCATCATTCTGATGGATGACCTGCGGAAGGGGAAGAAGTGAGGCAGAGCCGGTAGCCTGTAGCTGGGAGCTGGGAGCTGGGAGGAAGTCCACAGTCCTTTTGGCTGTCCGGATTCGAACAGTCGATAACGCCAGCGGACATTGGGCCGCTGGCGTTTTTTCCTAAGCGGCTTATTTTCAGAACAGCGGCACGCGTCCGGTTTGGAACCGGAACTGCCGGTGCAAGCGTACGGTTCTTTATGCGTCCCCGGGGCGCATCAGGGAGACAGGCTTGCTCACGGATCTTCGCTATGCCGTTCGGCAGTTGCGGAAGGCGCCGGGCTTCGCGCTCACGGCGGTGCTGACCCTGGCTCTGGGAATTGGCGCGAACACCGCGATCTTCAGCGTGGTGAATGCGGTGCTGCGGCATCCGGCAGGGGTGGACCATCCGGAGCAGGTCGCGGTACTCCACACCCGATACTCCATGTTCACGCTGGATGTGCCGGATGTATCGATCCCGGTGTACGCCGCCGCGGCCGGTATGCACGATCGGGTCGAGGCAGCGGCGGTGGAGGAGACGAGCAGCTTCAACATCGAGCGCGACGGGCGTGCCGAGAATGTGGCAGCGGCGCTGGTGTCGTGGCAGTGGTTCCGCATTTTTGGGGCGCAGCCGATTTTGGGCCGGACGTTCACGGCGGAGGAGGATCAGCCGAATGCCGGGCTCGTGGCGGTGCTGAGCTACGGAATGTGGCAGCGGGCTTTCGGTGGCCGGCGGGATGTGGTGGGGCAGACCCTGCTGCTGGACCGGAAGCCGTATCGCGTGGTGGGCGTGATGCGGAGCGATTTCGCGTGGCCGCGCAAGACCGAGGTGTGGGTGCCGATGGCGCTGCCGCCGGACGCCTTCAATCTGAATAATTTCTTCAACGAAACCTATTTCGCGGCGGTGCGACTGCGGCCTGGAGTCTCGGTGCCGCAGTTCAGCGCGGAGCTGAGCACGAAGCTGTGGCAGGTGCTGCGGCCCAGGCCGGGGGCAGCGTTTGCGACGAGCTCGAAATGGGGCGTCTATGTGGCGCCGATGACGGAGTTTGTAGCGGGTCCGCTGCGGACGCCGCTCTACGTGCTGGGCGGGGTGGTGGCGCTGGTGCTGCTGATCGCGGCGGCGAATGTGGCGGGGCTGCTGCTGGCGCGGTCGTCGGCGCGCAGCCGGGAGTTTGCGATTCGCACCGCCCTGGGCGCAAGCGCAGGGCGCATGGTGCGGCAGCTGCTGGTGGAAACCACGCTGCTGGCGGGAACGGCCGCCGCCACCGGAGTGGTGGCGGGCCCCGTGATCGGCCGGCTGCTGCTGCATCTGGTGCCGCATGATTTGGCGCTGGGCTTTGTGGTGCGGACGGACCCGGCAGTGCTGGCATTCACCGCGGGTGCGGCTCTGCTGGCCTCGGTGATTGCCGGGCTGGGACCGGCATTCGCGCTGCTGCACGGGCAGCGGCGTCTGGCTCTCCACGACGGTGGCCGCAGCGGGACAGCGTCAATCGAGAAGCAGCGGATGCGCAGTGCCTTTGTGGTGGGCGAAGTGGCGGCGGCATTCTTTTTGCTGGCCGGGACCGGGTTGTTTCTGACCAGCCTGCAAAAGCTGCAGAAGGTAAATCCGGGCTTCAATCCGCAGGGCGTGCTGGCAGGATCCGTGCACTATGCGGGGCAGGATTTCCTGAAAAATCAACAGCGGCAGGCCACGTTTGTGAGCAGCGTGGTGAGCCAGCTGGCGGCGCAGCCCGGAGTGCGGGCGGCGGCCGCGGTGGCGCCCCTGCCCTTCGATCCGAACGAGGGCGGGTCATGTTCGTTTGGGATTATCGGGCGGCCGCTCGCGCCCAACGACCCCGGGCCGCACAGCCAGCTCACCCTGGCGACGCCGGCGTATCTGGGGGTGATGGCGATTCCTCTGCTGGCCGGGCGCTGGTTCAATGCGAGCGACATCGCAGGCGGCCAGCACGTGGCGGTGATCGATCAGCGGCTGGCCAGGAAATACTGGCCGGGGGAAAGCCCGATCGGGCAGCATATTAGTTTCCAATGCGGCGACCGGGAGAATCCGGCGGTGATTGTCGGAGTGGTGGGCTCGGTGCGGCTGAGCTCGCTCGAAGAGGACACGAGCGATGGCATGCGCTACTACCCGTTTGCGCAGGGAACCGGTGGAAACGCCGACTTCCTGGTGCGGGTGGATGGCGATCCGAGCCGGATGAGCTCGGCGATCGGGCGGGCGGTGGCGGCGGTGGATGGGTCGCAGGCGGTGGCGACCGTGGTGCCGGTGGAGACGCTGGTGACGGACTCGCTGGCCGGGCGGCGGCTGATTGTGCGCATGCTGGCGGTGTTTGCGGGGCTGGCGCTGCTGCTGGCGATCGTGGGCATCTACGGGCTGATCAGTTATGTAACAGCGCAGCGTACCAATGAGGTCGGAGTGCGGATGGCGCTGGGCGCGCAGCGGAGCGACGTGGTGCGGCTGATTTTGGGGCACGCGCTGGTGCTGGTGGCGATGGGGCTGGGGATCGGCGCGGCATTGTCCGGGTTGACCTCGGCGGTGCTGCGGAGCAGCTTTGCGGATTTCGGCGGCGGCATCTTTGCGTCGCTGGGGATCGCGGCCGCGGTGCTGCTGGCGGTGGGCGTGGTGGCGGGGCTGATCCCGGCGCTGCGCGCGGCCAGCCTGGATCCGGTGAAGGCGTTGAGGATGGAGTAGGGCGGGGGCGGGGAGCAGGGAACAGGGAACAGGGAGTAGGGAATAGGGAATAGGGAATAGGGGTTGCTGTTCGGCGGCCAGGAAATCTGGATTTTGTAACGGAGAAGACGACAAATATGTTTGGAGATCTGAGGTATGCGTGGAGGAAGCTGCGGCGGTCGCCGGCGTTCGCGCTGACGGCGGTGGTGACGCTGGCGCTGGGGATCGGGGCGACGACGGCGATTTTTACGTTGTTCAACCAGGTGCTGCTGCGACTGCTGCCGGTGGCGAATCCGCACCAACTGGTGCGCTTTGAGTGGAAGGGGAGCTTCTCCGGGAACATGAGCAGTTTTGGCGGGGGCTCCGGGAATTTCTTTTCGTATCCGATGTATAAGGACCTGCGCGATCGGAACCAGGTCTTCAGCGGAGTACTGGCTGCGGACCGGACCAACGTGGGCCTGGCCTGGCACAACCAGGCGAAAGATGAGCCGACGGAGCTGGTCAGCGGGAATTATTTCCAGGTGCTGGGGCTAAGGCCGGCGGCGGGGCGGCTGTTCACCGCGTCGGATGAGACGGCCAACGCCGCGAATCCGGTAGCGGTGCTGAGCTACGACGAATGGCGCACGCGCTTTGGCGGATCGCGGGATGTGATTGGGCAGGCGCTGCGGGTGAACGGGCATCCATTCACCATTGTGGGCGTGGCCCCGGAGAATTTTCACACCGCGATCGGCGGTTACCGGCCGGCAGTTTTTATTCCGATGACGATGGTGGACATTGCGATTCCCTGGTCGGCGACGATTCATCGCTATGACAACCGGCGGTCGGTGTGGCTGACGATTGTGGCGCGGCGGAAGCCGGGTATTTCCATCGAACAGGCGCAGGCGGCGATGCTGCCGCTGTGGCGGGCGCTGCGGGCGAGCGAACTGCCGCTGTACAAAGACGTGTCGCCAGGCTTCCGGGAGCGGTATGTCGCGAAGTCGACGTTGACGGTGAAGGACGACTCCATGGGCTTCTCGCCCGGGCGGATGGATCTGAAGACGCCGCTGATCATTCTGCTGAGCATGGCGGGGCTGCTGGTGGCCATGTGCACGCTGAATGTGGCGACCCTGCTGCTGCTGCGTTCGACGGTGCGGATGCGCGAGATGGTCATGCGCTATGCGCTGGGCGCGAAGAGCGGGCGCATCGTGCGGCAACTGCTGATTGAGGGTGGGCTGCTGGGGATGGTGGGCGGGGCGGCGGGACTGGCGCTGGCGCCGGTTCTGGGGCTGATGCTGGTGCGGCTGCTGACCAGCGCGAATCCAGGGAGCGAGCCGTATTCATCGAGCGTCGACCAGCAGGTGCTGCTGTTCACGCTGGGGCTGTCGGTGGTGGTGAGCGTGTTGTTTTCGATTGCGCCGGCGCTGCACTTCCTGCGGCCGGATCTGGCGGCGTCCTTGCGGCAGAGCACGGGCACGGCATCGAAGAGGTCGCAGCGCTTCCGCAAGCTGGCGGTGGGGGTGCAAATTGCCCTGAGCGTGCTGCTGCTGGGCGGGGCGGGGCTGTTCGTACGAACGCTGCAAAACCTGCGCGACGTGCCGGTGGGCTGGGATACGAGCCACGTGGCGACCTTCACTCTGGACCCGACGGAATCGGGATATGGCGAGCAGCAGACATCGCAGATCGTGAAGACGGCGGTGGAGAAGCTGCAGGCGCTGCCGGGTGTGGCGCGTGTGAGCGCGACGACGGATCCGGAGCTGAGCGGCGATTCGAACACGAACGGCTATGTGGTCCAGGGACACAAATTCACGGAGAACGAACGGAGCGATTTCGAGTCGCCCATGGTGCTGCCAGGCTACTTTGCCACGCTGCGTCAGCCGCTGCTGGTGGGGCGGGATTTCACCGTCGCGGACCGGACAGGCGCGCCGCAGGTGGCCATTGTGAATCTGGAATTCGCGAAGCGATTTTATGGATCGGCTTCGAATGCGCTGGGGCACCTGATCGGCCAGGACAAACCGGACTCGACGATTGTGGGAGTGGTGGGCGATACGAAACATCAGGATCTGCGTACCGACACGGGGGCGGAGGTCTACGAGCCGTATCTCCAGATGCAGCACCCGACCGGAGTACAGATTTATGTGCGGACGCACGGGGCGCCGGACGCGATGGAGCCGGAAATCGAGCGCACGGTGCATACGATGGATCCAACCCTGGTGGTGGATGGGCTGCGCACGATGGAGGCGCAGGTGGACATCAGCGCGTCGAACGAGCGGGCGCTGGCGATTTTGGCGATGGCGTTTGCGGTGCTGGCCGCGCTGCTGGCGGGGGTGGGACTCTATGGGGTACTGGCGTATTCGACGCAGAGTCGGACACGCGAGATTGGCGTGCGGCTGGCGCTGGGGGCTCCGAGGCTCTCGCTGGTAGGGCTGGTGGTGCGGGAAATGCTGTGGATTGCGGCCGGCGCGGTGATTGTGGCGCTGCCCGCGACGGTGGCGCTGGCGCGGCTGTTTCGCAGCCAGTTGTATGGAGTGAGCACGTGGGATCCGGTGGCGCTGGTGGGTGCGGTGCTGCTGACGGCGTTGATGGTCGCGGTAGCGGCGGCTCTGCCGGCCCAGCGGGCGACGGCGGTGCATCCGATGGAGGCGCTGCGAAGCGAGTGAGAGAGCTGGGAGTAGGGAATAGGGAATAGGGAGTAGGGAATAGGGAATACTTTCGTAAGGAGCCAGTATGCTCGACGATCTGCGGTATGCGCTGCGGCAGCTGAAGCGGAGTCCTGGGTTTGCGGCGGCGGTGGTGGTGACGCTGGCGCTGGCCATTGGCGTGAACACGGCGGTCTTCAGCCTGCTGGATGGTTTTCTGCTGCGAGGTCTGCCATATCCGCAGCCGGAACGGCTG
Organism: Acidobacteriaceae bacterium; assembly: GCA_036269135.1. GTDB lineage: Bacteria > Acidobacteriota > Terriglobia > Terriglobales > Acidobacteriaceae > Palsa-343. The sequence continues at coordinate 25,759 of DATASQ010000022.1, forward strand.
GCGGCGCTGGTTCGCCACGAGGCGCGGAAGAGCGACCCCACCAACTACGTCGACGACGACTCGTCGGACAACCAGACATGGGCGGCGGTGAAGCAGGATGTGCCGTCGGTGACGGCAGCGATTACCGGCCAGGGCTTTGGCGATACGGAAGGCGTGAATCTCGAGGCGGGGGCGGCGCAGGGTGGCGCGACCCAGTATGTGCACGGGGCGCTGGTCTCGGCGCACTACTTTCAGGTGCTGGGCATCGAGCCGCTGCTGGGACGCGGGTTCACCGAGGACGAGGACCGGCCAGGCGCGGGCAAAGCGGTGGTGCTGAGCTATGGGCTGTGGCACTCGCTCTTTCACGAGAATCCGGGGATTCTGGGCAAGGCGATTCTGCTGAAGGGCGCGCCGTACACGGTGGTGGGGGTGATGCCGCGCGGGGCGGAAATGCCGCATCCGGCGGACGTGTGGACGCCCCTGATGCCGGACGATGCCCATGGCATGTGCGCGGGGAATAATTGCCTGATCCTGATGCGGCTGAAGCCCGGGGCGACGTGGGCGCAGGTGCGGGCGGAGCTGGCGCACATGCCGCCGTCGCGGAACGACGATCGGAGCAAGATTACTGCGTGGTATGTGCCGAGTTTGTTGCACGCCTATGCGGCGAGCTCCATGAAACCGCAGACCGAGGCGCTGATGCTGGCGGTGGGATTCATTCTGCTGATTGCGTGCGCGAATCTGGCGGGACTGATGCTGGCGCGGATCCACCGTCGGACGCCCGAGCTGGCGACGCGGATGGCGCTGGGCGCGTCGCGGGGGAGGATTCTGCGGCAACTCTGGGTGGAAAACCTGCTGCTGGCGGTGGTAGGGGGCGCGGCGGGCGTGGGTCTCGCGGTCCTGCTGTTTCCGGTGATGCGAGAGCTGCTGCCGAAGGACATGTTGCCGATCGGCGGATTCGCACTGAACGGGACGGTGCTGCTGTTTGCGCTGGGCGCGTCGCTGGTGACGAGCCTGTTGTTCGGAGCGCTGCCGGCGCTGGAGACGCGGCGCGTGGATCTGCGCAGCTCGATCGCCTCCGGGACGCGCAGTGTGGCGGGCGGATCGGGACGGGTGCGGCAGGGGTTGATCGGAGCCGAGGTGGCGCTGACGGTGGTGCTGCTGGCCGGCGCCGGCTTGCTGATCCGCACGGTGGTTCACCTGGAGACGCTGCCGCCGGGCTTTGACGCGCACAATGTGATGACGGCGAAAGCGTCGCTGGACGATGCGCGGTATCAGGATCAGGCCAGTTTTCAGCGGCTGATCCGCGACAGCGTGGCGGCGATGCACCAGATTCCCGGAGTCGCGGATGCCGCGGTCGCGCTGAGCGTGCCCTACGAGCGTGGGGTGAACGATGGGATGACGGTGATGGACGGCCCGCGCGCCGGGTACGAGTGGGGATCAAGCGAAGACTGGGTGACGCCGGAGTTCTTTGCGGCGCTGCGGATTCCGATCCTGAGCGGGCGTGCCCTTCGCGACAGCGATACGGCGACGACGGAGCCGGTAGCAGTAGTGAACGAGGCCTTCGGCCGGATGTTCTATAACAATCCGAACCCGGTGGGGCGGCACTTTCGCTCGGGCCTGACGTACACCATCGTGGGCGTGGTGCCCGATGTCGTGAAGACTCTGGGGATGAGCCGGGGGGCGCCCCTGGCGACCGAGCCGCTGTTCTATATCCCGGCGGTGCAGGCGAATCAGAAGCTGGTGAACCTGGCCGATATGTGGTTCCAGCCGTCGTGGATCGTGCGCACGCAGGGGCCGATCGGCAACCTGACCGGAAAAATGCAGCAGGCGCTGGCGTCGGCGGCTTCGGGGCTGCCGTTTTCCGGGTTCTATTCGATGGAGGATGTGCTCCACCAGCAGTTACAAATGCAGCGGATCGAAGTGACGCTGCTGGGAACGCTGGCGGGACTGGCGCTGCTGCTGTCGGCGGTGGGAATCTACGCGCTGGTGTCGAACCTGGTCGTACAGCGGACGCGGGAGATCGGCATCCGCATCGCGCTGGGCTCGACGCTGGGCGGGGCGATGCGGCATATCGCGTCGTCAGGCCTGGCGTCGGCGGGCGGTGGAGTGCTGCTGGGCCTGACCTGCTGCTTTTTTGTGCTGCGGGTGATGAAGAGCTCGATCTATGGCGTGGGGACCTATGATCCGGTGACGCTGGTGACGGTGCCGCTGGTGCTGCTGGGCATTGCGGCGGCAGCCAGTGTCCTGCCGGCGCTGCGGATTGCGCGGATCGATCCCGCGGAGACGCTGAGGGCGGAGTGAGCGGGGTGAGCCGGCAGCTGGGAGGTGGGAGCCGGGAGCTTAACAGTATCGCACGGTGGATGATGCCGAGCGGTGGGGGGGCTCCTTCAGGCGGTGGAGCCAACAAAACAGCTGCGCCGACCTTTTTGTGTCTAATGGACAAATGAAGATCATTGCGCTTGACGGATTCGGTGGGCCTGAGGTGCTGCGGGTGGCGGAAGCCGAGCCGCCGCGACCCGGCCGTGGAGAAGTTCTGATCCATGTGGCGGCCGCGGGGCTGAACCGGGCGGACACTTTGCAGCGCCAGGGGCATTATCCGCCGCCACCGGGCGCTTCGGAAGTGCTCGGCATGGAGGTGGCGGGCACGATTGCGGAGCGCGGACCGGAAGCAGAGGAGCGCTGGCGCGTCGGCGATGCGGTGTGCGCGCTGATTCCAGGCGGCGGCTACGCGGAATTCTGCGTGGCGTATGGCGGGTGCTGCCTGCCGGTGCCGAAGGGGCTGAGCCTGGAGGAGGCTGCATCGCTGCCGGAAGCGACGATGACGGTGTGGGCGAATCTGTTCGCGACGAGCGCGACCGGCGGGAGGCGTCTGTTTGCCGGCGACCGTTTTCTGATGCAGGGCGGGACGAGCGGCATTGGGACCATGGCGATCCAGATCGCGCAGGCCTTTGGCGCGCAGGTGGCCGCGACGGCCGGCTCCGCGGAGAAGTGCCGTTTCCTTCGAGAGCTGGGATGCGAGCAGGCGTGGAATTACCGCGAGGAGGACTGGGCGGCCGGGGCCAGGGCCTGGGCCGGAACGCCGCCGGACGCGGGCGTGGACGTGATTCTCGACATGGTGGGCGGCGATTATTTCCCGAAGCACATGGAAATTCTGGCGCGGGATGGGCGGCTGGTGCACATCGCGTTTTCGCATGGCGCCGAGGTCATGCTGGACCTTCGCCTGCTGATGGGGAAGCGGCTGATGATTACGGGATCGACGCTGCGCTCGCGGCCGGTGGAGGAGAAACGGAGCCTGCGCGATGGCGTGGAAGAGCAGGTGTGGCCGCTGCTGGCTTCGGGGAAGGTGCGACCGGTGATGGATCGGGTGTTCCCGATGGACGAGGTCGCCGAGGCGCAGCAGAGGATGGAGCGCAGCGAGCACATCGGCAAGATCGTGCTGCGGGTGGACGGATAGAACGGGGCAGGCTGCCTTTCGGCCGGAACCGGCCGCAGACGGCGGGAGTGAGAGAATCAGGCAGGTATGCGCGTAACGATTGAGGGGCTGCGCCGCTGGATTCTGATCACGGCCGCTCTGCTGCTGGCGATCCTTGCCGGGTTTTTTATTTACGGCAGGCGCCGGCTGCGGCACATTGAAAAAGACCTGCCCGCGCGGCTGGGGATCAACATCCAGCAGACCGCCTCGGGCTGGAGCTTGTCCCGATCCAGCCAGGGACACACATTGTTCACCCTGAAGGCCTCGAAACTGGTTCAGCTAAGGGCGGGCCACGCTCTGCTGCACAACGTGGACATCACGCTGTACGGGCCGCCGGGTTCGGGGCGGCAGGACCGCATCTCCGGCAGCGATTTCGACTACAACCAGAACGACGGCGTGGCGACGAGCCGGGGCGATGTGGAGATCGAACTGGAGGGCGAAGGCAAAAGCGGCCCCCCGTCCGGCAAGAACGGCAACAATACGATTCGCGTCAGGACCAGCGGACTGACCTTCGCGCAAAAGACCGGCGAGGCGTCGACGACCCAGAGAGTGGACTTTGCGTTGCCGCGCGCCACGGGGAGCGCGGTGGGCGCCGACTATAACGCGAAGACCGGGGTGGTGATCCTGAACAGCCAGGTGCACATTACCACCAGCAGCAAGGGAAAAGCGGCGACGGTCGAGGCCGGGCACGCGACGATCCTGCGCGATTCGCAGCAGGCGCTGCTGACGAACGCCATTCTGGAATACGAGAAGGCGAGCGGACGCGCGGATCAGGCGACGGTGCATTTCCGCAAAGACGGGACGGCGGAGAAGGTGGACGCGCAGGGGCACGTGCGGCTCCACGCCGACAGCGGCGCGGAGGTGGACGCACAGACGGCGGAGATTTTGCTCAATCCGAAAAGCCAGCCGCTGCAGGCGACGGTGGGCGGCGGCGTGCAGTTTGCATCGGAGCGGCCGAACCAGACGATGCGGGGATCGGCGCAGGAGGGCACGCTGCTGTTTGCGGCCGCTGCTACGGGGTCCGGTGAGCCGACCCGGCTGCGGCACGCGGAGTTCCGCAGGGATGTGCGCTTTGACACTGTGGCGGCGGGGCTTGCGAACGATCCGCGCGGCCGGATGGAGCGGCAGGTGGAGGCGGGGACACTGAACCTGGACTTCGTGCCGCAGGCAAATGGACGGGGCGTCGAGGCGCGGAAGGCGATTGCCGATGGGAGTCCGGTCGTCACGATGCGGCAGACTCCGTCTCGCGGAGCAGGCCATTCGATGCGCATCAGCGGGGATCAGCTGGTGGCCACTTTGGCCGGCGGCAATCGCCTGCGAACCCTGGACGGATTCGGCAATACGCAGGTGCAGGATGAGTCGAGCGACGGCGCCCGGGATACGACGCGCGGCGATGTGCTGCATGCGACGTTTGTGGAGGAGCCGGCGAAGGTTCAGCCGAAGCGCTCGACGCCGGCCAGGCAGACGGGAGGCGCGCACAGGAAGAAGGCGGCGGCTCCGGCGACCGAGACGAGCCTCGAAACCGCCGTGCAGGATGGCCACGTGACGCTGACCGAGATACCGGGGAAAAAATCCGGGGAGAGTGCGTCGCCGGCCACGTTGACGGGGTGGGCGGAGCACGCGGAGTATCACGGGCAGAACCAGGTGCTGCAGATGACGGGGCATCCGCGAATCGTGGAAGGCGAGGCGATGCAGCTTTCGGCCGAGCAGATCGACTATCACCGCGATACGCAGAATGCCGCGGCGACGGGCGACGTGAAGGCGACCTATACGCAGGCGGCCGCGGGGAAGACCCCGGGCCAGGCGGCTCCGTCGATGGGGGGCAGCGGGCCGGTGCATGTGATTGCCGATCACGCGGCGCTCGATCACGCGAAGAACCAGAGCGTGTTTTACGGGACGCCCCAGGCACCGGCGCGGATGTGGCAGGACACGGATTCGCTGCTGGCTCCGGTGATCGCGATCGATCGCAGCAAGGGGCTGCTGAAGGCGTGGGGGGAAGAGACAGGAACGGAACCGGAGGTGGAGGTGAATTTTGCCGGAGGCTCTTCTCGCAGCATGCGGCCCGCGGAACCGAGCGAAGTGCACAGCCGGACGCTGGTGTATTCGGATGGCGAGCGGCTTGCGGACTTTCAGGGCGACGTGAGGGCGGCCCAGGGCGATGCGGCGATCCATGCCGAAGAAGCGCGCGTGTATCTGAAGCCGAAGGCGTCAGCGGAAAAGCCGGAGGCAAAGAGCAGCGCGGGCAAGCGGGGATCGCAGCTGGATCGCCTGGTTGCGACCGGGAACGTGGTGTTCACCGAGCCGGGGCGCAGAGGCAACGGCGAGAAGCTGGTGTACACGGCCGATGACGAGAAGTATGTGCTGACGGGAACGCCGGCGGCGCCGCCGCGGCTGTGGGATCGCAATCAGGGGACGACGACCGGCGACGCGCTGATCTTCTCCAGCCAGACCGACAAGGTGCAGGTGATGGGAGGAAAGTCGAGCGTGGTGACGGAAACGCACGTCACCCGGTAGCGCGCGACGCGCGGCGCCCTGTAAGCTGGAAACAGATTCATGCGTAAGCTGGCCACGGACGAAATCAGCAAATCCTATAAGGGCCGCCAGGTCGTGCATGCCGTCAGCGTGCAGGTGAGCGAGGGCGAGGTGGTAGGGCTGCTGGGCCCCAACGGCGCCGGCAAAACCACCAGTTTCTACATGATCGTGGGGTTGATCCAGCCGGATGGAGGACGCATCCTGCTGGACGACGAAGAGATCACGCACGTGCCGATGTACCTGCGGGCACGCCAGTACGGGATCAGCTATCTGCCCCAGGAGCCGTCGGTTTTTCGCAAGCTGACGGTGGAGGAGAACATCCTGGCGGTGCTGGAAGTGCAGCCGATCGCGCCGGAGATGCGGCGGTCGCGGGCGGAGAAGCTGATCGAGCAGCTGAATCTGGGGCACATTCGCAAGACGCGGGGATACGCGCTCTCCGGCGGCGAGCGGCGCCGGGTAGAGATTGCGCGAGCCCTGTGCATTCAGCCGACGTTCATTCTGCTGGACGAGCCATTCTCGGGGATCGATCCCATTGCGGTGCTGGATCTGCAGGAGATCATCTTCGATCTGAAGGCGAGCGGCATCGGCGTTTTGATCACCGACCACAGCGTGCGGGAAACGTTGTCGGTGACGGATCGCGCCTACATCATCAATGAGGGACGCATCTTCCGCCACGGAACGCCGGAGCAGCTGGGGAACGATCCCGAGGTGCGGCGCGTCTATCTGGGCGAGAGCTTTTCGCTGGGATAAGCACCGTAATCCACTGCAATTGAGAGGGTTACTTTTGGGCGGCGGGAATGGTCCCACAGGTGCAGGGGTGCGGATGTAAACTCTGAGGTACTGCCACGATTTCGGGAGAATATGGTTCTTCTTCAGCCAAAACTCAGCCTCAAGGTCGCGCAGCGTCAGATTTTGACGCCGGGGCTGATGCAGATGGTCAGCGTGCTGGCGCTGAACAAGCTGGAGCTGAAGGAGATGATCCAGGCCGAGATCGCGGAGAACCCGGTTCTGGAGGAACTGGAAGAGAACGTTCCTCTGCTGGACGACGTGGCACGCCAGGAAGAAGATCGCGACCGGCCGGTAGAGACGCAGACGGCGACCACCGAGGCGGAGGCGAAGGAAAAGGATCCCTTCGACGAGATCGACTTCGGCAGCTACTTCCAGGATTATCTCGATCCGGGATTCCGCTCGCCGAATAATTACGAGGAGATCGAGAAGCCGTCGATTGAGAACTTTTTATCGGCGCCGGCCACGCTGAGCGATCACCTGCTCTGGCAGCTGGGCGCGCTGAATGTGACGCCGGCCGTGCGCGAGGCGGCCGAGTACATCATCGGCAACCTGAACGAAGACGGCTATCTGACGGCGACCGACGAGGAGCTGCTGGGCGGCTACCTGCGCGAGCAGATGGAGCCGGAGGCCGCGGAGAACGACCCGCGCGCCCGGGAACTGGCGGCGCGGATGGCCGAGCTGCCGCCGGCGATGGCCGATCGTGCGCGCGGGCACCTGAGCGCGGCCATGGAAGTGGTGCGGCAGCTGGACCCGATCGGCGTGGGCACGCGCGATTTGCGGGAGTGCCTGCTGGTGCAGGTGGAAGCGCAGCGGAAGGAATTCGACCTGATCTTCCGGCGCGGGGCAGGAAATGGCGCGGTCCGGCCGGCGACGGATCATGCGCTCTACAGCAACAACGGAACCGGCGCGCACGCAGCCGGATCGGCGCACGCGGAATACGGCGCTTCCGGCAACGGCGCGAAGCCGGATGATGCGCAGGTGCGGCGGATGGAGATCTTCGAGATGGCGACGAAGATCATCGACCTGCACATGCAGCTACTGCAGAAGCGGGATCCGCGGGAGCTGTCGAAGGTGCTGAGCAAGTCGGTCGAGGAGACGCAGCGGGCGATTGATTTTATCCGGACGCTGGATCCGCGGCCCGGCCAGCGGTACAACCGGAGCGAGGCTCGGCTGATCGAGCCGGATGTGGCGTTTGTGAAGCGCAGCGACGAATGGGTGGTGGTCATGAACGAGGAGGATCTGCCGACGCTGCGGCTGAATCAGGGCTATCGGCGGCTGCTGACCCAGGACGGCGCCGAGAAGGACGTGAAGGACTACGTGAAGGAGCGGTATCGCTCCGCGCTGCAGCTGATGCGGAACATCGAGCAGCGGAAAAACACCATCCTGAAGACCTGCGAATCGATCGTGCGGCGGCAGACGGAGTTTCTGGAAAAAGGCGTGGACGCGATGAAGCCGATGATGATCAAGGAAGTCGCCGAGGAGATCGGGGTGCATCCCTCGACGGTGAGCCGCGCGGTATCCAGTAAGTATGTACACACGCCGCAGGGCGTCTACGAGCTGCGCTTCTTCTTCTCGGAGGGTGTGAACGGGCCGGAAGGCGCGGGGACGCCGCTGATGCTGCTGAAGCGCAAGGTGAAGAAGCTGATCGAAGAGGAAGATGCGCGGAAGCCGCTGACCGACGATCAGATTGCGCAGATGCTGCAGGGACAGGGTATCGACGTGACCCGCCGGACAGTGGCAAAATATCGCGAGGACCTGCGGATTCCAAGCACGCACCAGCGCCGCGTCCGCGGCTGAAGCAATTCCCGACTGACGACACGGCATTTCCCCAGGGAGAGGAGCTTTCCATGCAGGCTGAGTACACCGGAAGGCAGGTGAGCATCACCCCGGCGCTGCGCCGGATTGGGGACGAAGGTATTGAGAGGATCGCGAAGCTGCTGCCGAAGGTGGTGGGCGTGCACATCGTTTTGACCTCGGAGAAATACCGCAAGACCGCCGATGTATCGGTGAAGATGCGAGCCGGAAAAATTGTGGGCTTTGGCGAATCCACGCAGATGGACCAGGCGCTGCGGGAGGCTCTGGAGCGGGCCGAGACGCAGGCCATCCGGCACCAGAAGCGACTGCATACGATCAAGCGGCAGCCCAAGGAAGAGAAGCTGCCCACCGAGGTGATGCCGACGCGGCGGAAGGCCAACCGTTCCCGTCCCGAGCCGGAGGAGAACGCTGTGGCCGAGGCGGTGGCGGCCGCAAAGGCCAACGGCAAGCGAGCCGGGCGGACGATGGTGCCGGTGACGGTGCATACCTTTCCGGCAAGGCGGCCGATTCCCGAGCCGCACATCGTGCGTTCGTCGGACTCGGTGGCGCTGCGGCCGATGACGATCGAGGAAGCGGTGAAGGAAGCCGAATTCCGTGATCGGGACGTGTTTGTCTTCCGGACCAACGAAGGCATCGTGTGCGTGCTGCATCGGAAGCGCGACGGGAAGATGGAGCTGATCGAAGCGCCGTAGAGGCAGCCGGCAGCGACCCATCGCGCTACCCTGCTCGAACCCCGTGTGCACTCGAGCGTGCACCTGTCCCGATGTCGAGGTGCGGGCAGAAGCCTGCTTCCGCCCTTTTTACCGCTGCGCGATGGGCACGTACTTCACCGGATATTCAGGGCCGGTGTATTCGGCGCGGGGGCGGATGAGGCGGTTGTCGTCGAGTTGCTCGATCACGTGCGCGGCCCATCCGGCAACGCGGCTGACGGCGAAGATGGGCGTAAAGAGGTCGATGTCGATGCCCAGCGTGGTATAGGTCGACGCGGAGTAGAAGTCCACGTTGGCGTTGAGCTTCTTCTCTTCCTTCACGAACTTCTCAATCTGCCGGGACATGTCGAACCAGCGGGTATTGCCGGAGTCGCGGCTGAGTTGCTCGGACATGGCGCGCAGGTGGGTGGCGCGGGGATCTTCGGTGCGATAGACGCGGTGGCCGAAGCCGAAGACCTTTTTCTTCTGAGCGAGCAGGCTCTTCACGTACTCCACCGGATCGCCGCCCTCGCGGGCGATGGCGAAGAGCATCTTCATCACGGCTTCGTTCGCGCCGCCGTGGAGCGGCCCCTTGAGCGCACCGATGGCGCCGGTGATGGCCGAATGCATGTCAGCCATGGTGCCGGCAATGACGCGCGCGGCAAAAGTCGAGGCGTTCAGCTCATGATCGGCATGGAGGATGAGCGCGATGTCCATGGTGCGCGCGGCGGCGGGGATGGGCTTTTCGCCGTGCAGCATCCAGAGGAAATTGGCGGCGTGGGAAAGCGAGGGGTCGGGCTGGACGGGGCTCTTGCCTTTGCGGATGCGATCGAAGGCGGCCACCAGCATGGCGAGCTGAGAGGTCAGGGCGAAGGCCTTGCGGACATTCGAGTCGTGATCGACGGCGGCCTCGTCGGGATCGTAGAAGCTGAGCGCGGAGACGGCGGTGCGCAGGGCCTCCATGGGCGTGCCTTCTTTGGGGAAGGAACGGAGGAGGTCGTAGATCTGCGGGGGAATCTGGCGGGCGGTAACGAGTTTTTTGGTGAAGTCGGCGAGTTCGTCGCTGTTGGGAAGGTGGCCGAACCACAGTAAATATGCGGTTTCCTCGAAGGTGGACTTCTCCGCCAGCTCGTGAATATCGATGCCGCGGTAGGCGAGCACACCGGCATAGCCGTCAATCCAGCAAATGCCGGAATTGGTTGCCACTACCCCTTCGAGACCCTTCGTCACCGTCGCCGTTGCCATCTGCTGCCTTTCCTCCGCATGGCACCGAAAAAGAGAGTGCCATTTAACGGGATGCCGTGATTGCGCGCTGCGATGCAAACGCTGTCAACGGAGGCGCTTCGGCATCCGGGCGCGCTCTCCAGCCCACTGTTATAGCTTACGCGAAATTGGACTGTCATCCGCTTCGGAGGGAAGCGGGGCAAACTTCCATTACGAAAGTGACGTGCGGTTTTCTGGCGGAGTCAGGAAGAGAGCGATGCGGGCGCGAAGCGGCGGGCGTGGAACGGCGTCAGGTCGATCTCCGGCGCGCGGCCTGTCATGCATTGCGCGAGAACGCGGCCGGTCGCCGGACCCAGCATAATGCCATTCCTGAAGTGGCCGGTGGCAACCCAGCAGTGCTCGGCGGTGGTATCGAGGATGGGCAGGCCATCTTCGGAGGCGGGTCGGAAGCCGATCCAGCTTTCGACGATGCGGGATTCGCGCAGAGGCGGCCAGAGGCTGGCGGCTTTGGCGAACAGACCCTGGAGTCGGCCGGGATCGACGGTGCGATCGAAGCCCGCGTCTTCGACCGTGGACCCGATGGTGTAGCGCTGAAGGCCGCGGGGCACGATGTAGACCGCATCGGTGCGGAGGACGCATCCCGTCTGCACGTCGCCGGGCAATTCGACGGTGAGCATATGGCCTTTGCGGGGAAAGACGGGCAGGGAAGGATCCAGTGCAGGCGCCCAGGCGCCGGTGGCGTTGAGGAAGACGGCAGCGGAGAGGGAGCCCTGCGCGGTTTCGACGTGGACGCTTGATTTGCCGGGGCTGACCCGCAGTACAGGCGTGTGTTCCTGGAGATCAGCGCCCGCGGCGCGAATTGCGGCGGGCAGGGCTTCGGCGAGATCCCAGGCATCGAAGCTGGCTTCTTCCAGCAGGAAGAACTCGAGGGAACCGGGATCGATCTCCGGGGCCAGGGCGCGCAGATCAGCCGCCGCAAGCGGGGCAATGCCGGCCGGGCGATGCGCTCCGGCCTGCACCGTGCGGCTGGTGCGGAGAGGGACTTTGCGTCCGGAGAGCGCTTCGATGCGGGCGAGGAACGCGGGATAGAGGCTGAGACTCAGTTGCGCCAGTGCGCGGAGTGCGGGGGGATTTTCGGGATCGCGGCCAGCGAGCATGCCGGCCGCCGCGCGCGAGGCTTCGGACATGGCCTCACGCTGATCGAAGACTGTGACGCGCCAGCCGGCGTCGGCCAGTTCGAGAGCCGTGGTAAGACCGATGATGCCTGCGCCGGCGATGACAGCGGTGCGATCCTGCATAGCTTCATTGTAGGCGGAGCGGATTGCACAGCATTGTGTGCGAAATCCCGCCGATCGTTACGCATGAGTTAGCGGGGCGTGACCATCGAGACTTACTAATTGGGGACTGTGCAAAAGCCGGTACGGAAATTCGCGCGAAGGTAAAAGTAACAGTGATGGAGTGGAAATCGAGGAAGAAACTTCCTGGCAGCGGCGTTGTTTTTACCGAGCCTCGATGAACAGAAGATGAGAGATAGCCGCATGGGCGGGCGGAATCGCGCATAACTGCCGTAGTTGTGGTGCAGTCCGCGTGGATAACACGAAAGTACCAGGCGCTTGCGCGGGAACGGTAATCAGCGTGCTGCCTCAGTGAGAAAAATCTCGCAAGACTGGCAGAAATTTGTAAGCAGATTCAACACAAGGCTCCGCGGCGTTCCTGACTGCTGTGACGAGCTTCAAGTTCATTCGGCTTCATCGTACGGCAGGGGTGTTCACCCCTGATACGCCAGAACGCGGGAACGATGCACGAGGTGAGGATGTACGGTACCCCCTTTCGTTTCTCGTTGCTTCCTGGTGGAGCGCGGCGTGGCGGAGAGCCATGGATTTGCAGGCGGTCGGGCGGGAGCGCGCGGCATGCTTCGACGCGGCTCGCTGCATGGCTGACTGTTGTGACGGGCCTCGTCGTTCTGGGGCTGAGCGGCTGTGGATCGATTGTGAAGACGACGAGCGCAGCCACCCAGACTGCGGATGCGGCGCTGAGCAGCCTTTCCTGCAGCCAGAGCGCGATGACCGGCTCCGGGACGGACACCTGCACGGTGACGCTGAGCGGCGCGGCTGCGAGCGGCGGGGTCAGCGTGAGCCTGTCCAGCAATAGCAGCTCGGTGAGCCTTCCGGCTGCGGTGACGATAGCGGCCGGCGCGAGCAGTGCTGCGTTCCCGGCGACGGTGGCCGCGGTGAGCTCGAGCCAGACCGGGACGCTGACCGCATCCGCAGGCGGCGTAACCCAGACATTCGCCCTGAATCTGAATGCGGCCACGCGCGTTCTGAGCGCAAACCTGACGAGCCTGGCCTTCGGGAGCGTGATTGTCGACGGCTCCGCGCAGAAATCTTTGGTTCTGGAGTCGGTGGGAACCGAGGCGCTGACGATCGATGCCGCCTTGCTGACCGGCTCGGGTTTCTCCGTATCGGGGGGGAGCTTTCCCATTACCCTCAATCCGAACCAGGAGGTAGTCCTGCTGGTGCAGTTTGCGCCGGCCAGCGCGGGCGCCGTGACCGGCCAGCTGACCATCACCAGTGATGCGGCAAGCGGAGCAACTACGGTGATCGGCCTGTCGGGAACCGGAACGGCGTCGTCAGGCACAGGCGCGATCCTGAGCGTGAATGCAACGACGATCGCATTTGGGAGTGTGTCGCTGAACACGTCGGCCACGCAGTCGGTCACCCTGACTTCAACTGGAAGCGCTGCGGTGACCGTGAGCGCAGCGACCGTGACCGGCACCGGATTCACGCTGGCGACCGGGGGCTTTCCGATCACCCTGAACCCAGGACAATCCGCGGTGCTGAACCTTGTCTTCAAGCCGACGGCTGCGGGTGCGGCGACGGGGAAATTGTCGATCGCCAGCGACTCGACGACAGGGGCGACCGCGGCGGTGGCGCTGACCGGCACGGGAATCTCAACGGCGACGTATGCGGTCGATCTGACGTGGCACGCGCCGGCGACTTCGAGCGATCCGGTGGTGGGCTACCACGTCTACCGCTCAATTGGCACGACTTCCAGCTATCAACTGCTGGATTCGACGGTCAATGTGCCCACGACCTATGCGGATTCCACCGTTCAGAGTGGGGAAACCTATGTTTACGCCGTTACCAGTGTGGATGCTGCCGGGGTGGAAAGTGCCGATTCCAATCTGTTCACTGTCACCATTCCGTGAGACAAAGAGAGAAGACTGCCGGAGGTGACGGAAGAGGATAGGCGCGGAGGGCGACGCAGGATCGGTCTCCGGGATCCGGGGCAAGGGTAAAAGACGCGGGCGGCCAGAGAAAATCGGAGAAAGCGCGAAGGGAATTGACTGTGGAGCGGTGCCGGAACAGGGTGCGATTCCTTGACTGATTCGCAATCCTCTTCACGCTATAATCGATGTCGAAGGAACCTCCGCAAGCCATTGATCCCCGGCTTTCTAGTTTTCAGTAAACATTTGATCCTGAACCACTTCAGGATATTTACCATTCGGTTTTTCAGCCTGGGAGTGCCAGTTACCAGAGTTTAACCTCATCTGTGCAACGTTGTTCCGATTCGCGGGTTGACCAGAATGCGGCGCCTGGCTGGCAGAGCAGATTTGAAAATGATTCCCTGCGTCAACAACTTGCCTTCTCCGATTCGGATTCTGATCGCCGACGACCATCCCCTTTTCCGGGACGGACTGCGGCGTCTGCTGCAGTCGGAGCCCGGATTTGAGGTGGTTGGCGAGGCTTCGGACGGGGACGAGCTGCTGGGGCTGGTCCGCAAGGCGAAACCGGACATTCTTCTGCTGGACTTGTCGATGCCGCGCCGGGACGGCATGGCGGTGCTGCGCGAGCTGGCGACGGCAAAGATTCCGGTCCGCACGCTGCTGTTGACCGCGGCCATCGACCAGGGGCAGATCGTGCAGGCGTTGCGCCTCGGCGCTTACGGCGTCATCCTGAAGGAATCCACCACGCAGCGGCTTTTTGACAGCATTCGCTGTGTCATGGCGGGACAGTACTGGGTGGGGCGGGAGAGCGTATCCGATCTGGTGAGGGCGCTGCGCAGCGCGGGCGGCCCCCCGGACGGAGGCGGAACCGGATTACGGGCGCGGGACTTTGGGTTAACGCCGCGCGAGATGGAAATCGTAACCCTGGTGGTTGCGGGATACTCGAATCCGGACATCGCCCAGCGCTGCTCCATCAGCGAACAGACAGTTAAGCACCATGTCAGTAACATTTTCGACAAGCTGGGGGTGTCGAACCGTCTGGAGCTGGCGTTGTTCGCGGTCAATCACCGGCTAACGGCGGCCGCGTCCTGAATTCGGCCATCGGTGGCACCGGTCGAAAGGACATCTGTACGGCAGTCCGTCCTGCAGGGGGGATCGGCAGAGCGACGCCGGCGTCGTATTTCAATCGATTCAATAACCCTGGTAACACACTAACGTTCCAAATTGATAGCACTATGCAGTCATATGACCATAGTACTGTCGGGCCATTGATGTCGGCCCGGAACTACCCTAACCTAAACCTCGCACGTGGAAGGCGGAAATCTGCTGCTGAGGAGTGGCACATTCCGCGGGGTTTCATCCGAGTTTCGCCCAAGGAGAAGGGATGGATTTGGAGGAGGCCGTGAACCCATCGCCGGTCGAGATTTCTCGAGCCCGGAGATACGAAATTGGGACCTCAATCCGGTATCGGGTCAGGGGAGAGCGGGAGTGGCATGAAGGAGTGACTGAGAACATCAGCATCTCCGGAATGCTCATTCGCGCCGATCGATTCCTGGATCCGAGGACCGCAGTTGAGATGAGGTTTTTTCTCCCTGTTGAGCTGGACGGCGAATGCGCCGCCGAAGTTTTCTGCCGAGGATTGGTTATCAGATCGTCGAAATGCCGGATCCCGGCCAACACGGTTACGATCGCTGTCAGAATTGCGCATTCCCGCTTTATTCGTCAGATGGACAGCAGGAAAGACGTGGCCCGCGATGCAGTGCATGGCAATCGACGGTTGGCGCTTTGATTCTTTTCCCTTTTTGAAGCACGAGCAGTGGAGAAGGCGAACGAGGTTCATGAGCAGGACGCTCTGCGCCGCGCGCCGGAAGTTTCCAGTCAGTGTGGAAAACAGGACGCTGTAACTCACAGGGCGAAGCTATGCTCCGAGGCGATCAGGGAGTACACTGCAGGGCATGTTGCTACCAACCGTGAATCCCCCTGAACGTGTTGAGGCGGCACCCCCCTGGTGGGCGCTGTACACCCGGCACCAGCATGAGAAAGTGGTGGCCGAGATGCTGACGGCCAAGGGATTCGACGTCTTTCTGCCGTTATACGAGTCGATCCGGCGCTGGAAGGATCGGCGCAAGCTGATCTCGCTGCCGTTGTTTCCCTGTTACGTATTTGTGCGGGGCCGTCTGGACGCGCGGCTGCAGGTGGTGAGCACACCGGGCGTGCACATGCTGCTGACCCGGGGCGAGCAGATTGCTGCTATTCCCGAGGATGAGATTGCGGCGATCAGGCGGGCGGTGGAAGGCTCGTTCCGGGTGGAACCGCACCCGTTCCTGAAGGTCGGCGAGCGGGTACGCGTCACGCGCGGTTCGCTGACCGGCGTGGAGGGAATTTTAGTACGCAAGAAAAACCTCTGCCGTCTGGTCCTTTCGGTCGATATGCTGGCACAGGCGGTGGGCGTGGAAGTGGACGCCTCGGATGTGGAACCGATCCCGCCGGAGCTGAATGGCAGAGGGGCTCCTGCCGCTGCACAGCCGCTTCCGGAGCTCCAGAGCGCCGGCCATTAACGCCGCGGATGCGCGGATCACCACGATTCTTCGAGTCCTGACAGGAATACCGATGAGACACAGGCTGTATTGCTGGATTGCGCTGGTTATGCTTTTGGCTGCCGGTTCAAAATTTGCCCGGGCACAGGCGGATGCGACACAGCAGGACCCGCCGGCGGAGACGTCCACTCCTCACAACAGCACGTTTGTGATCGGGAACGACGACAGGCTCAATATCAACGTGTGGAAAGATCCAGAGCTGACCAAAACCGTTCAGGTGCGGCCGGACGGAAAGATTTCGATGCCCCTGATCGGCGAGCTGCAGGCGGCCGGACGAACGCCGCTGCAACTGGAGCAGGAGATCTCCGACAAGCTGAAGGCCTACGTTACGCAGCCCGATGTGACGGTGATTGTCGAGCAGATCAACAGCGAAAAATTCAATATTCTCGGCAAGGTCGCCAAGCCGGGCTCTTATCCGCTGACCACCACCACGACGGTTCTCGACGCCATTGCCGAGGCCGGTGGATTTCTGGACTTCGCCAAGCAGAAGGGTGTTTACATTCTGCGGCCGAAACCGGGCGGCGGCGAGGTTCGGCTGCATTTCAACTACAAAGACGTGATCAAGGGCAAGAACCCACAGGAAAACGTCAGGCTCGAGCCGCACGACACCGTCGTCGTGCCCTGATGGCGGCGAGCTGTTCGCGGATCTGAGATTTCCCTATGCTGAAGCGCATTTGCCTTGGGCTGATATTCGTGGCTGGGATTCCGGCGTGGTCGCAGTCGCCTGCGTCGACGGAGACCCCTATGGAACTGCCGCCGCCGGTGACGGGGCAGGCGTATCCGTCCCAGGTAGGTTCCGAGGTCCAGCACAATTATCTGAATCTGGCGATTACCGGCGGGGGCGGCTATGCGGATAATGTGCTGGCCGGTTTCACGAACTCGAAGACCGGTTCGGGGATCTTCGCCCTGTCTCCATCAGCCACCTTCAACAAGAACACGGCCAGGACGTCGGCCCAGTTCAACTACAATCCCGCCTTCACCTTCTACACACAGGTGAGCCAGCTGAACGAGTTCGATCAGAACGCTTCGGGAAATCTGCAGTATCGAATCACCCCGCATTTTGTTTTCCGTGCGCAGGACTCATTTACCCGGAGCTCCAGTATTTATGGGATTGCTTCGGGCGCCATGGAAGGCTCGGTTTCCAGTGCGACGCCCACGCTGCTGGATGGTGTCGTGGCCCAGTTCGCCGACCGGATCATGAACGTGTCGACGGTCGATCTGGGGCTGCAGGTAAGTGAGAATACGCTGATCGGGGGCGAGGGATCGTTCGCCCAGCTGGATTATCCCAAGAGCGCGCAGGTTCCGGGGCTGGTGAATTCAAACTCGGTCGGAGCTTCCGGCTTTTATACCCACCGAGTTACCGCGCACCAGTATCTGGGGTTTATTTATCAGTATCTGCAGATTCTTACCTATCTGTCCGGCTCCGAGGGAGAAGCGTCCCTCAATACTTTCTCGCCGTTCTACACGTTTTATTTACTGCGAACGAAAGAGGGAAATCTGACCGCGTCCCTGCAGGGCGGGCTGGAGCACTCCTCGTTCGTCGTCAGGAACGGTCCGCTGGTGACGGAGTGGACGCCGGCAATCAATGCCAGTATTGGCTGGCAGGGCCCGATCACGAATTTCGCCGTGGGCTACGGTCGTTCGGTGAGCGGAGGCGGGGGCCTGAACGGTTTGTACGATCAAAGCAGCTATAACGGAATGGCGCAGTGGCGGGTCGCCCGGCAGTGGAACACTTCCGCGGGAGCGAGTTACTCGAGTTTGAAAAATGACAGCCCCCAGTACAACCCGCAACTGTCCATCGGGCATACGATTGCCGGTTCCGCCGGCCTCACCCGCACGCTGGGCAGGAGCGCCAGCGTCAATATCGGCTACTCTCGCATTCACCAGTCCTATCCGGGCGTGAGCACGATCATCATGAATCCGGACAGCGACCGTATCTACGGAGCGGTCACCTATCAGTTCTCAAGGCCGGTGGGAAGGTAGCGATGGCAGAGATTTACGAAGAAGAAAAATCGAAAAGCTTCGATCTGCAACGGGTTCGCGACATTGTGCAGCGCCGGCACATGATGTTTCTGATTCCTTTTTTTGCGGGCTGGCTGCTGGTGTGGGGAGCGAGCTTTGTCCTGCCCAAAGTCTACAAATCGACGACGCTGATTCTGGTGCAGGAACCGACCATGCCCAAGAATTACGTCCTGCCGAATATCAGCGACAATCTGCAGGACCGGCTGCAGAGCATCACCCAGCAGCTGGAAAGCCGCACCCGTCTGCTGACCATCATCACGCAGCTGCACCTGAATGAAAGAGACGGCCACACCGTCTCGCCGGACGGCGCCGTGGAGGATATGCGGAAGAACATCACGGTGGATCTGGTGCGGGATTCGAGCGGGCTGATCAATGCATTCAAGGTGTCCTATGCGGCCCCCAGCCCGTTAATTGCGCAACGGGTGACGTCGGAGCTGACGACAAATTTCATCAATGAGAATCTGCAGTCGCGCGCGGCGGAATCGCAGGACGCGACAAAGTTCCTGCAGGGCCAGTTACAGACGGCGCAGCAAACGCTGGCGGAACAGGAAGCAAAGGTCCGAACCTTCGAGACGTCGCATCAGGGCGAACTGCCGGATCAGCAGGCGTCCAACCTGCAAATCCTGAACGGGCTGGAGGGCCAGCTGGAGGGAGAGCAGGATTCGCTGCGGGCGGCGCTGCAGCAGCGGTCCTATTACGAATCCCTGGTGGAGCAATATCGCTCGGCGGCGCCGGTGCGCACGGCGAGTGGGGCGCCCACAGGCCTCGCATCCATGGACCTGCAGCTACAGACCCTGCGTACGCAGCTGGCGGATTTGAGCACGCGCTACACGGATGCCTACCCGGATGTCCAGAATCTCAAGGGGCAGATCGCGAAGATGGAGAAGGCGCGCGCAGCTCTCGCGGCGCAACTGCGGGCGCGCAGCCGTGAGGATCAGACAGACCCGGTGGCGGCGGTGGAGAACGCGCCTCTGGCCCAGGCGCAGAGCCAGCTGCACGCCAACGAAACGGAGATCGCCACCCGGCAACAGGCCATCACTCAGCTGCAGGCGAAGATCAGCGACTACCAGGCGCGGCTGAACGCGGCGCCGGCGGCGCAGGAGGGACTGTCGGATCTGAATCGCGGCTACACCCAGTCGCAGTCCGACTACAACGACCTGCTGAAGAAGGAAAGCGAGTCGCAAATGGCGACCAGCATGGAGCAGATGCAGCAGGGCGAACGCTTCACCATGCAGGATCCGCCCAATCTGCCGGTGAAGCCCGATTTCCCCAACCCGCTGAAGTTTTGCGGCATCGGCATCGCGTTCGGGCTGGTTCTGGGCGCGGGCCTGGTGGTGGTGCTGGAGTTTCTTGACGATCGGATGCATATGGGCGAGGAGATCCGGGATATGCTGCCCTTCCCGGTGATTTCAGAAGTCCCCGAGATCGTCACCGCGGCGGATGTACGCACGAGCCGCCGGCGGGTTATGGTGGGATGGGCGACGGCAGCGGTGGTGGTGATCACCATGCTGGCCGGCGCAGCCGTCAGTTATCTGCGCAGCTGAGCGGACTGGATTATGTATAAAGCTTTTTACCAACTGACGAGGAACCCCTTCGATCTGACGCCGGATCCGAGCTATTTTGTCGCGACCCAGCGGCATAATGAGGCGCTGGCGGCGCTGCATTACGGCATCCGGAGGCACAAGGGGTTTGTCGTCGTGACCGGCGAGGTCGGCACCGGGAAAACCCTGCTGCTGCGCTGCCTGCTGCGTCTCCTGCGGGAGAGCCGGGACGTTTCCTACGCCTATCTCTTCAACAGCCTCATGACGCCGGTGGAGTTTCTGCAGTACATCCTTTCGGATTTCGGGCTGGTGGTTTCCGGAAAGAACAAAGGGGAGCTGCTGCATGAACTGGGTGAGTTTGTGGTGTCGCGCGGCTCGAGAGGACTGACCACGGTCCTGATCGTGGACGAGGCGCATCACCTTTCCGAAGATCTGCTGGAGGAAGTGCGGCTGCTGACGAACCTGGAGACGATCGACGACAAGCTGCTGCAGATCGTACTGGTGGGGCAGCCCGAACTGGATGTGAAGCTGGACTCCAGCCAGCTGCGGCAGCTGAAGCAGAGAATCTCGATTCGGGCGCATCTGGGGCCGCTGAGCCTCGTGGAGACGAAAGAATATATCGCGCATCGTCTGGAGGTGGCCGGACGGGAATCGAAGGCGGAGACGATCTTCCCGCCCGCGACGGTGGAGGCGGTCTACCATCACTCGCGCGGCATTCCCCGCCTGATCAACACGATTTGCGAAAACGCGCTCATTATCGGATACGCGCGGCAGATGCCGAGCATCACGGCTGAGATCATTCACGATGTCGCTCGGGAATTCAGGCTGGAAACGGTACCTCCGCCGGACCCCGGAAACGGCATGTCCGGAAGGGAAGAGGCATCGCAGCAGGACTTCCGCGATCTGTATGCGAGGCTGCGCGGACCGGGATCTTCGGGTAGCAGCGGGACCGTCCCTTTGGCGGTAAAGGTGGGCGAATATGAGCCAAATCTTTGATGCGCTGCAGAGGGCGGAGGCGGAGCGGGCCGGGACCCGCACCGTCGGCACGTCCGATGCTGCGGAACTGCTGGAGCGGGCAGAGCGCCAGGCAGCCCATCGCCGGGAGGCGATCGTCGCCTTCGGAACCAACAGCACACCTCCGTTGTCGGAGACGGACGGCCCTGCAACCACACTGGCTGCCCTTGCGGCCGCAGCGCCGGCGTTAGGGCGCGGCGAACCCTCGGTGGCCACGCTGGTCGAGGCTCTGGCCGAGCCCATCCAGGCGGACGCGGAAAAGAATGCGCGGCTGCTGGAGATGTTCCGGCCCGTTACCATGGCGCCGGGAAGCGGTGAACGGCTCGTCTCTCTGATGGAAGGGGCCAATCCGGCGGCGGAAGCGTTTCGGTTGCTCGCCGTGCGGCTGCGCCATCGCCGTAAGGAAAGCACGCTGCGCAAATTGCTGATCACGAGCACGATTCCGGATGAGGGCAAGAGCGTGGTGTCCGCCAACCTGAGCTGTGCCCTGGCGGCGGGAACGCGCCAGAAGGTGCTGCTGGTAGGCGGCGATATCCGGCGGCCTTCGCTGGAACGCGTGTTCGGGATCGATCCAGGAACAGGATTGTGCGAGTTGCTGGAAGGAAGCCAGAACCTGGCGTCGAGTGTCTACCATCTGAAGGATGCGGGGATCTGGGTGCTGCCCGCCGGCAGGATGAAGGGGAATGCCCTCGAGATTCTCCAGTCCAACAAGTTGCCGGTTCTTATGGAGCAACTGGTTTCGCTCTTTGACTGGGTGGTGATCGATTCCCCTCCGATTTTGCCGCTGGCCGACACCAGCGTCTGGGCGCGTCTGGCCGACGGAGTCTTGTTGGTCGCCCGTCCGGGCGTGACCAAAAAGCGGCTTCTGGAGAAGGGTCTGGAAGCCATCGACAGGACAAAGGTCGTCGGCGCTCTGCTGAATTCCTACAGGAGCGTCGAAGAGGGCAGCTACTACTACTACGGAACGGCCTCGGGGACGAGCGGCAGCTAGAGTCGCCGGTTCACCTGGGAACCTCCACCCGCGGCAGCTCATTCCGGCCGCCGCGAGCCTCACCCCTGCATTCACCAAAGACGAATCCTTTCGGCATACGCGGGCTTCTGCGCAATCCGAAATTCAGCATTTTGTAATGTCTGCGGCTGCCTTTCCCGGGGGACGATTCGGGAAGCCACTGACTGCCTGTTCCCCAAGCGGACGACCGATCCGTTTATCCAGAGAGGAGTTGATCGTGAGCGTACTGAACCTTGGTAAGGTTGCGAAACCAAGTGACCCGATTCTTGATGCGGGATCTCTCGGGGAACGCTTCATCCTCAGCGAAGACGAATTCAGGAGAGGGATTGCGCTGGAACGCAAGAGGACGGAGCGTTCGCGTGAGCCGTTTCTCCTGATGCTGCTGGAATCGGGCGCGGCTGCCAGCGCCAACGGCGGCGCGACCACGCTGAACAGCATCATGAGCGCCATGCTCTCCTCCACGCGAGAGACGGATTCGGTCGGGTGGTATAAGTCGCAGTGCACGGTGGGCGTGATGTTCACCGGCATCGTGATGAACGACCGGCGGTCGGTTCTGGGCACGATCATGGCGCGCGTGAGCGCGGCGCTCCGCGAGGAACTGCCTTTGGAGCGTTTCAATCAGATCACGTTTTCCTTCCATTTCTTTCCCGATCACTGGGACCACGATGAGCCCGGCCGTCCCAACGATCCGGTGCTCTATCCGGACCTGATGACCCCGAACGAAAACCGGCAGTCGCTGCTGCGGGTGAAGCGGACCATGGATATCGCAGGCAGCCTGCTGGCGCTCATCGTCAGTTCTCCGCTGTTCATCGCCATCGCCATCGCCGTCCGGCTGAGCTCGAAGGGGCCGGTCTTCTTTCGCCAGGATCGTATCGGGCAGTACGGGCAGCGGTTTACGTTCCTCAAGTTCCGGTCGATGCGCGTGAACAACGACGACAGTGTGCACCGGGATTATGTGAAGCGGCTGATTGCGGGGGATGCCGAGCAGGTGCAGGTGGCTCCGGGGCGCGACGGGGTCTTCAAGCTGGCCAACGACAAACGCATTACTCCCATCGGGAAGTTCCTGCGCAAGTCGAGCCTCGACGAGCTCCCACAATTCCTCAACGTGTTGCGCGGCGAGATGTCGCTGGTGGGGCCGCGGCCGCCGATTCCTTACGAGCTGGCCGCCTATCAGACCTGGCATCGCCGCCGCGTGCTGCAGGTGAAGCCGGGCATCACCGGCCTGTGGCAGGTGACCGGGCGCAGCCGGGTGCGCTTCGACGACATGGTGCGGCTCGATCTGCGCTACGCGATGTCGTGGACGCCGTGGCTGGACCTGAAGATTCTTCTGCGCACGCCCGCCGCGGTCATCAAGGGCGCGTACTGATTCTGCCTCTCTCCGGCCGTTTCGGCGGTTTCCTCTTCCAGCAGGTTCTCTCAGGGTGTACGGAGCGGCGGTTCGCGCCGACCCGGAATTGTGTCGAAAGTGTGGTGACGTTCAAATGAATTTTGGAGTAATCGGCTACGGGTATTGGGGCCCCAACGTTGTCCGGAACCTGACCACTCTGGAAGGTTCCCAGGTTCTGGCTATTGCCGAGCTGAGTCCCGCCGCGCAGAAGAGAGCCCATCGGGCTTATCCCGGAATCCGCATCACGGCGGATACCAATGAAGTGCTCACCTCGCCCGACATCGATGCGATCGCCGTGATCACCCCGGTCTGGACGCATTTCGAGCTGGCCAAGGCGGCGCTGGAAAACGGCAAGCACGTCTTTGTGGAAAAGCCTTTCACCAGCAATGTGGAGCAGGGCGAGCAGCTGATCGAGCTGGCGCAGCGCAAGAATCTGACCATCATGGTCGACCACACGTTCCTCTTCACCGGAGCGGTGCGGAAGATATCGCATCTGATGCGCGAAGGCACGCTGGGCCGGCTGTACTATTACGATTCCACCCGCGTCAACCTGGGCCTCTTTCAGCACGACATTAATGTGCTGTGGGATCTGGCGCCGCACGATCTCTCCATCATGGATCACCTGATTGAGGGCCGGCCTGAAGCGATTGTCGCCACCGGACAGTGCCACCTGAACAGCCATGAAGATGTGGCCTACATGACGGTCTACTTTCCCGACAACGTGATCGCGCACATCAACGTCAACTGGCTGTCTCCGGTGAAAGTGAGAACCACCCTGATCGGCGGCGAGAAACGCATGCTGGTGTGGAACGATCTCGAAGCCGATGAAAAAGTGAAGGTCTACGACAAAGGCGTGAATATCACCAACAGCGAAGGCGTCTACCGCCTGCTGGTCAACTACCGCTCGGGCGACATGTGGGCGCCGCAGCTGGAGCAGGTGGAGGCGTTGCGCGAAGAGCTGACCTACTTTGTGGACTGCGCCACGAACAGCAAAAAGCCCTTCAACGACGGATGCGCGGGCCTGCGTGTGGTGCAGATGCTGGAGTCGGCGACCCGGTCGCTGCACGAACGGGGAGCGCTGGTCTACCTATGAACGAGTGGAACAGCATCGCTCCGGACGTGAAGCTGGGAAGCGGGGTCCGGCTGGCGAAATTCATCAACCTGTACGGCTGCACCATCGGCGACGAAACGAAGATCGGCACCTTTGTCGAGATTCAGAAGAACTCCTCGGTGGGCCGCCGCTGCAAGATTTCCAGCCACACGTTCATCTGCGAAGGCGTGGAGATCGAGGACAACGTCTTCATCGGCCACGGCGTGATCTTCGTGAACGACAGCTATCCGCGCGCCACCCGCCCCAACGGGGAACTGCAGACAGAGGCCGACTGGAAGGTCGAGCGAACCGTGATTAAACAAGGCGCCTCGGTGGGATCGGGCGCCACGATTCTGAGCCGGGTGACGGTGGGAGAAAACGCCATTGTGGGCGCGGGCGCCGTCGTCACCAAAGACGTACCCCCGAATACGATCGTGGCGGGCAATCCCGCCCGGGTACTCCGCACCCTGGAAAAACCCCTGGAGGCAACCCATGTCAGTCAACAGTGATGTTCCGTTTCTGGACCTGATTACTCCCCACCTGCAGCTTGAGGAAGAACTCACTGCCGTGTTTCAGCGCACGCTGCGGAGCGCCGGTTTTATCGGCGGCCCCATGGTGGAGGAATTCGAGAAGGACTTCGCCGCTTTCTGCGATTGCCATCATGCCGTAGCTCTCAACAGCGGCACCGACGCGCTGCGCTTTGCCATCATGGCCGC
Organism: Acidobacteriaceae bacterium; assembly: GCA_036269135.1. Taxonomy (GTDB): domain Bacteria; phylum Acidobacteriota; class Terriglobia; order Terriglobales; family Acidobacteriaceae; genus Palsa-343. Next base: position 50,861 of record DATASQ010000022.1, read on the forward strand.
CGGTGTGTGTCCCGGCGATGTGATTCTGACCACGCCGCACACATTTATTGCGACTACCGAAGCCATCTCCCAGGCGGGCGCGCTGCCGGAATTCGTCGACATCGATGAGCAGACCTACAACCTGTCCGTGCCGAAGCTGCGGCAGTATCTGGAGCAGGAGTGCCGGCGCGAGCCGTCCGGCCGGCCCATCAGCCGGCGCAGCCAGCGCCCGGTGACCGCCATCGTTCCGGTCCACCTGTATGGGCAGATGGCCGATATGGACGGGATCCTCCAACTGGCCGAAGAGTACGGCCTGATCGTGATCGAGGATGCCTGCCAGGCGCACGGCGCGGAGTATTTCTCGGCGCGGCAGAATCGCTGGTTCAAGGCCGGATCGATGGGCCGTGCGGCGGCATTCAGCTTTTACCCGGGGAAGAACCTCGGCGCCTGCGGCGAAGCCGGCGCCGCCACCACCAACGATCCGGAGCTGGCCAAACACATGCGCATGCTGCGCGATCACGGCCAGGCGAAGAAGTACTATCACGACATCGAAGGCTACAACGGGCGCCTGGATGCGTTGCAGGCGGGGCTTCTGCACGTGAAGCTGGCCCACCTGACGGAGTGGAATGCGCAGCGCCGCGATCGCGCCGCCGAGTACAACCGCCTGCTGGCCGGTAATGATGCCGTGATCTGCCCGTACGAACCTGCCTGGTCGCGCGCTGTCCATCACCTGTACGTGATCCGCACGGCCGATCGCAATGGGCTGATGGAGTACCTGAAGCATGTCGGCATCGGCACGGGCATTCACTATCCGGTTCCGCTGCACCAGCAGAAGGCTTATGCCTCGCTGGGCTACCAGCCGGACGATCTGCCGGTATGCACGCGGGTGGCGGCGGAAATCGTCTCCCTGCCGATGTTCCCACAACTCACCGCGCAGCAACAGGAGCGGGTGGCGGATGAGATCGCGAACTTTACTGCCAGGTCGCGCGCAGCGGCCGAGCCGGCCCTGGCCGCGCGGAGCTGAAGTTATGCCCAGCACGACACGCGCCGGGGCCCCGCTGTGAGTCTGCGGTTCGATCGCACCGGGTCTCTGTATTTTGTCGGGCCGCTGGTTCGGGTGTTTTCCCGGCGCGACGGGAAAATACCTATCCTCATGTACCACAGCGTGGCCGACGAAGACGAGTCGGCGCTGGGGCCTTATTACCGCATCGCGGTCCCGCCGGCTTTGTTTCTGCAGCAGATGACCTGGCTGCATGAACATGGATACCGAACGGCGAGCCTGGCATCGGCGATGGAGCGGCTGCACGCCGGCGGGGGCACTGCCGAAAAAACGGTGGTGATCACCTTCGACGACGGCTACCGGAACTTCTGCCAGCATGCCTTTCCGGCGCTCGATCGCTTCGGATTCACCGCGACGATGTTCCTGCCCACCGCCTCCATCGGCGACCAGCCGCAGATCTTCAACCAGCGCGAATGCATGACCTGGGGCGAGGTGCGCGCACTTCAGCAGCGGGGCATCACCTTCGGGTCGCATACCGTCACCCACCCTCAGCTCCACGATCTGCAGGCGGATCGCATCCGTGAAGAGATTCTGCGGTCGCGGCAGACCCTCCAGGACAAAATAGGCTGCGCCATCGATACGTTTGCGTACCCGTATGCCTTTCCGCAGACCGATGCTCCGTTCATCGCCATGGTGCGGCAGATACTGGAGGAGAGCGGCTACCGCTACGGGGTTTGTACACAAATCGGCAGAGCCGGGGCGGCCAGCGATCCTCTGTTCCTGGAACGGCTTCCGGTCAACAGCGCCGACGATTCGGCTCTTCTGGAAGCAAAAATGACCGGCGACTACGACTGGGTGGGCGGCCTGCAGACCCTGGTGAAGCGGGTGCGGAGGCCCCGCACGAAAGCCTGAACCCAAAAGTAATCGGTGGATGCACTTTTTTACGCGGGTTGGGACAGGATTTCATGGGAGAATCCCCCCATAGTGAGCCATCCTGGACGGGAAAACCTGCAGCCAAACCACCGAAAGTAAGGCCTTCTACGGGGATTATCAACCGTAGAATGATACAGATCGATGGAGTAGTTACTATAGTGCCGGTTTTTCCACCGAATTGCGACGCCAGTGGTCACTTTAGGGACCCCGGACTGGTCCTCGGGTTGCACTGCACGAGGCCAACTGGTTCCCGCGTAGCTGGTAATGGTTCGGCGCGATTCTCGGAGGAAAGCTGTCCGTGTTGAGCAAGACGTGTGCGCTGAAGGCGGTTATTCCGGCTGTGCCATGGCCTGGCATCCGGTGGACGGAATCAACGGAACGGATGGCGGGAAGCTCCTGGCCATCAGAGCGCTATCACCGTGCACCACGGCGGCTCCGGCATTTTACGGAAAAGGATTAGGTAAGTCTTCCATGAAGAAGTTGATGTGTGGTTTTGCGGCCATTCTTTTGCTGGCCAGTGCGTCCGTGGCGAAGGCAAACGACATTTATATCGCTCAGTCGGCTGTCGGGTCAGCCAATGGAACGAGCTGCGCGAATGCTTACGCGTACAGTTACTTCAACACAGGTGGGAACTGGACTGCCGGCACGCCCACCGGGGAGAAGATCGGCCCGGGCAGCACGGTTCACGTGTGCGGAACGATCACGGTCGGGGCCAACACTGAGGCCCTCGTCTTTCAGGGAAGCGGCACGAGCAGCGCCCCGGTCACGCTGTACTTCGAAAGCGGTGCGGTTCTTTCCTCCCCGGAATGGCCTCCGCAGGGCTCGGGCGGCGCAGTCGACGCCAGCAACCAGAACTACGTCGTCATTAACGGAAACGGCGGCGCGGGCGGAGCGACCCAGGGCGTGATCGAGGCGACCGCGACCGGCGATACAGGAGCCGCCTGCCCCGGTGGGTCCTGCACCTACCACAATGACAGCAACGGGATCGAGGCCGACAGCAGCAACTACCTGACGGTGGAAGGTCTCAGCATTATCGATATGTACGTCACCACCACGGGCGTTCCGAGCGGTGGCGGCGGGGCCTGCATGTGGGGTCATGGCTCGTCGAGCAACTGGACGATCACGAATAATCTGATGCACGACGTGAGCTGGTGCATCAATCTCCAGTACGACAGCGGCACGTCTTCCAACATCACCATCTCGAACAACCAGATCTATAACATCGACCACGGCATTGCCATCGGCGGCCCGGCCTCGGGAAACACCCTGAGCAACGTCAATATCTACGGCAACAACATCCACGACTATTCCGACTGGGACACCCCCGGCGACGTGTGGCATCACGACGGTATCCACATCTGGGGCTATGACGACAACGGCTCCGACACGATTACCGGCGTCAATATCTACAACAATAAATTTGGCGGCTGTATTGGCCAGAACGTTACCGCTCATGTCTTCATGGAAGCCAACGGCGGGAACACCAAGAACGTTCAGATCTACAACAACAGCTTCATCGATACCTGCAACGGCGCCGATAACGACGGGATGCTCACGACCGGGCAGGACGGCGGCTACAAGATCTACAACAACACCTTCATCGGCACCTCCAACGATTACTGCGTGGGCACTTCGAGTTCCCCCAACACCACCTTCGTCAATAACGTGGTGAGCGGGTGCGGCACCCTGATGTACGTCGCGTCCGGCGGCAGCTTCGCAGCCGGCGGTCTGCACAACAACATCTACGCGAACTGCACGGGATCTAACTGCTTCGCATATCTTGGGAACTATAACTCGTCGTTCTCCAGTTGGCAGAGTGAGACGGGGCAGGATGCAAGTCCGTCGGCCTACGTCTCGAGCGCGAACCTCTCGACCGCCGGCGTGCCGCAGACCGGCTCCGCTGTCATCGGCGCCGGAACGAACCTGACCTCGCTCAGCATCACTACACTGGACAGCGACATCGCCGGCACGTTACGCCCAGCTACGGGCGCGTGGACGGTGGGGGCCTATTCAGCGACTTCCGGTACCGCTCCTGCACCGCCCACCGGCCTGACCGGGACGGTCGTCACCAATTAGAGCCTCCCGCTCTTCCTGCTCCACCGGATAGCTGCTCGCCGGTATTCAAAAACCGTCAGATCCGGCGCCGTCCGCTGTTTCCCAGCGGACAGCGCCGTCTCCGGCTTCCGCCGCAACGCAACAGCCCCCATTCCATGAAGAAGCTGATTCCCCTTCTTGCCGTCGTTGTGGCGCTCGTGATCGTCGTGGTCCTCGTGATGACGCCGCCAGCGTCCGCGACCACGCGCTATATTGCGCAGTCTGCGGGAATTTTCAGCAGCGGCACGGCCTGCAAGGGGCAGACGGCCATTACGCCGGACACATTTAACGGCACCCGGAACGTGCCGGGCGATGTGAATTACATCTGTGGCACGATCACCGGCGGTGCGGGTGCGCAGTTGCTGACTCCGAAAGGAAACGGAGCGGAGGGCCATCCGGTCACGATCCGGTTCGATACCGGCGCCATTCTTCAGGCTCCTTACTTTGCCCCTTCGCCGAACGGCGGCTGCGGCGGAGCCATCTGTCTCTACGGGCGCAGCTACTACACGATTGACGGCCAGAACACCGGCACGATTCAAAATACCGCCAACGGCACAGATCTGGCGTATCACCAGAAGACAGAGGCAATCGAGGGTTACAACTGCAATCACTGCACCGTGCAGAACCTGACGATCGCGAATATGTACGTGCACATATCCCCTGGCGATTCGTCTGAGGAAGCAAGCGCGCAACGCTGTATCTCTGTCAGCGGCTCGAACTGGCTGATCCAGCACAACGTCATGCACGATGCCGGCTGGTGCCTGTTCAATAACTTCAAAAACGGGGACGGCGACGTGGTGATCGCCGAAAATACGATCTATGGCATGGACCATGGCTGGATGCTGGCCAGTCAGGTCGCGGGAGGAAGCTCAGGCCCGTTCACCTTTCGCAATAACACGGTGTATGGCTATGCCAACTGGGACACAACCACCGACAGCTACCACCATGACGGCATCCATTGCTTCACCAGCGAGACTAACGGATCGCCCGCGCATATTACGCTGCTGGCCATCTATAACAACGTCTTCAAAGGTCCCATTGGGCAAAACGTCACCGCCCATATCTTTATCGAAGGCGGCAGCGGTGCCGGATCTACGCCCTGCGCCGATTCGACCTCCGGGATAGCCATCTTCAATAACGTCGGGGCAGGCGACCAGGCCGATCCCGACGGCTTGTTTGGCTTGTTCTCCGGCAATTACACCCGGGCCCACGGCGGTGGGGTTTACAACAACACCCTGATCAGCACTGCGGGAACCGGAGTCGGCGTTTGTTTCTCGGCTAACTCCGATACCAGCGGAATGACGTTTGAGAATAATGCTCTCAGCGGCTGCAACCAGTTGATCGAAACCCACGGCATTCCGTTCATGCCGGATTACAACCAGTATGCGAATGGCGGAGGCAACGCGTTCGTCTGCCGCGGGAATTTCTATTCGCCGTCTCAGTTTTCTTCCTGGAAAACGTGTGTGGGGGGCGACTCGCACTCGGCTTATCACGGGTCCCTCAACCTGGACAGCAGCGATCAGCCGCAGGCGCGATCTCCACTGATCGGCAAAGGCGCCAGTCTGACCTCACTGTGTTCCGGCGACCTTGCGTCCCTCTGCTCGGGTGCTGCAGGGAATCCGCGGCCATCGACCGGCGCCTGGACGGTGGGCGCCAGATCAACGGCCGGGCGACCCCCGGCCTGACCAGGACGCTCGTCGCCCGCCAGGCCCACCATTTAAAACCACCAGCTTTCGCTGAGTGAACTGCCAGATCTTTCTCGGTATTCAATGGCCAAGTTTTCCGCGCCTTCTTCCAGTCGTGCGCTCACCGCTTCCATCGGGAAGAACACGCTCTTCGGCGTGGGTGGGAATCTTGTGCACGTGGTGGCCCGCATCATCGTCGTCCCGGTGATGATTCACCATCTCGGACTGGATGGTTACGGTATCTGGGCGGTTCTCATGTCGATTGCCGCTTATATCACTCTGGGCGGCGCCGGCGTCAAATCCGCATTCCAGAAATACGTGGCGGAAGCCACCGGCACCGGGGACTACGATCGGGCCAGCCAGCTACTGAGCACAGGGACCTTTGCTGTGCTGGTAATGTCCGTCGTGGTTCTCGTGCCTCTCGCTGTGTTTGCCCATACCCTGGCAGTCGCGGTCGGCGTGCCGAAGGCATTTCTCCTCCCCGCTACCCGGGGGATTCAGTTCCTGTCGATCACGGCGATCGTCGGCAATGTAAGCCAGACGTATCAGAGCATCCTGATGGGGGCGCACCGCATTGATCTGCGGGAGAAGCTGAACGTCGTTCTCGATCTGCTCAACGCAGCCGCCACCATCGCGCTTCTTTCCGTCGGATTCGGACTGCTGTCGATCGTGGTTGTGTTTTGCGCGTATCAGTTGGCCTGCGGTGGTTTGTGGTACATCTTTGCGCATCGCATCCTTCCCGACGTCCGTCTCGCGCCGCAGTTCGTCACGCGATCGGTCGTGAAAGAGCTCCTCCGGTTCGGGGGAAGCTATCAGTTAGTGAGCATGCTGGAGCTGCTGTACGCGGCGATCCTGCCGGTGGCTATCCTGAAGTTCTTTGGCGCGAATGCCGCCGGCGTCTTTGCGCTGGCCGCCCGCCTGGTGAGCTTTGCCACGTTGATCCAGGGTTCGTACCTGCAGGCCATCCTCTCCGGGGGCAGCCTGGTGTATGCCTCAGGGTCGGCTGAGCAAATTAACGGCTTTATTGTCAAGTCGTTTAAGGCGATGGCGGTGCTGTCGGTTCTTCCTCTGGCCTTCATAGCACTCTATGGAGCCAGAATCGCTTTTGTCTGGACAGGGAAGAGCGACCCGCTGCTGGAGGGGGCCGTTTGTCTGCTCTGCGCCGGCGGCGTGTGCCGCTCGCTGAGTTCTTTGTTCCGCGTACTCTATCGAGTTTCCGGCGGAGCGGTGATGGATAACGCGCAGCTGCTCCTGGGGCTGGGCGTTGCGTTCGCCCTGTGGCCCTTCGGCCCCAGAATCGGATTCTTCGGCATAGTGGGCGGCATAAACGTTATCGGGCAACTGCTTGGGCTGATCCTGATGAGTCTCAGCCTCTCCTCCCGATTCAAGGGATTCAGTGCCAGCAGCCTGGCGCCCACTCTTCTGCGCTTTTGCGTTGCCGCCGCCGTGATTCTCGGCGCCTCCCTTGTCGCTCTCTACCTGAAATTGTCGTGGGGAATCAGCCCCCGCGCTATCGACACAATTCGACTCGCGACCGCTGCGGGCATCAGCCTGCTGGTGGCCGTGCCCGCTCTGCTCATCACCGGCTCGGTCTCGCGCTCTGAGGCGCGAACCATGCTCAATACCGTTTCCCGAAAGTTCGCTTCTCCCGCATAATCCTGATCAAGGGTGTATCGAGTTTATGATCGCAAACGAAGCCCCCGCTTTCCTTGCAACTCCGGCAAAAACCGTCGATCCGCGAGAATGTCCCATCTGCGGAGCTCCGGAGCGGGTCAAATGGCTGACCGCGCCGGATCACTTCCATGGACGTCCGGAGCGGTATCAGCTGCTGCGTTGTGCCGACTGTTCGCTGGTATGGCTCGACGATCCTCCGTCCAAAGCCGAAATGGGCATGCATTATGGCGCGGATTACGATCGCACCATCTCCGCGGCGTCGAAAGCGCCGGAGCACTGGTTCGCCCGTCGCGACGCGGTGCTTCGCCTGAAACCGGCTGGGGGCTCCCTTCTCGACCTGGGCTGCGCCGGCGGCGGATTCCTCAGCGCGATGAAAGGACCTTCCTGGAAACTCTCCGGGATTGAAATGTCGGAAGACGCGGCCGCCGAGGCGCGCCGGCGCTGCGGCGCTGAGGTCTTCGTCGGCGATATCCTCGACGCGCCTTTCTCCCCGGGAAGCTTTGACGTGATTACCTGCTTCAACGTCTTCGAGCATGTCTACGAACCGAAAGATGTGCTCGTGAAAGTGGCCGAGTGGCTGAAGCCCGGCGGCGTTTTCTATACCCTGATGCCGAACATCGATTCCGCCGGTGCGCGCATCTTCGGATCGTATTGGTACGCTCTGGAATTGCCGCGGCACCTTCATCATTTCTCCCCGGCTACCCTCAGAAGGGTCGCCTACTCTGCAGGGCTTTTGGAAGTCTCCGTCAAAACCCATCGCGAATTATTCGTCGAATTCAGCACACGCTTTCTGTTCGATGACCTGGTAAAGAAGATCGGCATTCACCGCCGCCCCCTGGCTACGTCGGCGGGTGAGCCCGGATTTATCTGGAGGGTCATCCGCAAGATCTATCGACTGACGCTTCTTCAGCTGTTTACCGCCGCGGCATCGCTGGCGGGGCCCGGAGAGACGATTGAGGCGGTGTTCACGAAGGGCGGCGCCGCGTGAAGTGCGCGCCCGAGCGGGTCGAAGAAAGCCTGGAGTCATGACACGCGAGATTGGAACTGTGAGGGTCCTGTATAGCTTCCCGCATCGGCTGGGAGCCGCCCGCATTTGCCACACTGCCTGGCAGCAGGTGTATGGGCTGATGGGCGCGGGCGCCCAGGTTACGGTCTTTCCCGGCTCGCTCTCCCGAGAACTGCCGCCGGATGCGGTGGTCCGGCCGACCCTGGCACGAGGCAAAATCCGCATTCCCTACAGAGTGCTGGGAACCGAGCGCGCCTGCGCGTTGCACGACTGGATCGTGGCGCAGAGGCTCAGGCGGCTGGTCGGAAAGGTCGACATCGTTCACGCGTGGCCGCTTGGCTCGCTCCGCACGCTCAGAACCGCGGCGCGCCTGGGCATTCCGACCGTCCTGGAAAGGCCCAATGCGCACACGCGATTTGCCTATGAGGTGGTACGGAAGGAATGCGAAAGGCTGGGCATCGTCCTTCCTCCCCATCATGAGCACGCGTATAACCCTCACATCCTTGCTAAGGAAGAGGCGGAATATAACGCCGCCTTTCGGCTTCTTTGCCCTTCCGATTTCGTTCTGCAGACATTTCTGGACGAAGGCTTCAGCCGCGAGAAGCTGGTGCGCGATCAATATGGATACGACGAAACTGTCTATCACTCAGGCCAGCAGGTGCGCGACGATCAACGCGGCCTGACGATGGTGTTCGTGGGGGGCTGCGCGCCGAGAAAGGGACTGCATTACGCGCTGGAGGCGTGGCTTCGTTCGCCCATCTCCCGCAAAGGGCGGTTCATAATTGCGGGCGGTTTCGTTCCGGGCTATGCGGAGAAATTGTCTGCGATGCTGACCCACCCCAGCGTCGAAGTTCTCGGCCACCGATCCGATGTGGCGGAGCTGATGCGCAAAAGTGACCTGCTGGTTCTGCCCAGTATGGAAGAAGGCAGCGCGCTGGTCACCTCGGAAGCCCGAGCCAGTGGCTGCGTTCTGGTCGTTTCCGATGCGGCCGGAGCCATCTGCAATCATATGGAGAATGCGCTGGTGCATCGCGCCGGCGATGTGGACCAGCTCACCGAACACCTCACCTTACTGGAGACGAATCGGGATCTGCTGGCAAAGATGCGGGAGGCCTCTCTTCGGACCGCGGATGAGATTACCTGGAAAGCTGCGGGGCACAGGCTCCTGGCGGCCTACCAGGAGACTATCGCCGCGTACCGCCGGTCTGCCGGAGTGTTGGATAATAAGGCAGCCATGGCCGTTGCCGGTTCGTAGGCATCCGAGCATGAGCACCAGGCGTTAACGATGTTCAGTTATCAAGCAATGCTATTAGCTACCCTGGAGTTCAACCAGAGGGACTTAGGTCACGGCGCGTCCGGGACAGTCCTGCATCCGCTGGTCGCTTTGGGAATGCTAATTACGATGGTGCTGATGCTGCGCGGCGGCCGGAAATACGCGGTCGGTCCGTTGTTGATCTGCACTTTTCTGGTTCCACGCGGCCAGGAAGTCATGCTGGGTGGCGCGCACTTATATGTGCGCCTCATTCTCGTTTTGGTCGGATTCACTCTTGTTATCAAGGGGAAGTTCCGAATAGCGGGTGGGCTCAACTCCCTCGACAAGGTATTCATCGTTTGGGCGTGCTATCGCGTCCTCGCGATCAGCGTTACCAACTGGCCCGATGGCCTGGGGGAGCAGGGCGCGTTCCTGCTGCAGGCCCTGTGCGGTTACTTCCTGCTTCGCTATTTGATCCAGGATGAGGAGGACATAGCCCGCGCCGCCAAAGCTCTGGCGATTGCTGCGTTTATCCTCGGCATATGCATGGTGTGGGAACGCCACACCCTGATCAATCCTTTCGGAACATACCTGGGCGGGCAGGTGACGGCGCCGGAAGTCCGGGACGGATCCGCCCGCGCTCAGGCTACCTTTGGGCACTCGATCCTCGCGGGGTGCTTTGGCGGCACACTTATCCCTCTCTTCGTCTGGCTGTGGATGAAGAAAATCAGGGTGCCCGCGGTGGTAGGGCTCGTGGGAGCGACGTTGATGGTCCTGACCGCTAACTCGAGCACTCCGCTGCTGGCGTATGTGGCCGGGATTCTTGGACTCCTTCTCTGGCCGGTGCGGCGCAAGATGAAGGTGATCCGCTGGGCGATCGTCGCCACCCTCGCGGGCCTGGCGGTGGTCATGGACGCCCCGGTGTGGTTCGTGATCGCCCACATCAATGTGGTTGGCGGCTCCGGCGGCTATGATCGCGCCATCCTCATCGACACCTGCATCCGGCATTTCAAAGACTGGTGGCTCTTCGGCACCAATCAAAATGGCAACTGGGGCTACGACATGTGGGACCTGTCGGACCAGTTCGTCGCCGAAGCGGAAATGGGCGGCCTGGTCTCCGTGGTCTGCTTCATCGTCATTATCGTCAAGTCTTTCAGCCGCCTCGGCACCATGAGGAAACGAGTGAGACCAAAGCAGCAGTGGCTCTTCTGGTGTCTCGGTTCCATCATGCTCTCGAACATCTTCGCCTATTTTGGCGTGGCCTATTGGGATCAGACGCAGATCTGGTGGTTCACTTTCCTGGCGATGATCGTTGCCGCGACGGTTCCGGCGACCGCACCTGCGCTGGCGAAGACTCCGTCCCCGTCTCGCGCAACCGTGATGCTGCCGGAAGCGAAAGAACCCGTACGCGAGCCTTCGCCGGCAGGGATCTTCGCACACGCGGGGAAAAGACTGCGGCCATGGGGTGGACCTGAACTGTGACCGACCTCTCCATCATCATCGTCAACTGGAACTCCACCGCCTACCTTCTGCAATGCCTGGAAAGCGTCTATGCGCATACGCATGAGACCGCCTTCGAGGTGATCGTCGTCGATAATGCTTCGCCCGATGGCGATGTCGGGAGGGTCAGGGAGCGTTATCCGGACGTTGTCGTGATCGAAAGTGCGGTAAACCTAGGCTTCGCCGGCGCCAATAATCTCGGGTTCCGCTCGGCGAGGGGTGAATATGTAGTCTTCCTGAATCCGGACACACTTCTGATCGACCCCGCGTTCGACCTGATGCTCCGGCAGCTGCGCTCGCTGCCATCGCTGGGCGCGGCGGGTTGCACGCTGCTCAACGAAGACCAGTCCATTCAGACCGCCTGCATTCAGACATTCCCAACCATCCTCAACCAGCTTCTGGATGTCGATGTGATTCGCAACCGGTTTCCCGCCTGCCCTTTATGGAATATCGCGCCGTTGTTCGCGGGCGATACGGAGCCGAGCCGCGTCGAAGTCATTTCGGGCGCCTGCGTTCTGTTCAAGCGAGAGGTCTTCGCCCAGGTCGGCCTCTTCAGCGAAGAGTACTTCATGTACGCGGAAGACCTGGATCTTTGTTACAAAGCAGTGCAAGCGGGTTTTACCAACTATTACATTTCCCAGGGACGCATCATTCACTACGGCGGGAAAAGCAGTGTCCGGCGACGGGCCGTGGTGATGAAGTGGCGATCGATCCTGCTGTATATCGGCAAACACCGGGGATATGCCTATCAATTGGCCTTTCGAGTCGTAATGGCGGCCAGCGCGCTCTCTCGTGTGGCTTTGCTGATTGCCGCGGTGGCGGTGAGTCGAGGCGCGCGCCGAGCCTCTGCCCGTAATGCGCTATTGAAATGGTGGCTGATCCTGGGCACAATGGTCACTCATTTCGAGCGAAAGCCGCCGGTCAGGAACGTTACGGCAGAAGGAGCGCCGGGGCTTTAGCCTGCGGCGTTCAACAGTGGCGAAGATTATCGATACCGGGAACAATCTATGTGCGGAATCTGCGGTAAATTAAATTTCCATCGGGAAAAGCCGGTTTCCAGCGGGCTGCTGAAGCGCATGGCCGACACCATCGCTCATCGCGGCCCCGACGATGAAGGCTACTACCTGTCCGGTCCGGTTGGCTTCGGCTTTCGCCGTCTCTCCATCATCGATCTGGCCACCGGCCATCAGCCGCTCTCCAACGAGGATGGGACCGTCTGGATTGTCTTTAACGGTGAAATTTATAACTTCGAAGAGCTGCGTACCGATCTCCTCGCCCGAGGCCATCTCTTCCGCACCCGCACGGATACCGAAGTTATCGTTCATCTCTATGAGGAATACGGCCCGGCTTGTGTCGAACGGCTGCGGGGCATGTTCGGATTCGCAATTTGGGATGAGCGCCAGCAGACTTTGATGCTGGCCAGGGACCGCGTCGGCATTAAGCCGGTCTATTATGCGATCGGGAAGGATTCCCTTGTCTTTGGGTCGGAAATCAAGGCCATTCTGGCCGACCCCGAGATCGGCGCGCAGGTACGGCCGGAGATCGTCGATCGCTTTCTTACCTTTTACTATGTTCCGGGCGAAGATACCCTCTTTAAGGACATCTTCAAGTTAAGGCCGGGATCTTACCTCACGGTCAAAGAAGGTAAGGCTGAAATCCATCAGTACTGGGATCTGGATTTCGATCCCATTCCGAAATCCACGGCCGATGCCGAAAAAGAACTCATCGACATCCTGGATGAATCGGTCCGGCTCCACATGATCAGCGACGTGCCGGTGGGCATCCTGCTGAGTGGCGGCGTGGATTCTACGGCGATGGTTAGTTTTGCCAGCAGCCGCACCGATCAAACCCTTGGCAGCTTCACGCTGGGCTTTGGCGGGACCGAGGTTCCCGATGAGCGTCCCTACGCCCGGATGGCGGCAGAGCGCTACGGAACCGATCACCACGAGATGACCATCACGGCGGAGGACTTCAAAGAGTTCCTGCCCCGGTATGCGTGGTACATGGAAGAGCCGGTGTGCGAGGCGCCGGCGGTTGCGCTCTACTACATCACCAAACTGGCCAGGGAATCGGTGAAGGTTTTGATTTCGGGTGAGGGCGGCGATGAGGCCTTTGCCGGCTATCAGACCTATCGCGGTGTGCGGTGGGTGGAGCGGCTCAAGAGCGCCCTCGGTCCGGCGCGAGGGCCGCTGTCTTCTGCCGCTGCCACTGCCAATCGATTCCTGAAGAATGCCCGCGTCGCGAAGTATGCGCCCCTTCTCGCGCAGCCGTTTGAGAGCTACTACTACAGCCGTAGTTCGGGCCCTGATTCGTTCTTTAACAGGAACCACGATACACTCTACTCCGGCGATTTCGCCGGTCTGAGCGATAAGGACTTCGCCACCCGTCCGATGCAACGCATCATGGCCAACTCCCGGGGCTTTGGCCTGGTCAACCGCATGTTATATGTGGACACGAAAACGTCTTTGCCGGACGATCTGCTGCTCAAGGCAGACAAGATGACGATGGCGAATTCCATCGAGCTGCGCGTCCCCTTCCTCGATCACAAATTGCTGGAATTTGCCGCCTCTCTCCCGGAAAACCTGAAGGTCCGCGGTTTGACAACGAAGTATATTGCGAAGCGGGCCCTGGCAAGCCGCATTCCCGAGCCGATCCTCAAGCGCCGGAAGGCCGGTTTCCCCGTACCCTTCGGCTCGTGGCTGCGCACCGACATGAAGAACTTTGTCTATGACGTACTGCTCGATCGCACCACCCTCGAGCGCGGCTACTTCAACAGAGCCTGCATTGAAGGGCTGCTGCAGGCCAACACGGAATCCGGAGCCGGCGCCAAAGAAGTTCTGTCATTGCTGACCCTGGAATTGTGGCATCGGGCGTTTCTGTCCAGCAATGCCGGAGTCAGTCCCGAGCCCGTTCGCGTCTAGCTCGACAGATCCGTCGAATCCTGCAACTCAAGAACAGAGCAATGTCCTCCAACGCCATCAAATACGTGATCATCTCGCCGGTCCGGGATGAAGAAGCTAATCTTGCGCGGACGATTGACAGCGTCGTCGCTCAGTCGATTCGGCCATGGGAGTGGGTGATTGTCGATGACGGATCGAGCGACCGGACGGCGGAAATCGCTGACACCTACGCTCGGCAGCATAACTGGATTAAAGTATGCCGTCGGCAGAACCGCGGCTTCCGCAAAGCGGGCGGAGGCGTAGTCGATGCCTTTAACGATGGTTATCGGATGTTAGAGACTAAGGACTGGGACTTCATCGTCAAGCTCGATGGCGATCTCTCCTTTAATCCCGAATACTTCCAGTCATGCCTTCGCGTTTTTGAGGAAGACAAAAAGCTTGGAATCGCCGGTGGCACGATCTACAACGTCATTAAGGGGCAGGCGATCCTCGAGGCATGTCCGGTGTTCCATGTTCGAGGCGCCACCAAGATCTACCGCCGCGAATGCTGGGACGCCATCGGTGGCTTCTGGCCGGCGCCTGGCTGGGATACCATGGACGAGGTCAAGGCGCAGATGCTTGGCTGGTCGACGCGAACCCTGGCCGAACTCCAGGTTCTTCACCATCGACCCACCGGCAAGAACGACGGAACGTGGGGAGCCGGATTCAAGAACGGAAGAGCGAATTACATCTGCGGCTATCACCCCCTGTTTATGGTATTGAAATGTGCCAAGCGCCTCAGAGAGAAACCGTACGTGATCCAGTCAGCGGCTCTCTTCTGTGGGTTTATCTCCGGCTATCTGAAGGGAATTCCGCAGGTGGATGACCGGCCAACGATCCAATACCTGAGACGACAGCAAATGGGCCGTCTCCTGGGGGGAGAGACGATATGGCGATAGCGTCGTCTTCCGCGGCTCGCTGGAGGGAGACCGCCGTGGAGCAGGACAGAGAAGCGATGCAGGCGCAAAACGACGCGACCGTCATGACGGCGAAGCAGGTTTACGAACTCGACCCTCTCGCTGAGGCGCGCTGGCCCGCTTTGGTCGCGACCCACCCCCTCGCTTCGGCGTTTCACACGCGAGCTTGGTTGAGCGCCCTCCAGGCCGCCTATGGATACCGGCCGCTGGTGCTCACGACTTCTCCGCCCGGCGTTCCTCTCACGGACGCTGTCGTGTTTTGCGAGGTGGATTCCTGGGTCACCGGGAAGCGTCTGGTGTCCCTGCCGTTCTCCGATCACTGCGAACCTCTGCTCAGTGACCCCGCGATATTAGAGATACTGCTGCTGCATGCGCGCGGTTTGGTTGAGCGAGGCCGCTATAAGCGGTGCGAAATCCGTCCGCACTCGGCAAAAGGCGAGGAAGTCCGGAGCTTCCAGCCCAAAGGCGGTGCCGTCCTCCACCGTCTGGACCTCACGGCTCCCGCCGATCAGCTCTTTCGCAGCTTTCACAAAGACTGCATCCAGCGGAAGATTCGCCGCGCCGAGCGCGAGGACCTCGTTTATGAGGAAGGAAACTCCGAAGTCCAGCTGAACGACTTCTATCGCCTGATGACGATGACGCGCCGGCGTCACGGGCTGCCGCCTCAGCCGTTGCGGTGGTTTCGCGCTTTGATTGCCGCGTTCGGCCCCGATCTGAAAATTCGCATCGTCCGTAAAGACGGAGCCGCCGTAGCCAGCATCGTGACGCTCTCTCATCGGCAGACCATGGTCTATAAGTACGGTTGCAGCGACGCCTCGGCTAATAAGTTCGGCGGCACGCCCATGCTGTTCTGGAAGACCATCCAGGAGGCGAAAGCGAATGGCCAGAACGAGCTTGATATGGGACGCTCTGACCTCGACGATCCAGGTCTGAGCGTCTTTAAGGAACACTGGGGCAGCGTTGCAACGCCGCTGACCTACTGGAGATATCCCGCCAAAGACCTGCGCACGCGGCCGCAGTGGCAAAAATCCTGGGCAGATCGGGTGATCGCGGCCAGCCCGGATCGGATCCTGCAACTTGCTGGGAATGTTCTTTACCGGCACGCGGGCTGATGCTGGTATCGTGTGACGAACAGCCTTCCATGAATCTGTTCTCGTTTTGCCTGGAAAAGACGGATCCTTATGCTCATTGAAGCCTACTACCTTGTCAAACCGATTTTGCCGTGGCGTCTGCGTGTGGCACTGCGCCAGTGGCGTGCCGAGCGTCGGCGACGGGCATCCGCCGATGAATGGCCCATCGATGCGCGATCGGCAACGGTTCCGCCGCGCTGGCCGGGTTGGCCGGACGGCAAGCGTTTTGCCCTGGTTCTCACGCACGACGTGGAAGGGAAGAAGGGCTATCAGCGCGTTCCCCGTCTCCTCGAGCTGGAGCAGAAATACGGATTCCGCGCCTCCTTCAATTTCGTTCCCATGGGCGATTACCGGGTCATGCCCGGAACTCTGGAGATGCTCGAGCGCGCCGGTTGTGAAGCCGGTGTCCATGGCCTCACACATGACGGCAAGCTGTACAGCTCCCCGAAGAAATTCGCAGCGAAGGCCGCCCGGATTCGCGACGTTCTGCGCCGGTGGGGCGCCGCAGGCTTTCGCTCGCCGCTCATGCAGCATCGTCTGGGCTGGATGCACGAGTTGGGTTGCGAGTACGACTCCTCGACCTTCGATGTCGATCCCTTCGAACCGCAGCCGGACGGCGTACGCACCGTCTTTCCATTCTGGGTGCAGTCTCCCGGGAACAAGGGCTTCGTGGAACTCCCCTACACGCTTGTCCAGGACTTCAATCTCTTCAAGGTTCTTGGCGAACAGTCGATCGATATCTGGAAGAAGAAACTCGACTGGATTGTCCACCAGGGCGGGATGGCCCTGATCAATACTCACCCCGACTATATGTGCATGGATGGCTCGCCCGAACGCGACGAGTATCCCATCGCCCGCTACGAGGAGTTCCTCAGCTATGCGCGCGATAACTACGGGGACCAGTGCTGGCATGCTCTGCCGCGCGAGGTCTCACGCCACTACTGTTCGAAACTGCCCGTGGCCAGCCGCAACACCCGCCGGCGCATCTGCATGCTGGCTTACTCGGGATACGAAACCGATGGCCGTATCCGCCGCTACGCCGAAACCCTGGCCAAACGCGGCGACATGGTAGACGTGATTGCCCTGGAAGGCCTGAATGGCGCGCAGAAAGTCAGCGTCCTCAACGGTGTTACCGTCTATCACATCCAGCGGCGCGACCATAATGAAACCGGGCACTGGAGTTACTTCTCCCGGCTGCTGCGCTTCCTCTTCCGCTCCTCGGGTGTTCTCACCCGGCTCCATAAACGCAATCGCTACGATGTGGTGCACATCCATAACATGCCGGACTTCCTGGTCTTCGCCGCCTGGTATCCCAAACTAACCGGGGCGCGCCTGATCCTGGACATCCATGATATTGTCCCCGAACTGTTCGCCAATAAGTTCAAGTCGGCGATTAAATACTTTTATGTCACCAGCCTTCGCCTGGTGGAGAAGCTGTCTGCCCGGTTTGTCGATCACGTGATTGTCTCCAATCACCTCTGGGTGGAAAAGCTCGTGGCCCGGTCCGTCCGGCCGAATCGGTGCTCGGTGGTTGTCAACCTTCCCGATCCGGACATCTTCGCACGGCGTCCGCGCGCCCGACAGGATGGGCGCTTTATCGTCATCTTCCCCGGAACCTTCCAGTGGCATCAGGGCCTCGATATCGGCATCCGCGCTTTCGCCGAATTCAAAAAGAAGGTACCCAGCGCCGAGTTCCATCTCTATGGCGCTTCCGACGAGAAAGCCACGAACTGGCTCAAAGATATTGCGCGTGAAGTTGGGCAGCAGGACGCGGTGAAGTTCTGCGGCATCGCCTCCCTGGAATCCATCGCGGACGTCATTGCCAACGCCGATCTGGGGGTCGTGCCCAAGCGCGCCGACTCGTTTGGCAATGAGGCTTACAGCACCAAGGTGATGGAGTTCATGTCTCAGGGCATTCCGGTCGTCGCCTCGCGAACCAAAATCGACAGCTACTATTTCGACGAAAATACGGTACGTTTCTTTCCCTCCGGCGACAGCGCGGCCATGGCGGAAGCCATGGTCGAGGTCGCCCAGGAGGCGAGCGTGCGCGATTCCCTGGTCCGCCATGGGCTGGAATATGTTGAGCTTCACGGCTGGAATCGCAATAAGCAGGAGTACTTCGACCTCATCGACGGTTTGTCTACGCAGCAGTTCGGCCAGCTGGATCTCAAGCGGGATCTTACTCCGGTTATTGAACGCTGAATTCAGCTTCCCCCGGGTTGTTGTCAGGTGAATGCAGTGATTATGGTGCACGACTCTTCTGTACGCAGCGGTTCTTCTCAGGGACTTCTGTCTCCGGTGCTTCGGATGACGGAGATCGATCCCTGGAAGGATCCCCGATGGGAAGCGTTCGTCCTCCGCCATCCGGAGGCCACGATCTACCACCATCCGGCGTGGCTCGGGGCTCTGCGCCGCGAATACCGACAATCGGGACTCTTCCTGGCCTGTGAAGACTCGACGGGGACGCTGCTGGGCGTTTTCCCCCTTCTCTACACGCGCGGGCTTCCCCTAAGTGGCGGCCGGCCTCTCACCGGTCCTCGGCTCTCCTCGCTGCCGCGCACGCCGCTGGCCGGCCCTCTGGCTACGGATTCCGCCGCTCTGGACGCGCTGCTTAAGGAAGCGCTGCGCCGCGCCTCCGCTCTGCGATCCGTACGGCTGCAGATCAAGACTCAGGCGGACGGCATGGGGGCAAGCATCGACGGAATGGTGCGCAAGGCATGGCGGCAAACCTACATCGTGCCGCTTCCCGGCAAGCCTGGCCAGCCGTATCACATCCCGGACAGTCAGAATCGCTCGAGCATTAAGAGGGCAATCCGGAAAGCCATCGCCGGTGGGGTGCGGGTTCGTCCCGCCGAAACTGAAGACGAACTGCGCGCGTGGTATCACATGTATCTCGAGACTATGCGACGTAACTTCGTGCCCGCCCGTCCCTATCGGTTCTTCTTCGCGCTGTGGGACCTGATGCGGGCGAAGGGCATGATGCGGCTGCTGATCGCCGAGCAGCAGGACGCATCGGGGACTCGCATCATCGGCGGTCATTTGTTCCTGAGCTTCGGAGATACCGTCACTTATGCCTTCGGCGCCTCCCGCGCTGCCGATTTCGCCCTGCGGCCCAACGACATCATCATGGGCCGGGCGATCGACGACGCCAGCGAAGAGGGATTCCGGTTCGTGGATCTCGGCGAAGTGCCGGAGGGCGATGACAACCTGGCACGCTTCAAAAGCAAGTGGGGTGCACAGCCGGTTCGCCTGTACCGCTATTACTCGCCGGATTTCCCGGATGGTGCCAACACCTCCGATGAGGCGGAGTTCTCCGCAGCGACACTCGCGAGCAGGATCTGGAACCACCTGCCGCTCTCGATGACCTCGTGGCTGGGTGACCGGATTTACGCCTATCTCTGATCGAGAATCGCGATCCCCGGTTGACCAGCAGACGATTGCCACTTCTGGAAAAAGGGGCTGACTCTTTCTGCAACATGCGTGGAGGGCGGCTGGTCGTCTTCCCACCCCATGTGAATATCCGCAGTAACTCCAGACTGAGTTACTTCAGGGGATGAAAAAGAAACCAAGGCTCAATTGTCAACTTTCCTGAATTCTGCTTTGCCAGGAAGATATTTGTGCGGGCCGCCAAGCCCCGCCTGCCGCTAAGTGATTTCTCTGCCGCGTGCACCGCCTCCGTTGAGGCGCGTCTCTGTCTTTTCGAACTCCCAGTCAGCGACCCACCATGCAGGGTGATCTCCCTGAGTACTCGATCCCTGCTCAGGGCTGGTGTGCCCGGAGGCACCTTCCCGGTGATTCGAGAGTTTCCAATAATCGAACTATCTTGGGTATTGCATTCACAAAGGGGAACGGTAGAATTCCCCCAAAAGCAGGCAGGTAACCGTTGGTATTTTGCCAATGCTGACCCTCGATTCGGGCCGTTCGGCCGCCCTTCGTTCGTCATGCCCGGTCTGCAAAGTTTGCCTCCACCCACAGGAGAAGTTCCCGATGAATGCCATTTTTGCCTGCTCGAACGCAAGCTCCCCGGCCACCCGCATTTCTTACCATCGCAAAACGAGCAGGCACCTGGTTTCCGTTATGGCAGGGCTCGCCTTCCTGTGCGGCATGGGTCCCCTGGTCCACGCGCAAGCCGCTTACTACGCGGGTGTCACTAGCCCGATCGATACCACGCACTTCACTGAAGTCGAAGGCATGGCCACGGATGCCGCCGGCAACCTGTTTGTCGCAGCCACCGACGGCACGGCCTGGAACGTCTATAAAATCGCCCACACTGGCCCCGGCACCTACAGCACAACCCCTGCGGCCCAGCCGGTTCCGGCTGGCGGCTATCCATGCTCAACTGATCCCTGCCTCAGAGGTGTCGCCTTCGACTCGAACCAGAATCTCTGGGTTGCCGACTTTGGGGGACAGGTCTACGAGCTGGTAAATACCTCCGGAACATTAGGCACCCCTACGCTTGTCGGATCGGGCAGTTGGACTACCCCGTGGGGAATCGCTGCGGATACGTCCGGGAATGTCTTCGTAACGGACAATGCCGCCGACACGGTGTCGGAAATCTCGGGCGGCACACCCACAGTCGTGTACACCGGCAGCAGCTCCGGTATCCAGCAGCCGCGCGGCATCGCGCTTGACTCCGCCGGGGATCTCTTTGTGGTAGATGGCGTCAGCAGCCAGGTGAAGGAACTGATCCCACCCTATACTGCGGCGGCGCCTGTGATCGTGAACAACACCGGTTTCCAGGGCCCGGGCGATATCGCTTTCGATACGAACGGCAATCTCTGGGTCTCAGAATTCACCACTAATTCCGCCCGCGAAATCACAGGCTGGGACAGCTACGCCGGCACCTTCACCTCGATTCAGACCTGGGGCAGCGGACTGAACGGGCCCGTCGCCGTGTGGCCCAGCATTGACGGCACCATGATCGTTGCGAACGTGACCAACGGTGCGATCCAGCAGATCAACTACCAGCCCCTCAATTTCGGCACCGTTGCCCTCGGCTCCGCTTCGACCAGTCAAACCGTCACCTTCTCATTCACGGCCAGCACTACGATTGGAGCGCCCCTCGTCGTCACTCAGGGCGGTACCGGCCAGGATTTTGTCGATGCCGGAGGCGGAAGCTGCCAGGCCGGCACCTACGCTCCTCCGGCCACCTGCACCGTCGATGTGAAGTTCGCGCCGAAAACCCCGGGCAATCGCGCCGGCGCCGTGGAACTGGTGGATAGCTCCGGCAATGTGGCGCAAGCATTCCTCTACGGCACCGCCACTGGTCCCGAGATCACATTTAGCCCCAGCACAGGGACGACCAAGCTCGGCGCTACCTTTACCTCGCCACAAAAAATTGCCGTAGACGGGAGCGGCGACATCTTCGTCGTGGACTCGGTTGCAAGTACTGTTACCGAGATTCTCGCTAACGGTGGAACGAAACCCATCACCCTTCCCAGTCCGTACTCTTTCAGCAGGCCCTGGTCGATCGCCATCGGCGGAGCGGGCAATCTCTTCGTGGGAGAATCCGGGAACAATCGAATCGACGAGATTTACGCGCCTAACTACACGACCGGGACCCCGCTGCCCGGCGCGTATACGCCGCTTGGTCTGGCTGTTGACAACAACGGAAATCTCTTCGTAGCCGATCCTCCTGCCGTACGAGAACTCACCGCGGCCAGCGGCTACGCAACCGTTCTGACCCTGAACTCCTCGTTCGGCAAACCCTTCGGTGTCGCCGTGGATCCCAGCGGCGATGTCTGGGTCGCCGGCGATGGAGTCAGTCCCAACCCCTCGCTCACCGAGCTGGGCCCCACGGGCTCCGTGATCAACACTTTCAGTGGCTTCAGCAGCCCCGAGGCCGTCGCTGTCGATCCTGCCGGCAATGTCTACGTCGCCGACAGCGGAGGCGGGACGATAACGGAGCTGACGAAGGCCAGCAACTACGCCACCTCTGTCACACTGGCGACCATATCGAACGATCCGGCAGGCGTTGCCCTCGACAGCAGCGGCAACGTCTACTACTCCACCAACGCCAGCGACAACTCGGTCTACGAAATCAATCTGGCTGCCCCGCCATCGCTGCTGACCTTCGCCACCTCAACTGCCTATAAGACGCTCAGCACCGAGGAGCAGTCGGTCACCCTCTCCAACATCGGCAACGCCGATCTCACATTCAGCGCTATTAATTTCAGCACCACCAGCTTTGGCGTGGCTGCGGACTCCGGCTGCATCGCCGGCTCGTCGCTGACCAGCGCCGACAGCAGCTGCCTGCTCAAATTCAGCTTTACTCCGCAGACGGTTACAAATCCAGTCACCGGTACGGCGACCCTGATAGATAACGCCGGCACCGGCAGCCAGGCCATTAATCTCAGCGGCACGGCCATGAAAGCCGACCTGACTCTGAGCTGGACGCCCTCCACCGCCAGCATCCCCTACGGGACCGACCTGTCCGGCGTGCTGCCTGCCGCGGCAAGCTGCACCGGGTGTGGAACCTTCGCCTATACCGCCTCGGGCGTCGGCGCGGTGAACGCCAACACCATTCTGAGCGTTGCGGGCTCACCGTATACCCTCACGGCCACCTTCACTCAAACCGACACGACGGACTACAACCCGCCCTCGAGCACACAGATCACCGTGAACCTCACCGTGACGAAGGCCACAACCACAATCTCCGTCGCGCCGAGTGCCAGCGCCATCACTTACGGCCAGACTCTGTCAGCCTCGAACCTGACCGGCGGAACCGTCGTCAGCGGAGCCACCTCGGTTACGGGTCACTGGGCCTACACGACGCCGACGACGGCGCCAACGGCCGGTACGGACTCAGAAAGCGTGATCTTCACGCCCGATGACACGGCCGATTACGACACAGTGACCGGCACGGCCAGTGTGGTTGTGAATAAAGCCACAACCACAGTTGTAACTCTGCCGACGGCCAGTGCGATTACCTACGGACAGACCCTCGCATCCTCCACTTTGACCGGCGGCACCGCTGCCAGCGGCGGCACCAACGTCCCGGGTAAATACACCTACACCACGCCCACGACCCTCCCCACAGCCGGCACCGATTCCGAAAGCGTGACCTTCACGCCGGACGATGCGGTCGACTACGACACCGTAACGGGCAGCGTTAATGTAGTCGTGAGCAAGGCCACGCTGACGGTGGCCACCTTGCCGACGGCCAGCGCCATCACCTACGGCCAGACCCTGGCCTCCTCCATTCTGACCGGCGGCACGGCTGCCAGCGGTGGCACGTCTGTCCCGGGCTCCTACGCCTTCACCACACCCACCCTCGAGCCAACCGCCGGCACAGACTCCGAGAGCGTGACCTTCACGGCCACGGACGCGGTGGATTACAACACCGTGACCGCTTCGGTGAACGTGACCGTCAATCAGGCCACCACCACCGTCACCTGGGCGCTTCCGGTCTCCATCATCTATGGAACCCCGCTCTCGGCGACCCAGCTCAACGCCAGCGCGAACGTGCTCGGCTCCTTTACCTACACCCCGCCCGCCGGAACCATCCTGCCCGTCGGCGCCGGCCAGACTCTCTCGGTCTCATTCATTCCGAGCGACACCGTGGACTACAAATCCTCGATGGGAACGACGACCATCACGGTGACAGCCGGCAGCCTGATCGTCTCGGCGAATAATGCCACCCGCGTCTACGGCACCGCCAATCCATCGTTCAGTGGCAGCGTCGCCGGAGCGCAGGGCAGCGACACCTTCTCCGAATCCTTCTCCTCCCCGGCCACCATCACCTCGAACGCAGGCACCTATCCCATCGTGCCCAGCGCCAGCGGGACCGATCTGGGCGATTACACCGTCGTGATCGACAACGGCACCCTGACCATCAGCAAAGCGAACACCACCACCGGCCTTTCCGCCAGCGGCAGCTCGGTGAACCCGGGAGCGAGTCTCACCCTCTCCGCCACTGTGGCTTCGGCGACCTCAGGCACGCCCACCGGAACCGTCAGCTTCTATGACGGCACCACGCTGCTGGGCACCGGTACCCTCACTGGCGGCGTCGCCACTTACTCCACCACCACCCTGGCGGCCGGCTCCTCGAATACCGTCACCGCCGTCTACAGCGGCGACACCAACTTCAACACCAGCAGCACCACCACCTCCACCGTCGTCACCGTGGGCATGCTGGACTTCACCCTCGGGACCCCCTCGCCCGCCACGCAGTCCGGCAGCTCCGGCGGATCCTTCCAGTACTCCTTCAACATCAGCCCTCTCTATGGCGCCTATGCGGGTCCGGTGAGCTTCACAGCGACCGGGCTGCCCACTGGAGCCGTTGCCACCTTCTCGCCGTCCACGATTCCTGCGAACGGCGGAGCCCAGACGGTTAACATGACCGTCTCCACCGCCCCCGCAAGTGCGGCGCTCGTCCATCCCTCCACGGCGGGACGCGGGCTCATCCCGATCGCGCTGGCCTTCCTCTTCCTGCCGCTCGCCGGGACGAAGCGGATGCGGCGGGAGGGACGCCGGTTCGGCCGTCTGGCCTGCCTGTTGCTCCTGGTGCTCGCCGGCCTCGGCGCTACCGCAGCCCTCACCGGTTGCGGCTCCCATAACGGTGGATTCTCCGGCACAGAGGGCTACACCATCACCATCACAGCGACCAGCGGCGCCATTCAGCACACCTCCACGGTGACCCTGGATCTGCAGTGATCCACGCTCCAATTCTCACCATGGCCGGACCCCGACAACGGGTCCGGCCCTTTTCCTGCAGTCCCTCTGCCCCTTTTGTGCTATCCCCTCAACGTGCGCCGGGTATGGGATCGCTGCCGTCCGCGCGTTACGATGCGAGCAGCGATGCAGGATTCTCCGGGATGGTACAAAAGCGTAGAAGACTGTTTCCACCACCCTCTTTTTAACCAGCGAATGCAGGTGATTCAATGTCCATGACCTCTGTTGATCAGACCACCGAACTCCTTCAGCGCATCCAGTCGCGCCAGGCCCGCATTGGCATCGTCGGCATGGGCTATGTCGGCCTGCCGCTCTCTCTGCTTTTCAGCGAGCAGCGCTTCCGCGTCACCGGCTTCGATATCGACCAGCGCAAAGTGACCACGCTCAACCAGGGCGGCACCTACATCGTCCGGATTCCCGAAACCGAAATCCAGCTGGCCCGCGAGAACGGCTTTACCGCCACCGCTGACTACACCCAGATCGACGAGATGGACGTCGTCATCATCTGCGTGCCCACGCCGCTGAATGAATACCACGAGCCCGATCTCAGCTATGTCACCGGCACGGTGAAGAGCATCGCTCCCCATGTGCACGAGGGGCAGCTCATCATTCTGGAAAGCACCACCTATCCCGGCACCACGGAAGAGGTGGTGGTCCCGCTCCTCGAGCAGGGCAATCCCTCCGGTCTCAGCGTTGCGCGCGAAGCCGGGGCTCCCGGCTTTTACGTCGCCTTCTCGCCCGAGCGCGAAGATCCCGGCAACGACTCCGTCGCCCGTCGCGATATTCCCAAAGTGATTGGCGGCTGCGGCCCCGTCGCCCGCGAGCTGGCTTCCGCCGTCTACGGCTCCATCTTCAACCGCACCGTGCCGGTCTCTTCGCCCGCCGCGGCGGAGATGACCAAGCTCCTCGAAAACATCTATCGCTGCGTCAACATCGCGCTGGTCAATGAGCTCAAGCAGCTCTGCCTGCGCATGGATATCGACATCTTCGAAGTCATTGATGCGGCCAAAACCAAGCCCTTCGGCTTCCAGGCCTTTTATCCCGGTCCCGGCCTCGGCGGCCACTGCATCCCCATCGATCCCTTCTATCTTTCCTGGAAGGCAAAAGAGTTCGACTTCCGCACCAAGTTCATCGAGCTGGCCGGCGAAATCAACATCGGCATGCCCTATTTCGTCGTGGAGAACGTGATCGAAGCCATGAGCCGGCAGGGCAAAGCGCTGAAAGGCTCCCGCATTCTCATCCTCGGCATGGCCTACAAGCGCGACATCGACGATCTCCGCGAGTCGCCCTCGCTCACCATCCTCGAACTGCTCCAGAAGCGCGGCGCCACGGTCGAGTACAACGACCCCTTCTGCCCAACGGTAGGACGCGGCCGCAAGTACGACCTCAACATGACCAGCACGCCTCTCGAGAAGATTCCCGAGTTCGACTGCGTGGTCATCGTCACCGACCACACCCAGTACGATATCCCGGCCATCGTAAAGCAGGCGAAACTCGTCGTCGACAGCCGCAACGCCACCCGCGGCATCGACGCACCGAACATCGTCCGCTGCTAGATCGCAGGCCGCCCGGTTCGACCGTCCAAACCTATCACTTAAGAGAAGGCCCGCCATAACGGCGGGCCTTTTTCTTTGTGCGTCGCCGAGGTTTCTACGGAATCGTCCCCGTCCAGACGTTCGAGGGTGTGCTCTCCACCCCTGACGCATCCACGCTGGTCACCTCGTAGCTGTAGGCGATTCCGCTGGCTACACTCGCATCCGTATACGCCGTTCCCGTCACCGTCGACGAGGTCAGCACAGTGTAAGCGCCGCCGCCAGTAGCCCGGTAGACCTTATACCCAACCACCGGATCCGAGGAGCTTGCCGGCGCAACCCAGGTCAGGGCAACCGAGTACGTTACCGGCGCCGCTGCTCCGGTCCCGGTCAGGCTGATCAGCGTCGTGGTGCCTGCCGTCGCATTGCTCGTCAGCGTTACCGATCCTGTTACGGCACCCGCCGCTACCGGATCGAACTGCAGATCCAGTGTCGCCGACTGCCCCGGATTCAGAGTCACCGGGAACGTCACCCCGGACATGGTGAAGCCGGTTCCGGCCAGTGATCCCGCGCTGAGGGTGAGCGCCGAGGTTCCCGACGAGGTCAGCGTCACGGTCTGCGTCGCCGGCGTGTTCAGGTCCACACTGCCGAAGGCAATCGTGCTCGAGCCGAGGGTTAGCGCGGGCCCGCTCACGCTTAGCTGCAGAGCAAACGTTTTGGTCACTCCCCCGGCCGTCGCCGTAAGGGTCGCCGTTGCGGCCGTGGATACAGCCGTTGCCGTCGCGTTAAAGGAAGCCGTTGTCGCGCTGGCCGCCACCGTCACCGAAGCCGGTACCGTGACCGCGCTGTTGTTGCTGGAGAGGGAAACCACCAGCCCGCCCGAGGCCGCCGCCGCATTCAGCGTCACCGTGCAGGCGTCGGTCGTGGCGCCGCTCAGCGATGCATTCGTGCACGAGACCGCACTCAGCACCCCGGGCGCTGCATCTCCGGTACCGCTCAGCGATACTACGCTGGTGCCGCCCGTGCCTGCATTGCTGTTCACCGTGATCGAGCCGCTGGCCGCGCCGGTGCTCGTTGGATCGAACTTCACCGTCAGTGTCACCGTTTGCCCAGGATTCAGCGTCGCCGGGAGGTTTCCCCCGGTCATCGTGAATCCCGTACCCGCGAGCGTGGCTGAGTTGATCGTCAGCGCCGATGTGCCCGACGAGGTCAGCGTCACGGTCTGGGTCGTCGACGTGTCCACCGTCTGGTCTCCAAAGGACAGGCTGGTCGTGCTCAGCGTCAGCTGAGGCGATCCCCCGGTCAGTTGCAGAGCAAAGGTCTTGGTCACGCTGCCTGCCGTTGCGCTCACCGTTGCAGTTTCGGTCGTGCTCACCGCAGCCACCGTCGCCGTGAAGACGGCGCTGGTCGCGTTGGCCGCCACCGTCACTGAAGCCGGCAACGTTACGGAGCTGCTGCTGCTCGAAAGGCTGACCGCCTGGCCGCCGGTTCCGGCCGCCGCGCTCAGTGTCACCGTGCATGTATCGGTGCCCGCCTGCGTGTAGGAACTGGTGCTGCAGGAAAGCGCGCTCAACACCCCGGGCGCGGCATCCCCGGTGCCGCCCAGCGACACCACCTGCGTCGTGCCGGTACCTGCATTGCTGGCAATGCTCAGGGAGCCGCTCGCCACTCCCGTTGCCGTCGGCTCAAAATGCACCATCACCGTTGCCGACTGTCCCGGATTCAGCGTCACCGGGAAGCTTGCGCCCGTTATGGTGAAGCCCGCGCCCGAGAGCGTGGCCGCATTGATCGTCAGCGCTGCCGTACCCGACGAGGTCAGCGTCACCGGCTGCGGCGTCGCGCTGGTGTTGATCGTCACATCGCCGAACGCGAGGCTGGTCGTGCTCAGCGTCAGTTGCGGCGTGCCCGCGGTTAGCTGCAAGGCAAAGGTCTTCGTCTCGGCGCCCGCTGTCGCGCTCAACGTTGCGGTGGCTGTCGTGCTTACCGCCGCTACAGTCGCCGTAAACGCGGCGCTGGTCGCATTTGCCGGTACGGTCACCGAAGCCGGCACCGTCACCGAACTGCTGCTGCTCGACAGGTTCACCACCTGGCCGCCCGTTCCTGCGGCCGCGCTCAGCGTCACCGTGCAGCTATCCGTTCCCGCCTGCGTGTAGGAGCTCGTGCCGCACGTCAGCGCGCTCAGCACGCCGGCCGCTGCCGTTGCCGTTCCACTCAGTGCGACCGTGCGGGTGCCGCCGGTGGCCGCATTGCTGCTGATCGCGATCGAGCCGCTCGTCGCGCCCGTGCTCGTCGGATCGAAATTCACCGTCAGCGTCACCGACTGCCCCGGATTCAGCGTCGCTGGGAAGCTGGCTCCCGTGGCCGTGAACCCGGTCCCCGTCAGTGTGGCCGCATTGATCGTCAGCGCCGCCGTGCCTGACGAGGTCAGTGTCACCGTCTGCGTCGTGGAGGTGTTCACCGTTTGGTCGCCGAACGACAGGCTGGCCGTACTCAGCGTCAGCTGGGGCGATTCGGCGGTCAGCTGCAGCGCGAAAGTCCGGGTTACCCCGCTCGCCGTCGCGCTCAGCGATGCCGTCGTTGTCGTGCTCACCGTCGCCACCGTCGCCGTAAAGGCGGCGCTGGTCGTGTTCGCCGGCACCGTGACCGAAGCCGGTACCGTCACCGAGCTGCTGCTGCTCGACAGGTTCACCACCTGGCCGCCGGCTCCGGCTGTCGCGGTCAGCGTCACCGTGCAGGCATCCATGCCCGCCTGCGTGTAGGCATTCGTGCTGCAGGAGAGCGCGCTCAGCACTCCGGCCGTTGCATCTCCCGTCCCGCTCAGCGAGACCACCTGCGTCGCCGCATTGCTCGCGATCGACAGCGCGCCGATCGCCGCGCCGGTCGCCGTCGGGGCAAAGTGCACCATCACCGTCGTGGATTGCCCGGGATTCAGCGTGACCGGGAAGGTTCCCCCCGTCACCGCAAAGCCGGAGCCCGTCGCCGTGGCCGAATCGATCGTCAGCGCCGCCGTACCCGATGAGGTCAGCGTCACCGCCTGCGCCGTTGCGCTGGTGTTGATCGTCACGTCCCCGAACGAAAGACTGGCTGCGCTCACGCTGATTGCCGGCGATCCTGTGACCGGAGGCGCGCTCAGCTGCAGGGCGAAGTTCGCCGACGCTCCGTCCCCGGTAGCCGTCAGTGTTGCGGTCTGGGCCGAACTCACTGCCGAAGCCGTGGCCCGGAAGGTCGCGCTCGTCGCATTGGCCGCAACTGTCGCGGAAGCCGGTACCGTCACTGCCGTGCTGCTGCTGCTCAGCGTCACCGTCTCGCCGCCGGTGGGCGCCGCGCCGCTCAGCGTCACGGTGCAGGTGTCGGTTCCAGCGCCCGTCAGGCTCGCGTCGCTGCAGCTCAGGCTCTGCACCGCCTGCAGTGTTGGCGCTATCGGAGAAGCAGGGGACGCCTCCGTGTAGGCGTAGTCCTCGTCTTGCCAGGTGCCGTTAATCTCCGAAAGCAGCCGCACGTACAAAGTCGCGCCGCTCGTCGGCAGCCCCGCCACCTGCATCGAACCCGTGGTGCTGCCGGCCGAATAGGTTCCCACATTGGCCGACCCGGCGCCCGTCGTTCCCACCCATAGCTGATACGCCGACACGCCGCTGCCCGCATTCCATGTGAACGTTGCCGACGATCCCGTCAGCGTGCTTCCCGGCGTCGGGCTCACCATCGTGGCCGGTGCGGTCGCCGCCGATCCTGCCGCCATTCCCGTCCCGCTCAGCGCGATCGTCCCGCTCGCGCCCGTCGATGCATCGCTGGTGTACTGCACGGTTCCTGTGACAGCGCCCGCCGCAGTCGGGGCAAACGCCAGATTGATGCTGACAATATTGCCCGGCGCCACCGTGATCGGCAGCGACCCCAGCCCGGTGATCGCGAACGGCTGACCGCTCACCGTGATGGCCGAAACCTGCAGAGACGCAGTCCCGCTGTTGGTCAGGGTCACCGATGACGTCCCCGTCTTGCCCACGGTCACGTTTCCAAACGTCACCGATGTGGCGGAAACCACCAGCGTGCCCGTGCCCGACGCGGCGACACTCGGCGTCGCGACAATGGACCCGCAGCCCGAGAGTGCGATCGACAAACAGGCGACCGCCATGGCTGCCAGAGCTGCACCCCATCGGGGCACTCGCGCTGAAACTCGTGAGCGCTGTGACCGCTCGAAACGTCTCTTGCATGAAGAGAAAGAGAAGAAAGAAGAAAAAGGGCCCTTAGAGCGCAGGGGGGGAGCAAATCGTACCGCGTGCATCTACCTCACCTCGTACAAAAAGCGTTCAGCAACGTTCAGCAAGAGAGCTCAGACCTCGGTTCATCCCCGGGACATCGATAACCCTTGATCCGGATCGCGAGAACCCATCGACAACTGCTTGCCCTGGTAACCGTGGTCTGTTCAAAGAGCGAACTGAGCGAATGATGGTGATTCGCCTGAAGGCACGCAGGTCACCACTTTTGTTGACAGGTTGTTACCTGAGTCATATCCATGACAAGTCATTGGTTTTCTATTGTTTAAATGATTTGTGATCTGGCATGTTACTAACCATACAATCACTATTCGGTGTAAGAATTGCCGGACTTGTAGCGAAATCTTACCAGCGAAAGTAATGCAGTAAATGATTACGATGGTGCTATTTGCACGAAAAGAGCAGCACTTCGGGAATCGAGAGTAACGCCGGGCTCTCCTCGCCCGCGCTTCGCCGCGCTCCGCGCCCGGGAAACCGGCTCGACCCCTCAGCTCAGGCGGACAAGAGCAGGGAACTGAGAAGGATGGCGCAGGGTCTCCGAGGAAAATAAGAACCCGCATGCGTGAGGGGGGAGCTCCGTTTCCGGTTGAGAATCCGATCCGCAAGGACACCGTTCAGAGGCGTTGATCGATTTACCCAGAACTGATCACCGAACTGGTGTACTATTTGGATTTCCCGCCGCTATTCGCTCCAAACTCCTGATTGGTCGTCCGCCCGCAGCAGGGAGTCGTCTCGGCAGGACTCGGGCGCAGTCCTATGAACGATGCTCTCAATCGCCGGTCCGAGCAGATCATCAAGCATCTCCTGCGTACTGGCAC
Source organism: Acidobacteriaceae bacterium (assembly GCA_036269135.1). Classification (GTDB taxonomy): domain Bacteria; phylum Acidobacteriota; class Terriglobia; order Terriglobales; family Acidobacteriaceae; genus Palsa-343. The sequence continues at coordinate 82,261 of DATASQ010000022.1, forward strand.
TGCCACCATCGAAGACCTGCTCGCGCTGGTGGGCTCGTCCGCGCCGAGCATTCGCAGGGATCTGGCCCGGCTGGAGGGCCGCGGCCTTATTCGCCGCACCCATGGGGGCGCCGAGCTGGTTGAGCCGCTTCTCTATGAGCCGTTTCGCTACGACAGCTCTTTTCTGGCTCGCGAGCAGCGTTATGCCGCGGAGAAACGGCGTATCGGCGTAGCCGCCGCGGAGATGGTCGAGACCGGAGAAACGGTCGGTCTGACCGCGGGCACCACCACAACCCATATCGGCCGCAGCCTTCGCCACAGGGGAAAAATTCAGGTCATCACCAATGCCCTCAATATCGGCATGGAACTCTGCAACCAGCCCGGCATTCGCACCTACCTCACCGGCGGAGTGGTCCCCTGGGCGTGGTCCTTCTCACTCACCGGCAACACGGCGCTCGCGTTTCTCGACGATGTGTACATGGACAAGACCTTCCTCAGCGTGATCGGCCTCGATGCGGAACGCGGCGCTACCACCCTCGAGACCGACGAAGCGTTGGTGTTTCGCAAAATGCTGAAGCACTCAAAGCAGGTGATTGCGGTTGCCGACTCCAGCAAAATCGGCAAGGTAAGCCCGGCATTTATTTGCCCTATCAACGAAATCCACCTCCTGATCACCGATACCGGCGCGTCGCCCGAGGCGTTAGAGCCCTTCCAACGCCAGGGTATCCGAATTGTAAGTGTTTGAAAGCAAACACGTCTGCTGTCTTCCGGTACAAATTCACCCCCCGTTTTCCTCTTACCGCGTTGATCATTTCCCCCTGATCTGTTCATTTTTCACTTGTGATTCATCAATTCCCGTCCTATGCTTGCTCCTCATAGTTAAAAACTGAGCAGTCGCAGGCGTGTCAACAGACCGGACAGACCGCGTCTCCCCCGGGAAACGCGACGCGGATCCGGCTCCGATTGCGGGTTGAGTTAGAGACTCCGCGCTGCTCATTCACCTTTTTGGAGGAGGTCACACACCAATGATGAAGGTCGAATCGATTTCTCATGCCCCGACGCAGTTCCGCAGGATTCTCCATTGGCCGCCCGGCAGGAGACACTTTGCCGCTCTGGTCATCGCCCTGGCCGCCCTGCTGATCGCCCCCTGCGTGCAGGGACAGGAACTGCAGGGAACACTCACAGGCACGGTCAGCGATTCCAGCGGAGCGGTTATTGCCCACGCCACCGTCACTCTCGCTCTCAGCGGCGTCGGCGGCCAGACGCGCGTCGTGCAAACCGACGCCAGCGGGAGTTACACGGCGACGAATCTTCCGCCCGGCACCTACAGCGTCACCGTCGCAGCTCCGGGCTTCTCCACGGCCACCCAGCAAAACGTAATTCTCAATGTGGCGCAGCAGCGGGCAGTCAATGTGCAGCTCAAGGCGGGATCCGCCACCCAAACCGTCATCGTGCAGGAAAACCCGGTCGCCATCGACACTACGTCCAGTTCTCAGGCGGGCACCATCGACGGAACCCAGGTGCGTGAGCTGGAACTGGTCAACCGCAACTTTCAGCAGTTAGTCACCCTGCAGCCCGGCGTAGTCAACAATCTGGGCGATCAGCCCGGCTTCGGCCTGGGCAGCGTCTCGTCTATCTCCGTCAACGGAGCGCGGGAGACAGCTAATAACTGGTCGGTCGACGGGGCGGACATCAATGACAGCGGCTCCAACGCCACGCTGCTGAATATTCCCTCCATCGATGCTATTCAGGAGTTCACCCTCGAGCGCAGCTCCTACGACGCCAGCTTCGGCCGCTCCGGCGGCGGACAAATTGTCGTCGCCACCCGCTCCGGCACCAGCAGTTTCCATGGCACGGCGTATGAATTCGCGCGGAACGAAAACACCAACGCCAATTCTTACTTCAACAACCTGGGCGGAGTGCCCCGCTCGCCCGATCACTACAACGATTTCGGTTTCACCCTGGGCGGGCCGCTGATGATCCCGCACCTCTACAACACCGACAGAAAGAAGACCTTCTTCTTCTGGTCCGAAGAATGGCGCAAGACCTCGGAGCCGACCACCAACGACGTGCCCGCGGCTACCCCTTCTGAACTGGCCGGCACCTTTGCCACCACCCCCACTAACTACGCGGCCACCCTGGCGGCGGTCGGCCCCTCATGCGTCAGTGCCTATACGACCCTGACCACATCTCCCACTCCCACCGGATACGCCACCGCCAATCCCTCCTGCTACAGTTCCAACGCCAAGGTCTACGTCAGCCAGATCGTGAGCAAGAACCCGTCCAACTTCACCTCGGCGAGCAATGGGTTCACCTACGGCTATCAGCTTGCCGGTTACTCGACGCTGAATAACTTCCGCCAGGACCTGGTGCGGGTGGACCACTACTTCAACGACAAGCTCCACTTCTTCGCGCGCGCCATGCAGGACGACGTTCCCGAAAACCTGCCCACCGGCTTGTGGGGCGGCGCCAACTATCCTGATGTGGTCAACGTCGCCATCAACGCCCCGGGCAAGAACGTGGTCGGCAACCTGACCTGGACCATCTCGCCAAAGATGGTGAATGAGGTCGAGTTTGCCTACTCGCAGGGCACCATCGCCGGCAATCTTTCCGGGCCGGCCAACTCGCCCAGCCTGCTTTCTTCCCTGACCAACAAGTACGCCTATACCGATCCCTACGGCCGCATCCCCAGCGTCTCGATTCTGGATGGTTCGGTCACCGTGGTTTCCCAGGGAAGCGCTCCCTACTTCGAGCGCAATCTTGATCGCAACATCTTCGACAACTTCACCTACACCGCGGGCCCCCACACCATCCGTGCCGGAGTCACGGCGCAGCAGATGCTCAAGACGGAGGACGCCTCGGAAGGCAACCCCGGTTTTAACTTCAATACGTGGGGCGACTTCCTTCTGGGCGACGCAACCCAATACAGCCAGGCCAGCCGCGATATCGTTCCCGATCTACAGTTCTGGAATACCGAAGCCTACGTCGAGGACAACTGGAAGGCAGCCCGCAACCTCACCGTCAATCTGGGTGTGCGCTGGTCGCGCTTCCCATCGCCGTCGGACGCGAAGAACACCCTCGTGAACTTCGATCCTTCCCTCTACAATCCGAATGCGGCTCCCGCGCTGGACGCCAGCGGGAACTTCGTTGCCGGCCAGGCCTTCACCCCCGCTACCTATGCCAATGGGTTGATCTTTCCCAAGGGCGCGGCCTGCACGGCGGCCAAGGCCATCTCCAGCCAGGTTACCTGCTCGCCTTACGGATCGCTGGTCAACCCCAATAACAACTGGAATTTCGGCCCCCGCATCGGATTTGCCTGGACCCCGCCCATCAACAACGGTGAAACTGTGCTGCGCGGCGGCTTCGGCATCTTCTACGATCGCGTTCTCGACGGCATCTGGGAACAGAATGCCTTCGGCGACCCGCCGCTGGTGCAGACAACCACCATCACCAATACCAGCTTCGACAATCCTCTCGGCGCAGGAACCGCCGCGCCGCCGGGGTTATCGCCGAATCCTCTTACCACCACCGGCGACCCAACCTTCAAAGTCCCCTCCTACGCGGACTTTAACCTCTCGGGCGAACAGCAAGTCAACGGCAACACCACCCTCGAGATTGCTTACGTCGGCTCCCTGGCGCGGCACATGCCGGGCGAACTGGATCTCAATATGCCCACCCTGGGCAAGCGCTTCGCCAATCCATCGGCTCCGCTGAACAACATTCGCAATTACCTCGGGTATTCGGATTTCCATACCCGCCTGCCTGTCTTTACCTCCAACTACAACTCGCTGCAGGTCTCGCTCAACCATCGTTCGCGCGACCTCCAGGCTGGCCTTGCGTATACGTGGTCGAAGAACCTGACCGACCAGTACCAGGATCGCGGAGTGGCGAATACCTACACGTGGAATCCGAATCTGGACTACGGTAACTCCGGACTGAATGAACCGCAGATCTTCGTGGCCAATTTCGTCTACAAGGAGCCGTTCTTCCTCACCCAGCATGGCCTGCCGGGGCATCTGCTCGGCGGCTGGGAGATCTCGGGCATCACCACCTTCGAGTCCGGATCCTCGTTCAACGCGTACCAGGTTACGGATCCCTACGGTTGCGTGCCCGATGCAACCACTGCCAACGGATGCGAGGCAGGTACTTATCCCGGCGGTCTTGGCATCAACGGTCCCAACTACGACATCCTGGCTCGTCCTGATCAGACCAAGCAGGTTCACCTGATCAAGAAGGGCCTCAACTACTTTGATACCTCCGCCTTCACGCCTGCCGTGGGTCACTTTGGCAGTGAGTCGGCTGGGAATATCCTTGGACCCGGCCTGGAGAAGGTCGACCTGGGCCTGATGAAGAACTTTGCCATCGGCGAGAGGGTTAGTCTCCAGATGCGCGCAGAGTCCTTCAACGTCTTCAACCACACCAGCTTCACCGGCGTTGACAACGGGCTGACCGATGGAACTTTCGGCCAGGTCACCGGTGCACACGATCCGCGACTCATGCAGTTCAGCAGCAAGCTGTATTTCTAATCCAGCCGCGCTGTTGCTCAATCGAAGGCCGGAGCGTCAGCTCCGGCCTTACTTTTTTGGATGGCCGGTCGTGGCCGTGGCTGCGGCGCCGGGCACGGGGGCCATCAGGTTTACCAGAGCCGTATTTTCCGCCTGGTTCAGGCTGCCCGCTCGTCCGAATTCGCGTTTCGCCTCGGCCATATTCCCCATCACTCGGTACAGCCGCCCCAGTTGCCAGTGAACATCGACGTCTTTCGGTTGAAGCGCCTCGGCCGCCTTCAACTCCCGCAGCGCATCCTCGAGCCGCCCGCGCTTCGCATCGATCTCTCCCAGATCCAGCCTGGCCATGAACACCCCAGGATCGCCTCGTACGATCTTTTCCAGCAGCGTCTGCGCCTGATCGATCTGGTCCATGTGCAGTTCGGAATCCGCAAGGTACTGCTGGGCGTTGGTGTAGTCCGGATTATTTCCCAGCTCCGTCTCAAACTCCCGCGCGGCCTCCTTGTACTGCTTCCGCGTCCACAGCAGATAGCCCAGCCCAAAATGCACATTCGGCTCTTTGGGATTGGCGGCAATCGCCGCGCGAAACTCCCGGATCGCGCCGTCGCTGTCCTTCATCGCGTCCAGCGCCTCGCCCACCAGCACATCGGCCTCAGCCGACTCCGCATTGATGGCGATGATGCGATGGTAGGTATCGATCACGCACTGGAACTGATGCGAGATCAGGCAGCTGTGGGCTAAAGTCAAAAGCAGCGTCAGGTTCTGCGGGTCCGACGCCGCCGCCTCCATCAGGTATGGCGTCGCCGCTCGATACTCGCCCAGGCCGTAGTGCGACATGCCCAGCAGCAGCGTCAGCCGGTCGCTCTCGGCAGAGCGCGCCGGCTGCGCCTTCAACATCGGCTCAAAAATGTGAATCGCCTCCCGGTATTCGCCGCCTTTGAAGTAAGCCAGCCCCAGGTTCAGCCGCAGGCCGGGCATCGCCGGATCGAGCGCCAGCGCCTTGTGGTAGAAAGCCTCGGCCGCCGCGTAATGTTCCTGGCGCGCCTCCAGGAACCCGATATGCGCCAGAGGCTCCGGATTCGATGGGGAATCCGCGGCCAGCTTGCGCCACGCCGCTTCCGCCTCGACGTTTTTCCCCTCGCGTTCCAGCGCAAACGCTGCCGCGCCTGAATTGCTTTGAGCCGCCGCCGCCTGTGACCACCCAGCCACCACCAGCGCCGGCAACCACGCCATAGCCTGCACGAGTGAAAGCCGCCGCCGGCGACGCGAAGCAGAGTGCGAATCCTTCAGACCCATTGCGCTAAATCCTACTATCAGACCCGTCCGGAACCCGTGCATTGTGCCAATTTGAGCCCATCGCATCGGCAGCCAGGCACAACCGCGGGGGGCGGGCGACTTGCCAGGTCAACGTCAGCAGTTCGGGCTTTCGGCCTCTGGAAGAGCAGGACGCCCTGACCGTCGGGCAAAGGGCTGGCGAAGACTTTCACCTGGAACTGGGCTCGACCCAGCGGACCATTCAGGTAGAGGCAGGGGAGTCATCACTCTCTCCTGACGATGCTTCCATCAGGAATGCCATCCGCCCCCGAGCGCGCTGTAGAGCTGCACCAGAGCGAGCGCCTCGCCCTGCTGCGCGCTCACCAGGTTTAGTTGCGCGGCATAGAGATTGGAGCTGGTGGTGAGCACCTCCAGATAGGCAGTGGAGCCACCCTGATAGCGGATATTGGCGAGACGTACCGCATCCTGCGCTGCGGAAACCAGCTTCTCCTCCTGCTCGCGATACGCGCGCTGCTTATTGAGCGCGATGAGCGCGTTGGAAACGTCGCGGAAGGCGCCGGCGATGGTCTTTTGGTAATTGAGCACCATCTCCTGTTTTGTTGCCTCGGAGAGCTGGAGCTGGCCACGCAGCTTACCCCCCTCGAAGAGGGGCTGGGCGAGCGAGCCAATGCCGTAGATTGTTTTTCCGGCGGTATCGAAGAGGCTCGAGAGGCTGTCTCCACCGACGCCGCCCGAACCGCTGATGGAAAGATTGGGAAAGAACTGCGCGCGAGCCACGCCGATTTGCGCGTTCGCGGAGATCAGGGTCGCCTCGGCCTGCTGGATATCGGGACGACGCTCCAGAAGCTGTGACGGCAACCCGGCGGGGAGGTCCTGAGGCGGAGGTGCGAGCGCATTGGGGTCCTGATGCACGATCGGTCCGGGATTCTCGCCAAGGAGCAGGGCGATCGCATTCTCTTCCTCCTGAATTTGCTGTTCGAGTTGCGGGACCTCGGACGTCGCGGTATAGAGCAACTGTTCAGCCTGACGTACGTCAGACAGGGGCACGGAGCCACCGTTCTCGAGCGTCTTCGTCAGGTCAAGGGAATTCTGCCGCACCTTGATGGTTTCTTTCGTGATCTGAAGCTGACTGTCGAGTGCCCGGATTTGCAGATAGTCGGTGACGACCTCTTCGACGAGCGTAAGGCGAACGGCGCGCTGCGCCCACGTTTGTGCGAGAAGCTGCGCGCGGGCAGATTCGGTTTGACGTCGATAGAGGCCCCAGAAATCAGGTGTCCACGATGCCGACAGGCTCAGCGAACCTTCCACCAGAGGGCTGGGGAAGCTCGTGCCGAGAGAAGAGGGCAACGTTGCGCCAATGCCGGTGCCGCCGACGGTGATCGTGGGAAATTCCTGTGAGCGCGTGATGCGTACCTGCGCCTGCTGCTCGAGGACGCGCTGGGCGGCGATGCGCACGTCGTAGTTATTGGTCAGCGCCTTACGAATCAGATCCTGAAGTTCCGGCTCGCGATAGACGGCGGCCCACTGCTGGTCGCCGAGAGAAATCTTCGGGTCCGTCGCCACAGCCGTTCCATCCGCACCACGAAAGGCGGGGGGCTGCGGGTAGGCGGGACGCTTGTAGTTCGGTCCAACGGTGCAGCCCGCGAGCGCGGCGACCACGCAGAGAAGAACCGGGCTGACGATAAGACGGAAGCGCATCACGCTTGCCCCCCTTCGGTCTGCGCGCTGGTCCCAGGGCTCGGTTCACCGCGTGCGGGCGTTCCGGGCCCGCAGATCGAATCCATCGTGGTTCCTTTTCCGCCTCGTACGAAACGATGGGAGAGGAATTCAACGACAGCGAATGTAACGGGAATGAAGATGAGGCCCAGCACGGTGGAGAACGCCATGCCTCCGATGACGACGGTCCCGAGGATGCGGCGAGAGGCGGCGCCGGAACCGGTGGCCATCCAGAGCGGCAGGCAGCCGAAGACGAAGGCGAGTGCCGTCATCACGATGGGACGAAAACGCAGTCGAGCCGCGTGGAGCGCGGCGTCGCAGATGCTCTGGCCGCTCTCGAGGTTGAGCTTGGCGAACTCGACAATGAGGATTGCGTTCTTCGCCGAAAGGCCAATGAGCATGACCAGGCCGATCGTCGCGAAAATGTCGTTCTCAAAGAGGCGGACATGCAGGGCGATGTATGCGCCGAGGATCGCGACAGGCGTGCTGAGCAGGACGCTGAACGGGAGGCTCCAGCTCTCGTAAAGCGCGGCAAGAATGAGGAAGACGAAGAGCAGCGAGAGGCCGAAGACCGCCCACGAGGGCACGCCTTTCTCCGCCTGCTGCTCCTGGTAGGACATGCCGGAGTAATCGAATCCCGCCGTAGAAGGCATGGTCTGGTGGAAGACGTCCTCCAGCGCCCTGCGTACCTGGCCCGAGCTGTAGCCGGGGGCTCCGGTGATGTTGAGCTGCGCGGCGTTGTACTCGTTGAAGCGGTAGATGAACTCGGGGCCAGTGGTTTGCGTCACCTTGACGAGCGATCCGAGCGGTACCTGGCTGCCGTTCGCGCTGCGGACATAAAACTGGTTGATATTCGCGATGTTGGTGCGCGAGGTGCCTTCGGCCTCAACATAGGTCTGCCACTCACGGCCGAAGCGATTGAAGTAATTCACGAGATAGCCGCCCATGAAGGTCTGCATGGTTGTGTAGATGTTGGAGAGATCGACCTGCTGCTGCAGGGCCCTTTCCTTATCGACGTCGGCGTAGAGCTGCGGCACAGCCGGCTGGTAAGAGGGAATGGCAGCGGCAATCTCCGGTCGTTTTGCAATAGCGCCGAGGAAGGCGAAGACGTTCTTCGTGAGCGCGGCGGGATCATCAGAGCCGGATCGGTCTTCGATGATCATGGTGACGCCGCCCGAGGTGCCGATGCCGGGAATCGAGGGAGGCGGGAAGGCAAAGGCGATGCCGTCAGGATCGGCGCTCAACTGCCTCTGCAGGTTGCTCTGAATGTAAGCAAGCTGTTCGTTTTTGCTCTTGCGCACGGCCCAGGGCTTGAGGCTGACGAAGAAAAAGCCGGCATTGGTGCTCTGCACCTGAGTCAGGAGCGAGAAGTCCTTGACCGCGATCACTCCCTCTACGCCGGGCATCCTGAGCAGAGCGGCCGTGATCTTCATTTCCGCGGCGTCGGTGCGCTGCGCGGATGCGCCGTCGGGCAGCTGGAGCGCCAGGAACATATAGCCTTGGTCTTCCGTGGGAATAAAGCCGCCGGGGAGAGTGCTTCCGAGGTAGACGGCGAGAATCGCTATGCCAATAAGTGTGATCATGGCCAGCGTCGATTTGTGAATCAGGAGGCGCGAAGTGTTCACGAATCCGTCGGTGGTGCGACTGAAGGCCCGGTTGAAGAGCGCGTAACCGCGGTCAAACAGGCTCGGCTGGCGGCCTTCCTGCCGGGGCTTCAGCAGCAGCGAGGCCAGCGCGGGCGAAAGCGTGAGAGCGTTGAAGGCCGAGATAAGCACCGAGATGGCGATGGTGACGGCGAACTGCTGATAGAGCCGTCCCGTGATACCGGGAATGATCGCGGTGGGAATGAACACCGCGGCCAGGATCAGCGCGATGGCGACGACCGGACCGCCGACCTCTTCCATGGCCTTGACTGTTGCGTCCCGCGGCGTCATGCCCTCGTCGATATGGTGTTCGACCGCCTCCACCACGATGATGGCGTCGTCGACGACGAGGCCGATCGCCAGTACCAGGCCGAAAAGCGAGAGAGTATTGATGGAAAAACCGAGCGCGGGAAAGATGATGAAGGTTCCAATAAGAGATACAGGCACGGCCAGCAGAGGGATGAGCGTAGCCCGCCAGCCCTGCAAAAAGACGAACACGACGATGACCACGAGTCCGAGAGCCTCAAAGAGGGTAAGGACAATCTCGTGGATTCCCGCGGTGACGGCTTTCGTGGTGTCGAGTGGAATGGCGTAGCTGATTCTCGGCGGAAACGTCGCGGACAGTTCCTTCATGCGCTGGCGCACAGCATTCGCGGTTTCCACCGCATTCGAGCCGGGTAGCTGATAAATAGCCATCACGCCGGAGGGCGCCTGATTGTAGCGAGCGGCGATGGTATAGGCCTGGTCACCCAACTCAATGCGGGCGACATCGCGCAAATGAAGGATGGATCCGTCGGGATTGGCGCGCAGAATGATGTTGCCGAATTCCTCGGGCGTAACCAGGCGGCCCTGGGTGCGCACCGTGTATGTGAACTGCTGCCCCGTGGGGATGGGTTCGCCGCCGATCTGGCCAGCGGGGTTGACGTTGTTCTGCGTCCGGATGGCCTGAATGACGTCGGTCGCCGTAACACCGAGCTGGGCAAGCTTGTCAGGATCGACCCAGACGCGAAGCGCGTATTGCCCGCCGAAAACCTGGACGCGCGAGACGCCTTTGACGCGAGCCAGCTGGTCCTGCAGGTTAATGATCGCGAAGTTGGTGAGGAAGTCCTGGCTGAGCTTACCGCCAGGCGAGTTGATGGCCACCAGCATCAGCGGTGAAGTGAGGGCTTTCTGCACAGTGAGGCCGGCGGTGGTGACCTCGGGAGGAAGCTGAGACTGCGCCTGGTCAACGCGCAACTGGGCAAGAACCTGATCGATGTTCGGATCCGTCTTTACATCGAAGTCGACAAACAACTGCATCACCCCGTTGTTTGCGCTGACGGAATTCATGTAGATCATGTTGTCGACGCCGTTCATCTGCTGCTCGATGGGCGTCGAGACCGCCTGGGCTACGGTTTTGGAGTCGGCTCCGGGATACGTCGCGGTAACCAGAACCTCCGGAGGAACAATGTTGGGATACTGCGAGATGGGCAGCGTGAACAGCGTCACGACTCCCACGATCACCGTGAGAATGGCGATGACGATCGCCACGATTGGGCGACGAATGAAGAATTTCGACATGAGTCAGTTTCCTGGCGCCGGCAAAGCGGTGGCGGGCTGCTTCTGGGCGGGTTGCGGGACGACCGGTGCGCCCTCGCGCAGTTTCTGCAGGTTGTCGGTAATCACAAGCTGGTTGGCGGCCAGGCCATTTTCAATCACCCAGCTTTTCCCTGATTGTGGACCCAGCGTGACGTTATTCACGTGCACCCTGTTGTCGGCACCCACGGTGTAGATCTGTTGCATCCCCTGGAACTCCGACACGGCAAGCTGTGGCACAAGAATGGCATGGCGCAGGAGTTGCGTCTCCGCGCTGACGCGGCCGAACTCGCCAGGCCGCAACAGATTGCCGGGATTCGGGAATGACGCGGCGATGCGGATCGCGCCAGTTTGCGCGTTCAGCTGGCGGTCAACAAAGGCGATCTGGCCCTTGTACGGATAGACCTCACCATTCGCCAGGGTAAGCGTAAGCGGGATTTTCGAAGCGCCGTGCAGCAGGTCGCTGCCGCCTTTACGCGCGCGCCCAGCGAGGGCGAGATACTCGCTGTCGCTGATGGAGAAATAGACCTTGATCGGATCGAGCTGCGAGACCGAGGTCAGCACCGAGGACGTGCTGACCAAATTGCCCACCTGGGTTGTCGCCTGACCTGCGATGCCGGTGATGAGCGACCGCACTTCAGTGAAGCTGAGATTCAATTTTGCGGTGGCGACCGCAGCCTCGGTGGTTTTTACGGCCGCTTCCGCCACAGACTGCTGCTGGACGTCGTTGTCGAGCTGGCTCTTCGCGATGGCTCGGGCCGCAGCCAGCGGCGTGTCGCGGTTCACATTGATCTTCGCGAGCTCCAGTTGCGCCTGCGCTTGCCCCAGCTGGCCTTCTGCTTCATCGAGTGCGGCCTGAAAGGGGCGCGGATCAATCCGAAAGAGAACCTGATTCCGCTTGACCAGCGATCCCTCGCGATAATCCTGGCTCACCAAATAGCCGTTGGCCTGAGGCTGAATCTGGGCGTTGACGTACCCGTCGAGGGTCCCCACCCACTCGCCCGTGACGGGTACATCGGATTCCTGCGCCCTGACGACGCTGACCGGCATGGCTGGCGGAGCAGCCGTACGCGTGGCCGCCGCGCTGCGGTCGCAGCCAGCCAGACCTGCGCTTCCGGTCGCCAGCAATGCAGCAAGGATTCCCAATAGGGACGACCGGCGGATGCAGGCCCGCTGAGCTGGTAGATGCTGTGCAATCATGCTTGTTCTCCGGCCTGGATATGTCTTTGCTCCAGGAAGCAACGGGCTGTAAAGCAGATCAATCCAAATGCGTGTTCAAATAGAGATGAAGTCGCACCTGTTTGGGATTCTGGAAAAGGATCGCAATGCGAGTGCAAAGTGGGATTCAAAACCTGCGCGGGCGTAGCTGCTGGGAATTCCGGTGTACACCCGTCGCCTGGCGAGTCCGGATACCCGCCGCTCCTCGGACTCCGAAAAGGCGGCCGCAGCGCAGCGTTGTGCTAATTTGGACTACCGAACAACTGACTCCATGGACACATGTGGAAGCAGTTATCGGCTTCCTGGCTGTCTTAAACGGTGAATCGGCGGACGCCCTGCAGCGGAGTAACCGTCGTCGTCCAGCGCGAGTCGGCCGGACGCAACAAAGCCGCCTCACGGATCCTGCGGGGAACGAACAATCTGCGGCGATTTCGCACAGCACGACCAGCGTTGCCTAACGGCTGACTCGGTTGCTCGCCCGCTAAAAAAGCCTGCGCAGTAGCTTCCTGGCCTGGACATGACCACCGAGTGCGGTTCCGGGCAGGTCGTGCGCCGATCGCCGGTGATGTATAGTAAGCGCTAACGTACAGGGGAAGCGCTGATTGTCGGCAGAATGTCCGTCGCCGCATGACAACGCACAGTACACATCCGTGAGTTGCATCTCGGAAAAAGGAGGACCAACCCGTGGAAACGAATCCCAGCCGGCGCCAGTTCCTTAAAAGCGGCACTGCAATCGCGGCCACATCATTGATGGTTCCGGGGAATGGTGCAGAAGCTGGCACCACCGCCTCTTCCGGCCCGTTTCAGCACGCATGGAATTCCCTCCGTAGCATTGCGATGCCGCAATGGCTGCGCAATGGGAAGTTCGGTATCTATACACACTGGGGCATTTACAGCGTCCCCGCCTATGGAGAAAACGGCACCTGGTACGCGAACCACATCTATACGAAACCCGATTCGGACGAGCGCAAACACCAGGAGGCGGTCTATGGCCCTCTGACAAAGTTCGGCTACAAAGATTTCATCCCCATGTTCACCGGCAGCCGCTTCGACGCGGACGAGTGGGCCGAGCTCTTTCGGGACGCCGGGGCGCAATTTGCGGGTCCGGTTGCCGAACACCATGACGGCTTTGCAATGTGGGACACTCGATATTCGCAATGGAATGCCGCCCGCATGGGGCCGAAGCGCGACGTGGTGGGCGAGCTATCCCGTGCGATCAAGGCGCGTGGTATGAAGTTTCTGACGGCCTTTCATCATGCCGAGCACTGGTTCTACTTTCCCACATGGGACAAGACCTACGATGCGGGTGATCCTCGCTATGCCGGCCTGTATGGGGAAAGCCATCCTCCCGATGTATTCCCGGATAAGAAGTTTCTCGACGTCTGGAGGGGGAAGCTGGTGGAAGTCGTGGACCGCTACGATCCCGACGTGATCTGGTTCGACTTCGGCCTCGAACTCATCCAGCAGTGGTACAAGGAAACCTTCCTCGCTTATTACTTCAATAAGGCGGCGGCACGCAACAAAGAGGTCACGGTCACATATAAGTACCACAACCTTCCCCCTGGTGTAGGGACCTACGACCTGGAATTGGGGCGGGAGGTCGATATGACTTACTGTGAGTGGATCACGGATACGACCGTGGATGCGGGCGGTGCCTGGGGCTATGTGACGGATGTTGGCTTCAAGTCGGTGAACGAGCTGGTCACCGGGCTTGTCGACCGGATCAGCAAGAATGGACTTCTGCTGCTCAACGTCGGCCCGAAACCCGACGGGACGATCCCGGAGCCGGCCCGGGAGCGACTGCGCGGTATGGGCGAGTGGCTAAGGGTCAATGGCGAAGCGATCTACGGAACGAGTCCCTGGATGGTAGCCGCCGAAGGTCCTACCCAGTTACAGAAGGGCCTTTACAACGAGGGCGATTCCCTGCGCTACACGCCGCAGGATATTCGGTTTACCTGCCGGGATAACTATCTGTATGTCACGGTGCTTGCATGGCCTGGGGACCGCGCAATTGTGAGGAGCCTCATTCCTGATGCGCCAAACCGGTGGCCCGGTCTCTATCCGTCGGAGATCGAGAGCGTGGCGATGCTCGGCAGCGATGAACCAATCCAGTGGCAGTTCACTCACGAGGGCCTCGCGCTAACCGTCCCTAAGAAGCAGCCCTGCAATGACGCATTTGTCTATCGCATCAACCTGAAGCGGCCGTTTTGAATACCGGTCATCGCGGCATCGCCCTCATGGCGGCCTCAATGCTTCCTGTGGCGGCGCGGGCGCCAGTATCGTTCGGAAGCAGGGAAAGAGCCTTTTGCTCGGCGTGCAGAGCCTCTTCGAGTTTGGCCTGCTGAGCCAGAACCAGTCCGAGATTGACCCAGGCGGAAACCAAAGACGAGTCACTCTCCACGGCGCGATTCAAAAAGTACTCGGCGCGGGTAGTGTCACCCTGGCGCGCGAGAAGAGCACCAACATTGCTGAGCGCCACTGCGGAATCCGGGTTATTTCGGATAGCCTGCAGAAACTCCTTCATTGCGCCTTCGCTGTCTCCCGTCGCCGAGTCCAGAATACCCAGCTGATTGTGAGTATCGGCAAATCCTGGATCGAGGGCCTCCGACTGCAGAAGAGCTTTCCTCTCTGCGTCGGTGTTCTTCATCTGCCGGTACGCGAGGGAAATGTTGTAGTAAAGGCGTCCATTCCGGGGGTCGAGGGCGAGTGCCTGACGATATTGGCCGAGGGCGCCCTGCGGATCTTCGGCTGTGAGCAAGTGACTTCCTTCATTGGCCAGAACGAGCGCATGCACCCGATTGCTTTCGGCGGCATGCGCCTGCTGAATCAGAGCGACCTCCTTGTCCTTGAGGCCATCCTGATGCAGGGTCCGATAGGCCCGCGACAGCTGGAAATGCGCCTCCACCGCGTCGGGCCGAAGTTGCTCTGCGCGCTGAAGTGGCGCAACTGCAGCCCCGACATCGCCATCGCCCTGAAGCGCGACACCGAGATAGTATTGCGCCTCCCAGGAAGCCGGAGCCAGAGCCGTCGCTTTTCGGAGAACCGGTTCCGCATCTTTCAGCCGGCCAAGATCGCAGTCGGCGTGGCCCAGGAGGGCCAAAGCCACGGCATCATCGGGGTGGGCCGCCGTGTAGTCCAACAAAAGCGAACGTGCGTCATCATAGCGAAGCAGAATGGTGAACACTTTCGCCAGGGAAAGCTGGGCCGCGGCGTCGTGCGGTTGCAGCCGAAGCGCATCCTGGTACGCAGCGGCGGCTTCCGGAAATTGTCCATTGCGCGCATAGGCGGCGCCCAGGCTGAAGTGCGCCGATTCGTTATCGGGGTGGGTTCTGAGCAGATCGTTCAGGATCGAATTCGCACGATTGTATTGTCCGGCGTCGGTGAAGGCTGCTGCCAGCGAGACCTGATCCTCGGCGTTGCCCGGATCGAGCGTCAGCGCACGCTTCCAATAGAGAATCGAAGCCTGGTATTGTTTGTCCCGGCCGAGAAGAGCGGCGAGATGCTCCGGTACGAGGGGTGAGGACGGACTCTCCTGAAGGCCCTCGCGATACAGCCGCTCAGCATCGGCCGTGTTATTGAGCTTCTCCTCCGTCTCACCCGCCGCAAGGCGACTGGTGACGGAGGCCGGATCCAGCGCGACGGCCTGGTTGAACTGCCGAGCCGCCTGCACTGGATCGCCCATCACCACATACATCCGCCCGGCCTGGTAATGCGCTTCCACGGAAGAGATATCCTTCGCGCTGGCAGCTACGTAGGCGCGCAGAGCACAACGGTTGTCTCCACGCTGTTCGAGCGAGTGCCCGAGCCGCATTGAGCAGGCGAAGGATCCACCTGGCGCCGCTTCGGCGCAGGTTTTCGCGATCGCGTCGCAATGCGTTTGAGCCGAAAGGGACGACGCAGCCAGTAGCATGCACAATCCTCGAAGGAGCGGCAGGCGCGGCGGAAGTCGGCGGATACACAGAGTCGGCATAACGGGCGCGGTGAAACAAAGATTCGTTTCGCGGGCACGATTACCGCGAGGACGCGGCGATCATGGGGATCGTTGTCAGTATTGTGGCATGAGGGAGAGAAGACGGACCAGAGAAATCCGGCGGCGCCGCGGACGGGAAGAGTCGTTCTCGTCATCACGAAAGCGCTAAAGTTAAGCAAAACGGCACTTGACGTTTACTGCGCGGTGGGTCTAGCCTTGGTGCACTACACAGGATGCTGAGTCGGAGTTCGGCCAGGCGCGCCCGAGCTTCAGCGCAGCGTGTTGATTCGGGCGTGGAAAGAAAGGGAGCGATGGACTTCACAAGAAGACGCTTCATGGGCGGGGCCGCCGCGGCTGCGTTCGCCGGCAGAATGCCGCTTGCCGAACTCGCCAGCACGACATCGTTTGTTCCCGAGCTGGAATCTCTGCGGCATTATCGCGCACCTGCGTGGTTCCGGGACGCGAAGCTGGGCATCTGGGCGTGCTGGGGCCCTGAGTCTGTGCCGGAAATGGGCGACTGGTATGCCCGCAACATGTATATCGAAGGGCATATGCAGTACGAGGATCACCTGCGCCGCTACGGCCACCCCAGCACGGTCGGCTACAAGGATATGGTGCCCCTCTGGAGAGCCGAGAACTGGCAACCCGAGCGCCTGATGGGACTCTATAAGAAAGCGGGCGCCCGCTACTTCTGCGCTATCGCCCAGCACCACGACAATATAGATTGCTGGAATTCACGCTTCCATCCGTGGAACTCGGTCAAGATGGGGCCGAAGCGCGATGTGATCGGCATATGGCGCGACACCGCACGCCAGGCCGGACTTCGCTTCGGGGTCACCGAGCATCTGGGCGCGAGCTGGAACTGGTATGGGGAGACCAAACATTCCGATACCCGGGGACCTAAAGCCGGGGTTCCCTATGACGGAGCGGACATCCGGTACGCGTCCCTCTACCACTGGGGCAATGAACACTCGCGGGTTCAGTCCTGGTATCGAGGGGCGCCTGAAGCGTTTCAGATGGAGTGGTTCTACCGCATCCGCGATCTTGTCGACAGTTATCAGCCGGATCTGCTGTACAGCGATGGCAGCCTTCCCTTTGGCGGCTACGGACGCCGATTGCTCGCTCATTTCTACAACGAGAACGAGGCGCGCCACGGGGGACAGCTCGATGCAGTTTACAACTGCAAGTTCAGCGACGATGGCGGCCAGTACGTAGACGGAATGTGCGTGCAGGATCTGGAACGCGGGGTTGCCCTGGGCATCCGGGAACTGCCATGGCAAACCGATACCTGCGTAGGGGACTGGTACTACAAGAAGGACATCCGCTACAAGACGCCGGCGATGATCATCCACATGCTGGCCGATATCGTGAGTAAGAACGGCAACCTGCTGCTGAATTTTCCCCTGCGCGCCGATGGCACCCTGGACGCTCAGGAGGAGGGCATTCTCGCGAAGCTTGGTGAGTGGACGGCGATCAACGGAGAAGCCATCTTTGGCACCCGCCCATGGAGAGTTTATGGGGAAGGGTCGGACGCTCGCGATACCGGCGACGTGAATGAGGACGACCTGGACTATACCGCCGACGATATCCGCTTTACCACGCAGGGCAAAACACTCTACGCAATCGCGCTTGCGTGGCCCGACAGCGGCTCCATTACGATTCGGTCGCTGGCGGGCGCCGATATTCCCGAGGTTCGCATGCTGCACGGCGAGATGCCGGTGAGGGCGGTACGAACGCCGGAAGGTCTGAAGCTGGAACTGCCGAAAGATCAGCAAGGTGAGTTCGCTTACGCCTTTAGGCTGGAAGGGGCGGCCTGACCGTTGAATCGGAAGCCCAGGCCGAGGGTTCTCCTTGCCGACAGACGATGCCGCGGAAGGCTCAGGTGACGGGAGCACGATGAGTGGATTGAGCGAGAGGTCCGCGCGAGGCAGCTGGCGCGGGCCCGCGCCTCTCCTCGTGGCCGGCTGCATTCTCGCTGCGTGCGGAGTCTGTGCCGGTTCCGCATCTGCGGATGGAGGCACTCTTCAGGCGCGGAGCGTGGCTGTTTCCGACGCCGGTTATGTTGGTTCGGAAGCATGTGCCGCCTGCCATCAGCCAATCTACGACAGCTACCGCAAGACCAGCATGGGACAGTCCATGTCGCCGATCACCCCGGCGCTGATCGGAAAGATGGCGGTGCCCGCTACCTTCTACGATGCGCGGCAGGACCGGCACTACGATATCTACGCGAAAGACGGCGCACTGTACCAGAGCGAATATCAAAAGGACGCAACGGGCCGCGAAGTATTCCGCACCATCGGCCGTCTAAGCTGGATCGTCGGATCCGGATCAAACATCCGCGGTGGCATCGTTGAGCGCAGCGGGTACCTGTTCGAAGCGCCGATGGCCTTGTATACGGCCACGGGAAAATGGTCATGGGCGCCGGGCTATGCATCTGCCGATTACTCGTTCAGTCGTCCTGTCCTCGCCGGATGCATCGTATGCCACAGCGGACGCGCTCACGCTGTGGAGGGAACCAACGGCGAATACGACAAGAAGGTATTCTCCGAGATCTCGATCGGCTGCGAGAACTGTCATGGACCGGGAAGAGCGCACATCGAGGCAATGAGCGGAGGGGAGTGCCGCAGCGCCCCCGGCGAAGACTGCATAGTGAATCCAGCAATGCTCAAACCCGAACTGGCCAACAACCTGTGTATGGGCTGTCATCAGATTGGCGACGAGCGAGTTCTGCAACCTTACAAGAGCTATTCCGATCTGCGGCCGGGCGAGCCCCTGGGCAAGACGCTGGCTATCTTCATGGTTCCACCCCGGAAAGAATCACCTCCGGATTCAGACCATCTGCAACATGTCTATTCGATGATGCTGAGCCGCTGCTATCGGGCCAGCGGCGGCCGTCTGCGCTGTATCAGCTGTCACGATCCGCATATTCGGGTCACCGCGCAGGAGGCGCCCGCGTTCTATCGGGAGCGCTGTCTCACCTGTCACACGGAGCAGAGCTGCGGTCTGCCCATGGCCGCACGCCGGAAGCAGAATCCTTCGGATAACTGCATTGGCTGTCACATGCAAAGGAGACCGGTGGCCTTTATGGCACACACCAGTCTCACGAATCATCGCATTCTCGCGACGCCGGACGAGGCGCTTCCCAGCTCGATGTTCCATGCGACTACTGCCGCTCTTCCCGATCTGATCAATCTCGATCCGGTTCCGGGAGAGGAAAGCAAAGAGCCGCCCTTACTCACTCTGCTTACAGCGTACGGCGAGTTATCGGCCTTCAGGCCCGAGTATCGGGAGCCCTACCTGCGTGTTCTGGATCGGCTGGAGATCAGCCAGCCAGAGAATCCCCTTGTGGAAGCAGCCGTCGGGCGCAGAGATCTTGCCCAGGGCAGGATCGAGCAGGCCATCGACCATCTGGAGCGGGCCATCAACAGGGGCGCCACCGCAGCGACTGCATGCGCCGATCTTTCCGCGGCATTCGAGAGGCATGGCGATGCGGATGCGGCATTGCATGCGCAGCAACAAGCCGTTCGCCTCGACCCCTGGAATCCACTTCTGCAAAAGGCGCTCATTGCCCTGCTGATTCGGCAGAAGCGCTACGCGGACGCGTCGGCTGCCCTGGATCGTTACATGGCGGCCTTTCCTCAGGATTCGTTTATGCGTCAGCTGCAGGCCAAGGCCACAGCCGTGAGCGCGGCACCATGAGACTGGAGACTCAATGAAAAAGCGAAGTTTTGCAGCAGGGCAGGCTGTCTTTCTCGCAATTCTAGCGGCGCTTACGCCACCGCTCTCAGCCCAGAATGTTTCGCCGACAGCCCCCTACCAGGAAACCGCACGCCAGCTGACTCGGCTCATAGGGCACGAGATGAGGGACAAGCAGATTCCCTCGATCGCGGTTGCGCTGGTGGATAACCAGCAGGTCGTATGGGCGGAGGGTTTTGGATGGCAGGACGCCGCACAGAAGACTCCCGCCACCGCGCACACTATCTACCGGGTCGGTTCCGTTTCCAAACTCTTCACCGACATCGGCGTGATGCAGATGGTTGAACGAGGCAAGCTCAATCTCGATGCTCCAGTCGAGCGCTACATTCCCGACTTCCAGCCGCATAACCCATTCGGTACGGCCATCACACTCCGCGAACTCATGGCGCATCGCGCCGGGCTCGTCCGAGAGCCTCCCATCGGCAATTACTTCGATAACTCGGCGCCCGCCCTGCAGCAAACGGTGCGGAGTCTCAACCAGACCACACTGGTGTATGCGCCCGGAACCACAACTAAGTATTCGAATGCCGGCGTCGCGGTCGCCGGTTACATTCTGCAGACACTGAACCACCAGCCCTATGCTGAGTATCTCAGGCGATCTGTTCTCCTGCCGCTGGGCATGGGAGAAAGCTCCTTTGGCCCGGACCCCCGGATGGCCAGTCGCCTCGCGGACGGAACTATGTGGAGCTATGACGGCCTTCGCTTCGCCGCTCCGACTTTTCAGCTGGGAGAAGGCCCCTGTGGCTCGCTCTACACTAACGCCACCGATCTCGGAAAATTCCTCAGCTTCCTTCTTGCCGGGGGTAAGTCGGGGGGACGGCAAATCCTGCAGGCGAACACCCTGGAGGCGATGTGGAAGCCCGCCTACGAGGGGCAGGGAACCGCCAGTGCTTTTGGCATCGGCTTTCTCCTGCAGAAGCTGGATGGCCATCTCGACGTGGGTCACGGGGGCGCCATCTACGGATTCTCGACCCAGTTAGAGGCATTGCCGCGGGAGAAGCTGGGTGTCGTCGTCATCACGTCTCTCGACAGCACCAACGCAGTCGCCATGCATATTGCGCGCAGCGCGTTGCGCGACATGCTGGCGGTTCGCAGCGGCAGTCTACCCCCGGCGGAACCCTTGTCCCACAAACTACCGGCTGAACTCGCGGTGCGGCTCGGCGGCGAATATGCATCCGGCAACGACATCGTCGATCTGCAGAATCAAGAAGGCAATGTGGAGCTCTCTCATAACAGCGACGGTTCTATGGTGGCGCTGCGTGTCAGGGCAGGCGAGGTTATCGAAGATGGAAGGCTCGGCTATTCGCCCGAGCCGATCCTCAGCGACTCTGCCTCCGACAGCGCTCCTGTGCTTCACTTCGAAGGACGTACTTATACGCGCCGGGAGGCGGGCGTCCCGAGTCCGCCGCAGCCTGCCTATGACGACCTGATCGGAGAATATGGCTGGGATTACGACAAACTGTACCTGCTGGAGTCGCGAGGCAAACTTACCGCGCTCATTGAATGGTTTGAGTTCGATCCGCTGACCCCCGTCTCCGCGTCCGTCTTCAAATTCCCCGACCACGGCCTCTACAGCGGTGAAGAGGCGACCATCCTGCGTGATAGTGCGGGGAAGGTGACGGGCGTCAAGGTGGGCGCGGTGGTGTTTCCCCGCCGCCATACCAATGCTCCGGGCGAGATCTTTCAGATTACTCCCGTACGGCCCGTCGATCAGTTGCGCGCCGAGGCGCTTCGCGCGACCCCTCCGGAAGAGAGCGGCTACTACCGCGATCCCGATCTGGTGGATGTCACTCGGTTCGATCCGGAGATCCATCTGGACATTCGTTATGCCACGACCCGCAACTTTCTTTCCTCGCCGATGTACACGGAGGCTCGCGCCTTCATGCAGCGGCCTGCAGCCGAAGCTCTGGGCCGTGCCGCGGCGCAACTGGAGAAGCAGGGATACGGGCTGCTGATCCACGATGCCTACCGTCCCTGGTATGTTACGAAGATGTTTTGGGATGGAACTCCGGACGATAAGAAGCAGTTCGTCGCCGACCCGTCTGCCGGATCGCGTCACAATCGCGGCTGTGCTGTGGATCTGACCCTCTACAGTCTCGCCAGCGGCAAGCCTCTGATTATGACGGGCGGCTACGACGAGATGTCGGAGCGTTCCTATCCTTTCTATCCCGGCGGGACATCACGCCAACGATGGCAGCGCGATCTCCTGCGCAGGGCGATGGAGGCCCAGGGATTCACAGTCTACGAATACGAGTGGTGGCACTTCGACTATGCGGACTGGTCTGTCTACCCCATTCTCAATTTCACCTTTGAGCAGGTTGACGGGCAGCTTCGCCAGGAGCCGCATTAGACTTGCGTCGTCGTCCCGCGACGGATCGCATCATACAGCGCCCGCGGCGAAGGAGGTCAGGGTATGCAGGAGTATGGCAACGATGAGGAGCTGTTCGAGACCATGACGGGGATTCTCTACACTCCCGTCATCGGTGATCTGCTGGATACTCTGGGATATTTCCACCGGTTCCTTCCGCCATCCGTGCAGCCGATGTTACCGGAGATGAAGCTGGCAGGGCGCGCGATGCCGGTGGTCATGATTGATGTGTACGGGCCCCAGGCAAAGCCGTTCGGTCTGCTCACAGAGGCTCTCGACCAACTCGAACCCGGAGAGATCTACATAGCCTCGGGCGGCGCGATGCGCTGCGCATATTGGGGAGAAATCCTCACGGCCACAGCTCGGACGCGTGGAGCGGCGGGAGCGGTCATTAATGGATTCCATCGCGATACGCCCCAGGTGCTCTCACAGCGCTGGCCCGTCTTTAGCCGCGGCCGCTATGCTCAGGATTCTGCAGTACGGACCCAGGTTGCTGCCTATCGATGCCCAATCGAGATTGAAGGTGTGTGGATCGAGCCCGGGGACCTGGTCTTTGGTGATCTGGACGGCGTGGTGGTGATCCCGCGTAAGGCTGAAAGGGAAGTCATAGCCGGAGCGCTCGATAAGGCCCGCGGCGAAAAGGTCGTGCGCGCCGAAATCGAGGCAGGTATGCCGAGTACAGAAGCCTTCAGAAAGCATGGGATTCTGTGATTCCAGAATAAGTCAGCTCGCGCAGTCCACTCTGAAGAAAGGCAATGTGTCGAAAGAGAATTCAGCTGCAACCAGGGCCGATGTCCGCGATATATTCTCTCTCCGGGATCAGCACGCTCTGATCACCGGCGGTGGGACGGGTCTGGGACTCGGAATCGCGCGCTGCTTCGTCAGTGCGGGCGCGCGCGTCACCCTTGTCGGACGCCGTCCGGAGCCTTTGCGAGCCGCGGTGGCTGAACTCGGTCCCGCAGCCGCCTGGCTTCAGGCGGATATTAGTCGGCTGCGAGAAAACGGAGCGCTCATCGCGGAGGCTGAGCGCAAGCACGGCCCTCTCCATATCCTCGTCAACAATGCTGGCATCCATTTGAAGAAGCCGGCGCTCGATACCACCGATGACGAATTCCAGGCGGTTATCGCAACCCATGTCTTCGGGGGATTTTCCCTGAGTCGGGATGCGGCGCGAAGGATGCTGGCTCGGGGCGAGGGCAGCATCCTTTTCATCGCGTCCGTCACTTCCTTTGTTGGCATGCCGCAGGTGGTCGCCTATTCGGCGGCGAAAGCGGCCTTGCCCGGTATGGTGCGCGCTCTCGCCGCTGAGTGGTCGAGCCGAGGCGTCCGCGTCAACGCCATCGCCCCGGGGTGGATTCAATCCGAAATGCTTGACAAAGCTCTCGCCAGCGACCCCGACCGCCGCCGCCGGATTCTCAATCGGACTCCCATGGGGCGTATGGGCGATGCGGAAGACATCGGCTGGACGGCCGTATATCTCTGTTCACGGGCCGCTCGCTTCATGACCGGAACTGTGCTTCCTGTGGATGGCGGCGCTACGACGGGGTTCTGAACTCGCTTGTTCTTTTCTCACCCCGGACCCGGGTGGCTCACCCGCGCCAGCTTCGTTGCGAGACGAATGACGAGCCAGGTTAGTCCAGGTGGAACAACTCCTCATACTTGCCCGGAACTCACCGGATTTGCGGGTCGGCAGCGGATCCTGCAGCGTCTCCATTAGTTTCCACCAGCGTTGCACTACAGGAATGGCGGCCATCTTTGCCATGTCGCTCTCATAGTCGATCCCGTCGTATTCGTAATAACTGAACAGCCATCCGTCCGTGTAATAAATGGAGTAATTGCGAAGGTGGGAATCCGACACCGCTTTCGGGACCTCCGGCCACACAGCCTGATGTGCGGCGCGATATGGCTCGAAGGCACCGACCGCAGCTTCAGGACAGCTCCGAGCCTCATAGGGAGTTACTCAAAGCTCGCTGCCCACCATGCTCGGAGTGGCTGTCCCGCTCCCCGCTCTCAAGCACTCGGCCTTCACTCGACTCGGTGAGGTGAGCGAGTAGGCAGCAATCACGCAATAGGAGAGCAGTGGCACCGCATACGCCCAGGCCAGTGCGTGGGAACGGTCGCCGATCAGGCCCATCAGCGGCGTTAACACAGCGCCGCCAATAATTGCCATCACAATCAAGGAGCCCCCCAGCTTGCTTTCTGCGCCGAGTCCCCGCACCCCCAGGGCGAAGATCGTCGGGTACATAAGCGACATAAAAGCGCTGGTAACAAAAATTGCCCATACTCCAGTCCAACCCGGATGCAGAATGGCTACGGCCACCAGGGCAATATTGACCACACAGAAGCCGCTCATCAGCCTGGCAGGAGCAACGAACCGCATGAGATAGGCGGACGTAAATCGCCCCACCGCAAACATGCCCAGCGTACCGGTAAGCAGGTAGCCAGCGAACTTATCGGAGTGCCCGGTGTAGGTCTCGACGTAAGGGATGAAGTAACTCCACGTACCGACCTGCGCGCCGACGTAGAAGAATTGCGCCATGACGGACAGCATCAGGTTCCGCCTGCGCAGCAGTCCCGTCAGGGCACGCGGCCCCGCTGCCGGCTCATGCCGGTTGTCGTGCGGCGGAAAGTGCGTGATCGCAATCAGTACCGCCCAAAGCAGAGCCACCAGTCCCAGGGCAACATACGGCCGCACCACGCGAAGCGTTTCCAGATGCAGGTACAGATCGTAACGTCCGGCGGCGCGCAGTTCTATCGCTCGCGCGGGGCTCAGTTCGATCCCCGAGAAAATGAAGACCGTACCGACGCACGATCCCGTGATTGAACCCAGAGGATTAAACGCCTGGGCCAGATTCAGGCGCCTCTCCGAGGTTTCAGGTCGGCCCAGCAGAGCAATAAAGAGGTTCGATGCCGTCTCCAGAAAAGCCAGGCCGCCGGCCATCACAAACAGAGCCAAAAGAAAACACCAGTAGCGGCTGATGAGCGCTGCCGGCCAGAACAGGAACGTGCCGCATCCGAACAGCACAAGGCCTGTTACGAATCCCGCCTTGTAGCCGTAGCGGCGCAGGTATTGCGCTGAGGGAATTGCCAGCAAAAAGTATCCGAGATAAAAGGCCGACTGCACCAGCCCCGCTCGCATTCGGCCGAGTTCGAAGGCCTTCATAAACTGTCGGATCAGAATGTCATTGAGGTTGTTGGGAATACCCCACAGGAAAAAAAGCGCCGTGACCAGAATGAAAGGAATGAGCAGTTCGCGGGGAACGAGCCTGGCAGTAGTGGGAGTTTCTCCCTGTTGCGCAGGATCAGGAGTGATCGAACTCACGAAGGCTCACCCTTTCGCAGTGGAGGAAGAATCGCAGCCGGTCTTCGGGGCTGCGCAGGATATGGGTTCAGGCCCGGCAGCCGGTCTCCAGTGAGGGCGTGTTCTGGTGCTTGTACATCAAGAAGTATTCCCGGTGTCCCAGGGCCTCCGGCTTAGTGCGTTGACCGGCCATCACGTCGATAACCATTTGCTTCAGTTCTTCGGCTGCCGCGTCGAGGGAGAGGTTTCCGTCCAGCACCCGTCCCGCATTGAAGTCAATGTCTTCCTCCATCCGGGCGAACGTGTCGGAGTTTCCTGTGATCTTGATCAGCGGGGCGATCGGGCTACCGATCACGCTTCCGCGCCCTGTCACGAAGAGCAAAACCTGCGCGCCCGTCGAAATCAGGTCCATGATGCCCTCAGTGTCGTTTGGATTCGTATACCCGAATTGCATAAAGTGGTCGTCCGGCACCGAATCGAGCAACCAGAGTCCTGGCCTCGGGGGCGCCTCCGAGACTCGCAGAATTCCCTGAATGGGTTCCGTGCCTGACTTTGCGAATGCGCCCATGCTCTTTTCCTCAATTGTCGTGAGGCCTCCGGCAAAATTGCCCGGGGACACGGAATATTGCCGTACCGACCGGCAGTACGCCTCCGACTTATCGTAGGTGGCCTGGAGAGCTGCGCCCACTTCGGCCGAGACCGCGCGCGAAACCAGTAAGTTCCGCAAGCCGATCATCTCCACAACCTCTTCGAAGATGGCGGTTCCTCCCTCGCCGACCAGACGATCGAAGAAGCGTCCGACAACCGGATTGCCGGCAAGCCCCGATGTTCCGTCCGACCCTCCGCACTCGGCGCCTGCGACCAGGTCACGCAGCGACATAGCGACGCGCGAGATATGTGCATCGCGCTGCTGCCCGAGCCGCCCCAGTGCTTCCTTGCCGTACTGAATGCTGGATCGTGTGCCGCCCAGTTCCTGGATGTAAAAAGCCTCGCTGGGGCGCCCCGAAGCGGCTGCAAATTCGGCGATCGCGCGCGGCTGTGTGTACTCGCAACCCAGGCCCACAGCCAAGCAGGCGCCCACATTAGGATGAGTCGCGAAAGCCAGCATCATTCGGATCGCATAGGCGTTGTCATAGCAACCGGGGAACCCGATCACGTGAACGTCGTCCTCGCCTCGCGCGATCTCATGAGCTACAAAGCTCGCACATTCGACCGTATACAGAACCAGAGTCAGGTTCCGAATCCCCTTACGACCGTCAGCGCGAAGGTATCCTTGCAGGCACCGCTCATGCATAGGAAGTATCTCGCGCCAAGCCAGAATGCAGGTCGAGCCCGCTCGATCGCTTATCTACCTGGCTTCGGCAGTTATGAAGATGAACCCATCGCCCGGCGGGGATGAACGCGCTTGCGATGCCGATCACGACACCGTATTTGATGACCGGGCTCTCAGCAGCGATATCGGCCAGCGCTGCTTTATGCCCTGCCGCAACAACCTCGCGAATAATCATGGTGCCGCCCGCCTGTTCGCCCACAATCGCCGCCGCTGTGTCCGGTTCGGCGTGGTCCAGAAGTGTGACGACATTGTCCCCACGATCGATCTGGAAACATCTCACCACGAAAGGCAGCTCGATTCTCTGAAGAGGCGGAAGAAACCGGGGACAGGCTGGTCGAGCCGACTGATCACGCGCCGACTATAGACGCCTGGGAAAGCCGCCGTCAACCACAATATTATACTTCTTTAGCGCTTCCTGGATTATCATCCTGGGCGCGGACCCCCACCTTGCGCTTGTAATTACGAGTTGCCGCAGATCGAGATTGGTCCTTTTTTCTATCGTGGCGGTCGGGATCGGCCGGCCCCCGCGTGCCCGATTCCCGCCTGCAGGACTCGCGAAGCAGAAGTTTCGGCTGCACCAGAATGAACCGTGGCCGCGGCGGGTTGGCGTTCTCTGCCAGCTGGAGCGCCAGCTTTCCCGCGTGTTCCCCGAGTTCCGTACTCGGCACATCTACCGACGACAGCGGAACGCGGAAGGACTCGGCATACCGGATGTTGCCCGCCCCGATCACCGAAATATCGTCCGGAATGCGAAGTCCCGCCGCAATGACCGCATTCATCGCCCCAACCGCCGCGGGGTCGTTGTAACAGAACACGCCGTCCGGCCGCGGAGACAGCCGCAGCAGCCGGTTCATGGCCTGCCAGCCGGACTTGTCGGCTGCCTCGTCCGCACGCTTACGGCGAATAATATACTCGTCGCGAATCGGCAAGTGGTGGCGCAGCAGCGCGTTCATATACCCCTGCAGACGATGCACGGAGGTGCTGGTCATGGTACCCCCGATATGGGCGATCCGGCGGCAGCCGGTCCGGATCAGGTGTTCCGTCGCCAGTTCGCCAACAAGAACGTCGTTCGTGCCGACGAAGCTCGTTGGGAAGTCTGAAAATTGCCGATCGAGCAGAATGAGCGGCAATTCCTCGGCCGCCTTCTGGAGACTGCGCGAATTCGGCTGACAGCTTGCCACAATCAGGACATCGACGCGCCTGCGAATCATAAGCGCGATCTCCTCCTGCTCGAACTGCGGATCTTCACTGGAAGAGGAAATCAGCAGCCCGAAACCTCGTTGGCGAATGGTGTACGCCAGACTCCTGGCTACTTCGGAGAAGAAGGCGTGAACAAGGTCCGGGACGATCAGCCCGATCATGTAGGAATGTCCGGAAGCGAGTCCCTGAGCGTTGAGGTTGGGCTGATAATTCAGCTCCTTCATCCGCCGCAGAACGCGCATCCGGGTCGCCGGACTTATGTCGGTGTGATTGTGCAGAACCTTGGACACCGTGACGATGGAGATTCCCAGATCTTTCGCGATGTCTTTCA
The DNA here is from genome assembly GCA_036269135.1 of Acidobacteriaceae bacterium. Classification (GTDB taxonomy): domain Bacteria; phylum Acidobacteriota; class Terriglobia; order Terriglobales; family Acidobacteriaceae; genus Palsa-343. The sequence continues at coordinate 110,431 of DATASQ010000022.1, forward strand.
TCCGGACAGCCATGCATCACCCTGGTGTTCAGCGACTGTTATCGAGAGAGCTTGCCTGCATCCGAGTGCTCAGCCGACGTCTACGGCGTTGCGCTTGCCGCCGGAACCGGGCTCGCGGCGCTCGGCTTCAGACACACTGGACAGCGTAACGGTATCCGGTATTCTGCCAAACCGCAAGTCGCCCGCCCGGGTGCGGTCCGCCATGAACCCATTGCGCTGAACAATCTTCTTTTGAGGCGCGACCGCAGGCGGCGGGGGATTCACACGCACCATAGTGCGCGCTTTCGTGAGCGATCCGACCGATTGTCGTCCGGTCAATTGGGCGCGCGCACTCGAACAGTCATAGCGAAACCGCTAAAGTAGAAGAGAGAACCCTTGACAGAGCAAACCAGTCTCCGTATAGTTCGAGAAATCCCGGGTTCCGGACGGTACAAGACACCAGCAGCGTTCGCTGTAGCTCCCGCAACCATCGCCCGGGCGCGATTGTTTCGCTAACAGCTGTGAATCATGCGATTCGATTGTTCTAAGGCTCCTGCAATTGCAATCACGACTTGGACGAATGAGGTAGCGAGAAATGATTAGAGCGTGTCGCCGAGCTCTGCCGAAGATCGGTTGTTGGGTATGCCTCTTGGCCGTCCTTGCGCTTCTGGCGCAGGCAGGAGCGTTTGCGCAGGTGTCGAATGCTTCGCTGACGGGCGTGGTTCGGGATCCCCAGAGCGCTGTAGTCCCCAGCGCGACCATCAGCCTTATTAACCTGGATACGAGTGTAAACCGCACAACCGTCTCCAATAGCGCGGGCACCTATGCGATTCAAAGCATCGTGCCGGGCCATTATGCTCTTCATGTAACGGCGGCCGGCTTTGGGCAGACCGTTGTCCCGGCCTTCACCCTCACCGTGGGTCAGGCCGCGACTGTGGACGTGCAGCTTGCCGTGGCCTCCCAGAAGTCGGTAGTCAAGGTGGAGGCCAATGCTGCCCAGCTTGAAGTCTCCAGCGCCAATCTTGGTACGGTTATCACTACCAAGCAGGTGCAGGACCTCCCGCTCAATGGCAGAAACTTCACCCAATTGCTGGAACTCACTCCTGGCGTTGCCCCGGTCAGTACGGGACAGAACAGCATGAACGGCTTTGCGGGAGGATTCGCCGCACCCGTGGCCATCGGCTCCTCATTCTCGTTTCCCGCCATCAACGGCCAGAGCAATCGCAGCAACTTCTTCCTTGCGGACGGCCTGAATGATTACGGCAGCTTCGTCAGCACCTATGCGGTGCCGCCGATTATTGACGCCATCCAGGAGTTCAAGGTCGTTTCCCACACCGACAGCGCAGAATACGGTGCGGTCCTGGGCGGGGTTATCAATGTCGTTACGAAGTCGGGCACTAATGAACTCCACGGCTCCGGCTGGGAATTTGCCCGCAACGCCATTTTTGACGCCCGGACTTACTTTCTTCCGCCGAGCGCGAAAAAGGCTGAGTACAACCAGAATCAATTTGGCGGCTCGGTTGGCGGCCCGGTTCTCCTGCCTCGCCTTTATAACGGCAGGAATCGGACGTTTTTCTTCGGCGCTTACCAGGGCTTTCACTACACACAGACCAGCAATATCTCCCTGCGCGTGCCCACTGACGCCCAGCTGGCGGGAGATGAGAGCGACTGGCCGACGCAGATCTACAATCCCAATTCAACTCGTCCCGATCCGAACCATCCGGGCCAGTACATTCGCGACCCATTTCCCGGCAACCAGATCCCGTCCGGAATGATCGACCAGCGTATGGTCGACTTTGCTAAATTTACCTATCCTGCTGCCGGCCCGGTTTTTGACAGCAATGGCGATAATGCCATCGATACGACCCCTACCACCCAAACCCAGAACGAGTTCAACATCCGCATTGACGAACGGGTTGGGTCGAACGATTCAGCTTTCTTCCGCTACAGCTTTATCAACAGTTCCGTCACAACGTCCGGAGGCGTACCCGGCCTGCCTAGTATCACCGCGATTCCTGCGCGAGATTTCGGCGGCAGCTATGTCCACGTCTTTGGGCCCACCATGACGGGCGAAATTCACTATGCGCATGTCACCGTCCAGGACAACAACACGGTACGGTACACCAAGCCCACGACCTCCGTATTCAACGACGTGGGGTTTGCGTCCGGCTTTGCCGGAGGCTTCAGCGCCGTTGGAGGCATCAACCTCGTTCCCTATCTGAGCATCACGGACTTCGCCAGTGGCGGCGAGAGTATCTATCTGACTCCCAAAGCCACTGACAGCTCCGAATACTCCGCCAATATTACGAAACTCATCGGCACGAATGAGCTGCACAGCGGGGTCAGCTTTACCACGAATGTGTTTGCGAGCCCCATTGCCGGCCCCACCATCGGGTTCGCAGCCCCGGAAACGGGAGATACGAATCCGATGGATACCGTGAACACCGGCGATCCCATAGCCTCTTTCGTCCTGAACGTGCCGGATAATGCCAGCCGCCGGAACGTGAATGAGGAGACCCGCCCCGGCGGCGTTTTCAGCGCGTATGTGCAGGACAGTTGGCGGGCCACGTCCACTCTTACCCTCAATGCAGGACTTCGCTACGATCTGACTCTCATTCCTCGATATGGAACGGCGGCGACCGTAGGCCAGGAGGGCGGTCCGGAAACAGGTGATGTGGATTTCACCAACGGCACCTACGTCCTGCAGGACGTCCCCCCGACCTGCGCGGCGCGCGGTCATGCGCCCTGCATCCCGGGCAGCGGTACATTGCCGGATCACGTCGTGGTCGATCCGCGGGGCACGATTGCCTACAATACCTATGACAATATCGGGCCGCGCGTGGGGGTCGCCGATCGGATAACGAAGGATCTCGTGCTCCACGGAGCCTTCGGGATCGTCTACGATAACTGGGCCGCAGTCAACCAGACTGCACAGGCAATTGAAGGCGCGTGGCCGGATATCGGTCAGGAAATTGCCAATAATCTAAATTACCCAAGCAGCACCTCCCCCACGCCTACGGTAACCGCACAGGATCCCTTTGGTGCCGGGAACGCCAGCCTCTTTCCCGCAGCAACTCCCTTCAACCAGGTCGACTACTTCTACGACCCGCACCGCAAGAATCCCATGTCTTACCAGTGGAACGTCGGCGTGGAAACCATGCTGGGTCCCACCACGACGGCAACCCTCAACTATGTCGGCTCGGCTTCGAAGCGGCTCGACGTCGGCGGCTACTACAACACGGCGCTGACTCCGGGACCGGGCGACCCGCAGGCGCGTGCCAAGTATCCATATATGGCGGCGACCTATTGGGATCATAGTGTCGGCTCGTCGAGTTACAATGCCATGCAGGCTTCGGTAGACCGGCGCTTTCACGATGGCTGGTCTTACGCGGTCGCCTATACATGGTCCAAGTCCATCAATGTCGGCACCGATGGCTGGTACGGTGAAGGTGGTGTCCCCCAGGATCCGTACCATCCAGGTTCTTACGGCAGTCGTTCTGTCGCCGGAACCGACCTTCGAAACGTGCTTTCCGTTAATACGCTCTACCATGTGCCGCTCGGCCGCGGATACCGCTTCTCCACCGGCAGTCCGCTCGCCGACTACATCCTGGGCAACTGGCAAATCAATAACATCTTCTTTGCCCGCTCCGGCTTGCCGTTTACCCCCTATATCAGCAGCGACATCGCCAATACTGGAAACACGGGCGGCTACGAAACCGCAGATGTAATCGGCAATCCCAATTTGTCGAAGAGATCGGCGGCGGAATGGTTCAACACAGCTGCTTACACGGTTCCGGCTGGATATACGTTCGGAACGGCCGGCCGCGATTCATTGCGTACCAACGGGGACTGGAATCTGGATCTCTCTTTGTTCCGACTTTTCCCGATTGAGAATGGCCGGCAAGTGGAGTTCCGCGCCGAAGCTTTCAATCTGTTCAACAACGTAGTGCTTGGATATCCCATCGCCGATCTCAACAGCGGCTCTTCATTCGGAACCGTCAATAGCACAGCCAACACGTCACGTGAACTGCAGCTAGGGTTGAAGTTTGAGTTCTGAGCGGCGGCCGCCGGCGGACAGCCGGCGACCGGTGCGCAGTTCAGTCACGCCTCCTGGTCCGTCGAACACCGGCCGAGAGGAGATGGGAATGATCTGGATTGTTGTACGACTCTCATCCCGGAGGTAGCCGCGAAGCGGTTTGGAGATGGCTGGTTCTGCTTTATGCGCCCTTCCGCCGGCGCATGGCGGCAATTTCTCCGGCGTTGCGTCGATTGCACGTTTGTGCGGCAGGAAGCTCCGGGGGAGCAGCGTTCCGGGCTTTAAGGACGGTGGGCTGCGCAACAGGCACGGTACTGCTCGTTGCCGCCGTCGGCTTTTGTCAATACGCTCCGCTATCCGACGGAGTCGATCCTGGGAATGGCGGCAGCATTGCGGATGAGATTACCAACCTGGCCGAGCGCGAAGCTTTCCTGCGCATGGTTCGTCAGCGGGATGCCACGCGCGGGCTCTCGGCGGCCAGGGATTTTCTGAAGCGGTTTCCGCAATCGGCCTTCACCGAGCAGGCCCTCGCCATGGCCGCCCGTGCCAGCTTCGATCTGGGCGACGATTCCGGAGGTCTGCGATATGCCAGAGACGCTCTCGCAATGCTTCCGGAATCGCCTCTCCTCCTGACGGCGGTCGCGGACGCGGAGGCAAAGGTGTCAAGGAATGATGCGGCCCTTGCGGATGCGCAGCAGGCGCTTCTGTATTTGGATCGCTTCGACCGCCCTCGCTCCATCGCCGGACGCGCATGGCCGGGAGTCAAACGAAGCCAGGAGGCGCTCGCCTATTTCGCGATCGGACGGGCTCAGCTGCAACGCAGCGTGCAGGAACCTTCCCCTGTGTCGCAGCGTGCAGAGCTTGGCGCCAGCATTGCTGCGCTGCGGCATGCGCATGCGCTGAATACGTCGGACGAGGAGATCGTCTATGTGCTCGCCGTGGCGGAACTAAGTCATGGCCAGCCCCGCGAGGCTGCATACGATTTCGCGCAGCTGATCCGGAGCAACGGCCACTATGCGTCCCGCGCCATCCAGAGCCTGCGACAGATGTATTTAATGCTGCCCTGGCAAAAGCCGCCCACCTTCGGCGAGTTTCTGCAGCAGGTCGAAAGCGAATCGGTCCTTACTGACGAGCCGACGCGCGTCCCAGACCACGTCTCGACGTCGTGTCGGCCGCGCGCACTGCCGGACTATGCGGGTTCGGCCGCATGCAGTGAGTGTCACGCTGGCGTCTACAAGAACTGGCAGTCCACCGGCATGGCCCGCATGCTGCGCCCTTATGCCTCCGCCAACATCATCGGCGATTTCAGCGCGGGGCAGGTGTTTCATCGAGGCGAGCACCCCGAATATCTTCACGGCCGCTTCAGCGATTCGTCCTCGAGTGCCGGTCCTGTGGTCGCCCGCATGGTGCAGCGCGCCGGCCGTCCCTATTTCGAATTACTTCAGGCCGATGGCGAGTGGCACGCCTATCGCGTGGATTTCACTATCGGCTCCAAATGGCAGCAAGCCTATGCCACTCGCCTTGGGAACGGCGAGATTCACGTGCTGCCCCTCGAGTTCAACCGGCGCACCGGCAAATGGCTTAATTACTGGGAATCGATCGACGGTCCGGGCAGCGAGCGGGACTCCGTAGAAAACTTCGAAAGGCTGGATGATGCCACCCGCTACGAAACGCACTGCGCGGTCTGCCACACCAGCCAGTTCCGCATCGTGGGGGAGGGAAGTCCCGGCTCGCCGCAGTTCGTGTTCCGGGAGCCCGGCGTCGATTGTGAGATGTGCCATGGGCCATCCGCGGCTCACGTCACCGCCATGCAATCCGGTACGGGCGGCGACCGGACCCCCATCGATCCCCCCGTCGATTTTCGCGCCCTGGATAACGAGGAATCGGTGAAGATCTGTGCCCAATGCCACAGTCAGTCAGCTATTCGCAACGCCGGTCCGGGCGGCGAGCTCAACTACTCCCGCACCGGCACCTTCTTCCGCGTCAACCGCAGCGTCCCCTTCACGGAGTTCACACGCCGCGCATTCTATAAGGATGGCCGCTTTGCCCAAACCACCTTCATTGTGGAGTCCCTGAAGCGCTCGAAGTGCTTTCGCCTGGGCCACATCGCGTGTACCAGTTGCCACGATCCCCATGGGCACGACTTCGCGTCTAATACCACCTCACTCAAATACAGAGACAGCTCCAATCTGATGTGTACCGCTTGTCACGTGCAGTTTGCGGATTCTTCCGGACTGGCCGCGCACTCGCACCACCCTGCAGGTTCGGAGGCGAGCAAGTGCGTTTCCTGTCATATGCCGCGCATCATGGATGCCCTCGGCTTCGAGGCGCGCACGCATCGCATCGATGACATCCCCAACGCTGAGATGACTCTGCGCTTTGGAAAGAGCGACAGTCCGAATGCTTGTCTTTTGTGCCACACCGGCCAGAATGCCCAATGGGTCAAGCAGCAACTTACCTCATGGAAAGCTGTGCCTGTCGCGGAGTTACGTTCCAGTCTGCCGAGCCCCCACGTGGTGCATGATCAGTAGGTATGTGTCTCCTGGAGGACCTTTCCTGGGCGGCCGGCGCAGCGGCACATACCAGCGACTATCACTAACTGTGCCTCAGGCCGGTGCAGACATCAGCCGAGGCCCTACCCCGAACGAATGCAGCCGGGGATCCAGCCAGAAGAAAGGTTTTCGACGTATTCATGGAATATCGCAAGCTTGGCCGCACAGAGTTGAATGTTTCCACGCTGGGCTTTGGGGCATCTCCGCTGGGCGACGTCTTCGGACCGGTGAATCCAGCGGCAGGCGAGCGCGCCGTGCATCTGGCGATCGACCACGGTATCAACTTCTTCGATGTAGCTCCCTATTACGGGCCCGTACTGGCCGAGGAGCGTCTTGGCAAGGCTTTGCTGGGCCGCCGCACGAAGGTGATTCTCGCCTCAAAATGCGGCCGCTATGGCGTTGATACCTTCGATTATTCTCCTCGCCGCATTCGCTCCAGCATTGAGGAATCGCTGCGCCGGCTTCACACCGACTATCTCGACTTGTATCAGGTCCACGACGTGGAGTTTGGCAGTATCGAGCAGATCGTTGGAGAGACGCTGCCCACGCTGTGGGCGCTGCAAAAGGAAGGTAAGGTCCGCTACGTTGGCATCACCGGCTATATGCTCCGCATGCTTATGCGGGTCGCCGAGGCCGCATCCCCTGACAGTATCCTTTCGTATTGCCGCTATAACCTGCTGGTTGACGATCTCGACCGTGTCCTGGTGCCCTACGCTCAGGAGCGCGGTATTGGGGTTATCAACGCCTCCGCCCTTCATATGGGAATTCTCAGCAGCCACGGCGCTCCGGAATGGCATCCCGCCGCGGACGAGGTGCGGCAGGCCGGCATTAAGGCCTCTCGCTACTGCCGCGAGCACGGTGCGAACCTCTCTCAAATTGCCCTGCAGTTCTGTTTTGGTTACAACAAGGTCGCCACGACACTGGTTGGCATGCGCAGCATGGAGGAAGTGAGGCGCAATCTGCGCGCGCTCGCCACCCCACTCGATCCCGCATTGCTCGCGAAGGTCCGTACGATTCTGGCTCCGGCGTTTAATATGGTGTGGCCTTCCGGCCTGCCTGCGAATCATGATTTCAGAGCAGCGTCCCATCGTCCTTCCGCTCTGCGCGCTCGTCGGGTGTCCATGCGCGCATCCTCCCGGAGAGGCGGGGAGGAAAGATGAAAGCCGTCGTCCTGCATCGCCCCGGAGCGGCATCTGTAGAGGAGCGTCCGGAGCCGGTGGTGCGCCCCGGCGATGCTCTTTTGCGCGTCCGCCGTGTTGGTCTTTGCGGCAGCGATCTGAACTCCTGGCGCGGCAGGAATCCGCTGGTTTCCTATCCGCGGATTCCCGGCCACGAGGTAGCTGCCACAATCGTCGATCTCACCCGGAACGATACTCAATTCGCCACCGGTATGGACGTGACCCTGTCCCCCTATTCGGCATGCCACGCCTGCGCCGCCTGCCGCGCGGGACGGCCTAATGCCTGCCAGCATAATGAGACGCTCGGTGTGCAGCGGGACGGCGCTCTGGCGGAATTCATTGCGGTGCCCATCGAGAAGCTATACCGTGCGGATCTCACTCTGGATGAGCTCGCACTGGTAGAGCCGCTTACCGTCGGATTCCATGCCGTCGCCCGCGCCGGTGTTCAGCCTTCCGACAGCATCGCCATTCTTGGCTGCGGAGGAGTCGGGTTGGGCGCCGTCGCCGGAGCCGTTTTCCGCGGGGCTACTGTCATAGCCGTCGACGTGGAGGACACCCAGCTCGAGATAGCTCGCCGCATTGGTGCCTCCCATACCGTGAATTCGCAGCATCAGGATCTTGCCACCGCCCTGAAAGATCTCACCGGCGGAACCGGCCCGTCCGGGGTCATTGAGGCGATCGGCGTACCCGAGACCTACCGCGCGGCTGTCGAACTCGTCGCGTTCGCCGGACGGGTCGTATACATCGGCTACGCCAGCGAGCCGGTTGCCTACCAGACGAAACTCTTCGTCCAGAAAGAACTTGACATCTGCGGCTCCAGAAACGCATTGCCCGAAGACTTCGCAGATGTTATCCGTATGCTGGAACAGCACCGATTCCCCGCAGACCTCGTCATTCGTACGTCGGTCCGCCTCGAAGAAGTGCCGGCTATCTTGCCTCGGTGGAGTGAGAGCCCGGGGATCTATGCGAAAATCATGACCTACCTCGACTAGCTGCGGCGATTGCGGCTGGCGGTCGGCTCGCGCTCACTCCAGGCCGACAGTCAGGTTCATCTTCGCGGCCATTGAGCCGCGATTTCCCTTGCGGAGCCGTGCTTTCTGCCGACATCTGCCCCTCACCGCTCTAATCCGGCTCATACCAGCGGAAGCCATTCCGCTGTTCTTCGGCAGCTTCGCGCAGAAACGCCAGGCTGGTTTGGCGGTTGTAGTTTGCGCAGGCAACCAGAATCATGTTGGCGAGCGCCATGGGGGCCACATAGGAATCGATGTAGGAATGGCTCTCGACCGGAGCGACAAAGTATTCATCGGCTAATCGAGCAATCGGCGATACGTGAGTGCCTGTGATCCCGATGCAATAGGCTCCGTTCCGCCGAGCCCGCTTCATTCCCTCGACGGTTTGGCGAAGTCCCCTGCGGAAGCTGATCGCGATCACGAGGTCGCCGCGGCCCATGGACCTCGAGACATGCATTGTTTGCCCTACGGTGGTGGCAGCTAACGCCGGCAGACCGACGATCGTCAGATGGTGCTCGAAATAGTGGACCAGGTTTTCGGCCAGGTCGCCTCCCAGCAGCAGAATGCGCCGTGCCGAATGGATGCGCTTCGCCACCGATGCCAGCCGCGCGGGATCCAGACTCGTTCGTACCGCATTCAGGTTTCGAATATCCTGTTGGAGGGTAGCCTCCAGATAGGCAGGGATATCACGGGCGATATTCTGCTCCATACCTTCCAGCGAGGTGGCATTTGCGATCGAAAGGTCATGCAGAAAGTTCTGGAACGCTCGATATCCTTCAAATCCCATCCGATGCACGATGCGAACTACCGTTGCCGGGTCTGTATGGAGGCGTCCGGCAGCGGCCCGCACGCTGAGCAGAACAAACTCCCGTGGATTTTCCAGAACGGGGCGAATCAGTTCTCGCCGCCGCGGGCTTAGGTCCTTCATCCAGTCTGTTAGCCCAGCGGGAGACGAGAGTTTACCCTGCAATCGCGAGCCCGGCATCGTGATATATATATCCTTTCCAGAACTCATCCTGTCACGATCTTCGGAACCGCAGACCATCTTATTCCAGAACGAGTAAGCGGATTAGTCGCTCCGGACCGGCGGCGGGATCTTCGAGAATGCCGGCCGCCAATTATTTGAGCGTAAGGTTCAGAATTGGATCACCATCCTTGTCAGCTGTTTCATCAGCTCAGGATCCTCCGTGTAGCTGCAGGCCGCAGGCTCCAGGATTTCCAGTGGTGCCCTCCGCCCGATGCTCTCTGCGTGCGCTCCTTACCCCTTGTACAGTTCATCTGCTGCTGGCTTGCTATGGCTGGTTGAAGGAGGTGCGGTCGATGGGCAGATCGTGCATCGCCGAGGCAATCGCACCCAGGGCGGCGCCGGCCACTACCGCCGGATCGGCTTTCTCATCCTGCAGCTCGAGATGATTCATATAGAACGCGAACGCTACCGGTTCTCCTGAGGCGGTAGTTGTGTAGCCAGCCAGTCCCTTTCCGGAAATGATCACGCGACGATTCAACTCGTCCCAGGCGCCGAACGTTCCCGTCTTGGCAAACACCTTTCCTGCGGCCGGAGAATTCGTTTCGACATTGAAAAGCGTTCCGTCCCGTCCCAGAATCGGCAGACCTCTCCTGAAGAAGGAGAAGTCCGGCTGCTGAGACATAAATGCCAGATAGTGCACCATGAAATCCGGGGTGAAATACGCGGAGAGCGCACCCCCGGCGCCGTCGCCCTGGGAGGCCCCGATTGTGCTCAGATTTCCCTTCGTGAAGAAGTCGTGCTCCAGCGAGAAGCCCTTCGTTGCGATGTCCTTCGTTGCCTTTCCCACCAGCGCTCCCAGGATATAGGGGGTCATGCTGGCGTGCAGGTTTTGGCTGACCTTCAGGGTGACCTTCGCCTCTTCGGCGTACGGAGCCGAAATGTGCTCCGCTACCCGATTATCCGGGGTGTAGGCGTTCTTCTGATCCCCTGTGCTGACGTTCTTATTTCTGATCCGAATGCCGTCGCCGGTCAACGCCTCCGTGAAGAGCGCCTGGGCAAACCGTGACGGGGAGGAAACGGGATATCCATATATATATGGACTCTGATCCGGTGGAATTGACCCGGTCAGGGTGACGGTCTCTGTACCGTCGGGATTCGTGGCTGTATCCGAATCGACGGGAACTGCCTGACTACCGGGGGCGCCCGTTTTGATGTTATTCACAAAGTGAAGATAGGGAACCTGCAGTGAATATGCCAGCGTGGCGGAAGAGCCGGCAGCGGAACCGGCTGTGACCATTACATCGACCGCGTTGTCGTTGACACAGATCGGCGAAATGACCATTCCGGTGCCCAGCTCCCTGGTTCCTTCAGGAAAAAGGCTCACGTCGATCACCACGTGGCCCTGGACTTCGCGGACGCCCGCTTTCCTGATCTGGTCAGCGAATTCCTGCAGGACGATGGCCGCATTCCCCGGGATCAGCCTCGAATCGTGCCCTCCGTAGGAGTGGTCTTCATTGGCAAAGGCCAGCGACCCGTCGCTCTGCAGACGATCGGAAAGATTGGGATCGCCGCTTGCCACCAGCACAAGGTTGCCGTACAGCACTCCATGTTTGACCGGCCCCGTCCGATAGACCGCAGTGTGAAATCGAAAATCAGGTCCCAGGTAGTGCAACGCCGTACCGATCGTCAACAGTTTGGTCGTTGATCCAGGGGTGAAATACTTGTTCCCGTTCAGGGCGAACAGCACCTTTTTCTGGTCCAGCGAGTAGATCTCGAGGCCGAAGCTCACATGTTTGAACTCGGACCGGTCCATGATCGTTCGGACAGCCTGAGTGAAGGTCCCGGTCGTTGCTGCCGCCTGTTGTGGTTGCGCTGTGGCGGAGGTGAATGCAAAGAGAAAAGCGCACGTCATCCCAACAAGGTTGTTCATCGGTCAATCTCCACGGCAGAAGGTTCAGGTTGCTCGCGCCTGGATCGGGCGCGGAAGAGGAGGAAGAAAGGCAAGCCCGTCAAGATCGCGAGGATTCCAATAAGTGCGTGACCCGGCGTATTGGCGACCGCGCTCCAGACCACGGCACCAGCCGCAGCCACAAAGAGCAAAGGCACGACCGGATATCCCGGAGTTCGGAATGGCCGGTGCAAGTGAGGGTATCGAACTCGCAGCACGATGACCCCGGCGACTGCCATGCCATAAAAGATCCATGCTGTGAAGACGACACAGGTCAGGAGCTGTTCAAAACTTCCTGTAAGGGCCAGAAGAGATGCCCAGATGCCCTGCGCGAGAATGGCGGCTACCGGCACCTGCGTGTGCTCGCTTGTTCGCGCAAGAAAGGGGAAGAACAATTTGTCGCGGGCCATCGCGTAATACACGCGCGGGCCGGTAAGGACCATTCCATTCATCGCACCCAGAATGGAGGTGAGAATCAGGAAAGACACAACCCGGACAATTCCATCGCCCCAGCCTTTCTGCATGGCGCCTGCCGCCGCGCTCGGCATTCCTGCGATGCTGTGCGCGCTCAGTACCGCATAATATGCCACGTTCAGCCCCAGATAGATGGCTGCCACGGTCAGGGTCCCCGACAGCAGGCTCCGGGGAAGATCGCGCTGGGGGGACCGGAACTCGCCCGCAGTAAAGGAAACAACGTGCCACCCCTCAAACGCCCAAAGAACGGCGATCAGCGCCGCGCCGAATTCAAGCGGGCCTGAGCGTACCGGGAGCTTCCAGTTGGCGTCCAGCATGGCGACATGTCCCCGCCAGAAGAGAAGCGCTCCCAGCATCGCTATGCCCAGCAGCTTGGCCACGTTGCAGAGGTTCTGCAGCAGCTTGGCTCGATGAAGACTCATCAGGTTAAAGCCGGTGAGCGCGAGAACAGGAACCACCGCCAGCAATCTCTGTTGCAGGGGCGAGAGCGGTATTAACTGGGACAGATAGAGCATGAAACCGGCGGCGAGCGTGGCAATAGTCCCGGTCTGGATCATGCTGGCCAGGCCCCAGCCGTACAAAAATGCGATCGGCTTTCCATAGGCTTCGCGCAAATACACGTACAGGCCACCGGCAGCCGGGAACATAGTGCCCAGTTCCGCAAGCGACAATGCTCCAAAGAAACTCAGCAGGGCGCCTGCTGTCCAGATAGCCAGCACCTCCGGCAGCGAACCGAGATCGCGCGCGACGGCACCGGGCACCAGGAAAATGCCCGAACCGATTACGGATCCGGCCACGATGGCAAAACCATCGGCCGCGGTCAGCTCGCGCGCCAGACCGTCGCGGTTGTGGCGAGGCTCTCGCCGCGGGGGAGGCGCAGAAGCCGGATTCGGATTCGGTCGAGCGCTTAGAACTGGAACCTCCGTGCGCCTTTCCGGGACATGTCAGCGGCTCTGCGCGGGTGACCCCGAATGGGCAACATACGTTGCACTCGGTAGCACAGCATTTGCCTAGTCTGTATCGCATCGGGGGGTCTGTCAACAGAATTATTCCATGTTCACCGCCTTTCCGACGGGCGGGAATATCGCAATCGAGCAGTCCCTTTGTGGTAGCCGCACTGCAATTGACAGTCGTGGAAATTCGCCCTAGAGTGACCCTATGCGTGCGGCGACATCATGATCGGGCATGCAACATTTGTTCCACAAACGTGGCATTGCTGCCGTGATTCCTTCCAGGAGCTCCCTACGTGCCATTCAGTAAGCCGGTTGTCCCCCCAACCGTCAGGATTGAGCGCCTGGTCCGCCTCCAGGACTTCGACGCTGCCGTACAACTCGAGCGCACCATCTGGGGGTACCACGACCTCGACGTCGACCCCTGCGCCATCTTGATCATTGCCAGCCGGTTTATCGGCCAGATCTTCGGCGCCTACGATGCGGACCGTCTGGTCGGAATGGCTCTCGCCTTCTACGCCGATAAGCCCGCATGTCTTCATTCCCACCGCGTCGGTATTTTGCCCGAGTATCAGAATCAGGGAATCGGCTATCGTCTGAAGCTCGCGCAGCGCGACGACGCCCTTGCCCGGGGGATTAGTACCATCCAGTGGACTTTCGATCCTCTGCAATCGCGCAACGCCTATTTCAACATTGCCCGCCTTGGGGGCATAGGGCGCACCTATATATCCAATCTGTACGGCGAAACGAGCAGCCCGCTGCATGCCGGTTTGCCCACGGATCGCATCCTGATCGAGTGGCAGCTGGAAGATGCCCGCGTGACCGAGATACTCAGTGGCCGGAAGCCGGCACCGAACGTCGACGCCGTGCATATCGAACTGCCGGCACGTGAGCGGCGGACGGATCCCGGGGAGCAGCAGCGTATGCGCGAGGCCTTTCAGGAATGGTTCAGCAGGGGCTATGCTCTGGCAGGATTTGTTTCCGATCGGGGCCGGGATACATATCTTTTGGAGATACTGTGAAACTCGAAGCTCTTGTTGCCCGTGAATTAACGATGCGTCTCGTCGCTCCTTTTGAGACGAGCTTTGGTGTTACTCATGACCGCCGCATACTCCTGGTGGAACTCATCACTGACCAGGGCAGCGGATGGGGCGAGGTCACGGCCGGCGAAGGTCCCTTCTACAGCCCCGAATGTACGGATACCGCCTGGGTGGTGTTGCGCGATTTTCTTGCTCCTCTGGTGCTGGGCAGAACCGTTGACGACCCTGGCGAGCTCGCTGCCGTAATGGCTCCTGTGCGCGGTCACAATATGGCTAAGGCGGCAGTGGAAAACGCCGCCTGGCATGCCTGTGCCGAGGCGAATGGGGTTTCGCTGAGCCACATGCTGGGTGGCACGCTGGCGGAAATCCATTCCGGGGTCTCGCTCGGTATTCATAACGATGTCAGGGTCCTGCTCGATCGCATCGCTCTCGAACTGGATGCGGGATATCGCCGCATCAAGCTCAAGATCCGGCCCGGCAAGGATGCGGATGTTGTGAGCGCCGTCCGGCACCGGTTTCCCTCGATCCATCTGACCGTCGACGCCAACTCCGCTTACACGCTGGAAGACGCCGAGATTCTGCGGCGCCTGGATGAATTCGCTCTGGATTATATTGAGCAACCGCTGGCATGGAATGAGATTGTCCAGCATGCCACGCTGCAAAGCCAGTTATCCACGGCCATTTGCCTGGATGAGTGCATTCATAACCTCCGCGACGCTCAGGCAGCAGTGAACCTTGGTGCATGCCGTGTAATTAACATCAAGCTGGGTCGTGTTTCGGGCCACAGCGAAGCTCGCCGAATCCAGCGGTACTGTCTTGATCAGGGCATTCCTGCATGGTGTGGAGGTATGCTCGAATCGGGTATTGGCCGCGCGCATAACATCGCTATGTCGTCGCTCCCTGGCTTTATTCTGCCCGGGGATGTTTCGGCGAGCAGGCGCTATTGGACCCGGGACATTATCCAGCCGGAAGTCACAGTAAATCCTTCGGGTACGATCCAGGTACCCACCGAACCGGGGCTTGGTTTCGCCCTCGACCTCGAATCGATCAACCGTCAGACCGTTCGAACCGAAACCTGGACCGCGAACGCGCCGGTCAGCAGCGGCGCCGTTCAGCATGGCGAACCGGCTGTTCCGCTAAGAAACTGACAGGCAATCCGCCCCGCCCTGCGTCGGAAGGGAAGCAAGCCCCTCCGCCCCCGCACGTGTATCGGTGCGCTTATGGGACGTTCCCGCGCATCTATGCGAAGTATGTGCGCGAGGACTGCCCGCCAGAGTTCGCCGGAGTGGGGCCTGGTTCCGGGAATGCAGGCCAAACCGCCAACGGATATAGCTCCCGACGATTTAAACGTTGCAGCAGCTCTGCTCGCCAGGCAAATATCGCCGAGTATCAAATCGATCAAGGGAGCGATCTCAAAGCCCGGAGTGACCTGAGCGCTGCATTCGAGATCGCGCCGAGATCAATCTGCTCGAAGAACCGGTTCGGACGAAGCGCGACCTTCGGCTGGATTCCGTAAAATCTCCGCCAGAGCCCGGAGCCGTTTCGCATCGGTGGCATTTGAAGACGCCGTGGCATTGGAATCCAGCGACGGAACCATAGCCTGCAGCTTTGCGACCTTACGCTTGCTCAGGTGAGACTTCTCCGCGGAGTGAATCGCCTTCCTCAGAGCCGCGATTTGCTTTGCCGGCAGAGCCTGTGAACGGTCAAGCTGATCTACGTATGCTTTCGCGACTACCAGTTCCGCAGGCCACACGATCTTCTGCTGGTCCTGCACATTCAGTTCACTTACCTGCACCGTCTTCGCAGCGTCGATTTCGTTCTGTGTGAGATACTTCGTCGGCGTCAGCTCGAACACATCCAGCCCGCGAGCAATCTCCGAACCGTAGATCGATCCGTTGTACCAGTACGCCGACCAGTCGCCGCCGAGTACTAGCGTCTTGGCGTCGATAGGCCCACGATCGAAGTAGGCGATTTCCACCGGGTGCGCCGCATCAGTGAAGTCCATGATCGAGACTCCGCCCTGATACCAGGCCTGCACTTCGATGTCGCGCCCCGGCACCGGGATCAGCGAGCCATTGTGCGCAACACAGTTTTCTGTATCTCCCTGCGCCGCTGGTAACTTGTAGTAGCTCGCCAGGCTCAGCTGATTGTTCTTCAAGTGAAAAATGGCATCCGCGCCCCAGATATTCGGATCATTCGGACGGCATCGCGCCCCCAGACCACCGCCCCATTCGTCCGTGTACACCACCTTCGTACCGTCATTTGAGAACGTAGCCGAGTGCCAGTAGGAATAATTCGGGTCGTTTACCGCATCCACCCGCTTCGGATGCACGGGGTCGCTGATGTCCAGCAGTATTCCGTTCCCCGAACAGGCTCCCGCTGCCAGCCCGATCGCTGAATAGACGGTAATATCATGGCACTGGTTCGTGTCGGCCGGTTTCTCCGCGCCGTGGGTGCCGCCGTTGTTGAGTCCGTTCAGCGCACCTGTCCGCGAATCCATAAATACGCGGGGACTCGATACCACCGCGGCGTTCTGCGGCGCCGCCAGCGGTACTTTGATCACCTCAATCCGGAATAGCGCCGTATTCGGATCCTTGTCCGGCGCTTCGCCCGAGCATCCGGCCAGTTCTTCCGACTGGCGCACGAATGATGTCCCGGAGACGTAAATATAGACGTCATCCTTATCGCTTGGATCCACCACCAGCGTGTGCGTGTGCGACCCTCGGCAGGTCTGCACCGCGGCCACCTGCCTGGGGTTTCTGATGTCGGAGATATCAAAGATCCTCACTCCGCGAAAACGATCCTTCTGCGGCGACGGAAGGCGATGGGCCGGCGTGGACCCGGCGGTTGGCGTGGATCCGGCGGCCGGCGCAGGATCCGGCAGAAAGCCCTGCGCGCCACAATCCAGCCGTCCATTCGGCATCTCCACTGACATGAACAAGAGGTTTTTGTACACCGACACATCGCCTTGCCCACCCGGGCAAACCAGCGACGTCAACAGCGCCGTCCTGGCCGGATCCGAAATGTCGTAGATGTTGATCCCGTAAAAGTTTCCCTGAAACAGATGGTTCCCTTGAAACGCAAGGTCCGAGTTCGCAAACGCCAGTTGAGCGATGACCGGCTGCAGCGATCTTGGGATATGCATCGTCCCGCCGATCCCCAACTGGGCCAGTGTCCTCTGCACCCTCGGATCGTCAGGCGATGTTGCCGTAATCTGAAACGCGTCGGGTTTCTTCAGGAACGCCACATGCTTCATTCCCATCGCGGCTTCGCCCGCGTCATACAGCCCAGGTTTCAGCGTGTAGCGCGGGTCGCTCGTATCCGATCCTTTCATCCCCGGCGGCAGGGGCGGAGCTGGCACCGCTGCGAACGGATCGGGTTCGGCGGCTGGGGCGGCTGGGGCGGCCGGCGCCGTCTGCGCTCGCATCCATCCTGTGCTCAGAAACAGAACCATCGCGGCCATGCCAGCCGCACGGAAAGCAGTGTTCTTCACTCGACTCAATGTTCCTCCTCAAGCATGTTTTGCATAATTCTTATTTCTGCCCGTTGTGTATTGTCCGCATCGGTTGCGAAGTTGAACAGGTCGGCGTCCTGACCCGCACCCGCTCTGACAAACAGATCTCGAACCATAATCAGCGCGCCATTATGGTGCTGGATCATTCCCGTCAGAAACAGGTGGTCGAATTCAGCGCCCTTTGCCTTGCGCAGCGAGGCCATTTGCTCCGGCGTCAGCATTCCCGGCATTGGCGCCATGGCCTTACCTGACATATCCATCCCCGGCATGCCCGGCATCTGCGTCGGAACCAGGTCTCCGCGGGCGGCCAGCCATCGCTGCATAAACCGAATTTCATCGGACTGCGAACTGCTGATCTTTGCACCCAGCAACCGCACATTTTTGTTCTTCGTGTGCGACGCAATCAGTGCCGTCATCTCCACCGCCTGCTCATGATGCATGATCATTCCCTGCATGAATTCCACGTCTGCCGGCGCAACGGGCGGGACGCTGGGTCGTGACGACGGTGGCAGCCTTCTACTGGGCTGCCCGGGCGCTCCGGGCTGCACGACTACAGGTCCTGACGAGGGAGCGGTTTCCTGCGCTGATACGCAGAAACAGGAGAAACCTGTGACCAGGCATACGGCACAGCTCGCGATCCGAAGGAACTCGAGCTGTGCAAAAAACATCTCACCTCGAGACCGGGGTTCAACCTCGATGCAAAAATCGCCGGACTGCAACTTCGACTCGTAACCGGTCATTTTGGGATTCACCACGCTACCACGAAATGAGTTCCAGTCGTAAACATACTGAGCTACATTTTTGGGAACAGCGGCTACGAATCCGCGAACGGAAGCTTTGCAACGAAACAGGCACGACTCTCGCATACTCGTAAAATCCTGTTGACCGGTAATTCATTCTGTGAGATAAGTCTTGCGAGTCTCCACGCCTCCTGGTCGCGGCTGGTCCCCAATCAATCCTGCATCGTTTGCTGGATTTTCCTGGTCTTAAGGTAGCTCAAGGTAAGAACACTTTGCACGGAACGATCGTGCGAACGACGGCCTGTTTCTGTCGGATAAGCCAGTTCCAGGAAGTAGCTGCCGTGGAGGAGCTTTTGCAGCGGATGTGCTTTCTTATTTCTCTTTCCTTGTCTGTCTCCGCCGGATCGATGCAGACCGCCGCGGCAACGGTCGGCCAGACAACCATCGTGAACTCACTTCTTATGGCTGGCAATAGGCCGGCTTCACAAACTTGGCTCGTGCCACGGTGTGCTTGGGCGAGCCGGTCATCCCTGTTCGCCACATTGGTGTATTCGCCGAATTGAGAGCTCAGATCAACAAACTGAGCCGTTTAGGTTGTTCATTCCTTTTTCCCAGATCGAGGTCACATGAAACGGTTTTGCTTTGTCGCCCTTTGTGCCCTGTCAGCGTCCACTTTCCTCAACTCTCCGTCAATCGCGCGAGCTCAGTCTACGGTTACCGGCGCCGTCGCGGGCGTAGTGGAAGACACGAGCGGAGCAGTCATACCCACCGCTGTGGTCACGGTCACCAATCGGGCTACCGGCGATGAGCTGCACACCACAACCGGTGCGTCAGGCTCGTATCAGTTCACGATTCTCCAGCCCAGCCGGTATGACATCACGGTAGCGGCGTCTGGTTTTGCCGCCGTGACCCAGAGCGCAGTTATCAACGTGGGACAAACCACTACCGTCAACTTCCGGCTCACGGTTGGAAGCAAAGTTCAGACCATTTCAGTCACCGCGCTGCCGCAGGCCCTCCAAACCACCAACGCCAATCTCTCCACGACACTGGAGACGGAGCAGTTGCAACAGGTTCCTGTTCCGGGCAACGATGTCAACGCGATCCTGCAAATGGCTCCCGGCGCCGTGATGACCGGCGACCTGTTTCCGGCCATGTATGGCATGACGACTAACTCCAATTTGCTCATTTCGAATGGGATGGAGGATATCGACCCTGCAGGAAACTCGACCAACGGTGGTTCCTCAAATCTGCTGCTGGGTCTGAACGAAGTCCAGGAAGTCACTATCTCGGCCACCGCTTACACGGGGCAGTTTGGTTATTTGGCCGGATCGAACGACACCATCGTGACGAAGTCCGGCTCCAATGCGTTCCACGGGAATGCCAAGTACTTCTGGAATGGTCGCGCGCTGAACGCCAACGACTATTTCAATAATCAGAGCGATACGCCCCGTCCATTTGTGAATGCGAACCAGTGGGCCGCCTCCGTTGGGGGGCCTGTCCTGCGCGACAATCTGTTCTTCTTCGCCGACACTGAAGGCGTGCGGATTTTGCTGCCCACCAGCCAGCTGGCACTGATTCCCAGCCAGCAGTTTGAAGCGGCGACCATCGAGAATCTGATGGCGAAAGGTCTCACCGCGTCCATTCCTTTCTATTGCCAGGGCCTGACCCTTACGGATGCCGCGGGCCATTCGGTCACCTGTCCCGGCGGCGGAAGCGGTATCGGCAACGGTATATTCAACCTCTATAACTCCTCGCTGGGCGCGAGCCGCGCTGTACCCGGCAACGGTTCCGATCCGCTCGGCTGCAACGGTTTCACCGGGCTGGGCCCCGGTGTGCCCTGCGCGCTCAATTACCGCTCCACCGCCGGCAACTTCAATCCGGAGTGGATTATCACTTCCCGCGTCGACTGGAACGCGAACGCCAGCAATCACGTCTTTGGGCACTTCAAATACGACAATGGAACCCAGGCCACTTACACCGATCCCATCAACCCCATTTTTAACGCTCTCAGCCCGCAGTCGGTAGAGGAAGGCCAGCTTTCCTGGACTTCGACGCTCTCCCCCAGTTTGGTCAACGAGTTCGATACGTCACTCGAGCACTTTCATATCTACTTCGAGCCGCCGAATTTCCCGGCGTCGCTGGCCGCGTTTCCCACCCAGATGGTGTTCGGCGATGGAACCTTCAGCACTCTCGGCGGCCAGGATGCCAGCTTCCCTTATTTTCTTGCGCTCACCGATTATCACTTCTCCGACAATTTGAGCAAGGACGTCCGCAATCATTCGCTGAAGTTCGGAGTTGACTTCAGCCGCTACGATATGGGCAACGGCTACTATACAAACACCAATGGGATGCTGGTTCCCAATACCGTCGACGCATTCTTCAACGGCGGCCTCGATCAAGCCAGCGTAGCCGCGGGAGGCAGTGACTATTCCACGCTGACCCAGGCCTACGCAACGGACAAGGAGGAGCCGATAGCGCAGGCGCACATGGGTTTCTTCGCCCAGGATGAGTGGAAGGCGAAAGACACGCTGACCCTGACCTTCTCGCTGCGCCTCGACCATGCCACCAATCCCGTCTGCCAGCACGATTGCTTCGCTCGAACCGTGGAACCCTTCGCGGATCTCAGCCACAGTGCCTCAATCCCCTACAACAAAGCCATGGTTACGGGTCTGCATCAGGGGCTCTATAACCTGCAGGGATTGGAATGGCAGCCGCGCATTGGGTTCGCGTGGCAGCCGCTTGGCATCGACAAGGCAACAGTTGTGCGCGGCGGCATCGGCCTCTTCTACGATAATGTGCCCATCAACGTCGCCTTCAACCAGGCGGAAAATGCTCCCCTGAATAACACCTTCGTTGCCAGCAGCGGCCCGCTGGCTCCCACCCAGCCCGGAAATCTGTTCAGCCAGGCCGCCGATGACAACGCGGCCTTCTCCGCAGGATACTCGCAGGGCTACACGCTTGCCCAGTTCCAGGCCGCGGTCCCCGGATTCTCGCCTCCACAACTTCAGGAGTCGGCCGCGCAGATGCCCGAGCCGCTGGTTACCAAGTGGAGCCTCGAGGTCGAGCGCGGGCTCTGGAAGAACGCAGTTACTACGATCGGATACGTCGGGAATCACTCCATCCACGGCTGGGCGCAGAACGGATCCGCAAATGCATACGCCAGCGGATTCGCGGGGCTGCCGACCACTGCTCCCGATCCACGGTTCGGCGCGGTCACGATCCTGCAGGATAACCTCGTCTCCAGCTACAACGGCGCGACCGTCCAGTTTGCGGATCGATTCGGTAGCTCGGTTATCCAGGCCAACTACACCTATAGCCATTCCCTGACGGATGGCATAGGTACCTCCAATCCCCGCTACATCGAGAACCCTTACAACGCTAAGGCGTCCTACGGAAATTCCAACTTTGACGTCCGCAATGGATTTACCGGCAACTATGTGTGGACGATTCCTTTTGCGAGATTCATTCCCCGACCTAAGATGCTGACCGATGGCTGGCAGCTATCGGAAACCGTGTACCTGCATTCTGGCTTTCCGTTCACGGTGTACGACAGCGCTACCGATGCGGCTCTCGCCGGTCAGAATTATGCCTCCAGTCTCTCCGGACCGGCCTACGGCGTTCTTGCCAACTTCAATGGCGGAAAAGTGCCTTCATGCAACAATCCGACAGCCGCCTGTCTCAGCCCCGGCGAGTTCTCGTCGGCATCCACCGGGTTTGGCAATCAGGGGCTCAATCAGTTTCGCGGGCCCAAGTTTGTCGAATCCGATCTCGGATTTATGAAGATGACGGCTCTGCCCGGGCGAGAAAACATGAAGTTCGGCTTTGGCGTGCAGGCTTATAACGTATTCAACCACCCTAATTTTGCCGTTCCTGATTTCAATCTGGCGGATTCAACCTTTGGGCACATTCTAAGCGGGGTTGGATCGCCCAGCTCGATCTACGGAGTGGGGCTGGGCGGAGATAACTCGCCAAGGCTTCTGCAAATTAAGGGAGTCATTGAATTCTGAGACGGGCGTGCTGACCCATCCGTGCGCCAGCCCCACTCTTACCGCACGGAAAGTTCAGCGTCGGCGACTGGTGCACCTGAGGGCGAGCTTCTCGGGATGATCGGATCTGTTGGCTTCCCTCGTACGCATTCCAGTCGAGCTTTCAACCGGCAATTTTGTGGAGGATGGGCATGCGGCAACAAAGACTACTGGTCAGTGCGCTGATCGCCGGCAGTTCTTTCTTTACCCTGGCAGGACGCGCCGCGGCGCAGCAACAGCCTCGAACGCGGGAAGAGATGGCGCAGATTGCTGCGCGAACGGCTACCGAGGACCAGCTGGAGAAGATCGCGGTGATCGACCGCAAGGTCATGATCCCCATGAAGGACGGCAAGAGCATGGCGGCCGACGTCTATTACCCGAGGGGCGACGCGGAGAAATATCCGACCATCTTTGTTCGTACTCCCTACAACTTCAATTACTGGGACGTCTCTCTGGGTGCTCCTCGCGATATGTCCGCCGAGCTGGAAGCCGTGAAGCGGGGATATGCGTATGTTGAAATCAACGAGCGCGGACACTTTTTTTCCCAGGGTAATTACGACATTCTGGGGCCGCCGTTGTCGGATGGTTACGAGGAATTCTCCTGGATCGCAGCGCAGCCATGGTCCAATGGCAAGGTCGGCACCATCGGCTGTTCTTCCACGGCGGAGTGGCAACTTGCCGTCACGGCCATGGGCAATCAGGCAGACGCGGCTTTCATTCCCATGGGATTTGGCGCGGGCGTAGGCCGTGTCGGCCCATACTACGAGCAGGGCAACTGGTACCGGGGCGGCGCGGTGCAGATGCTTTTCATCGATTGGCTTTACGGGGAACAAAATCAGGTGCGGCCAATGTTCCCGCCCGGCAGCTCGCGGAAAGATCTGATTCTTGCTTCTAAGTCGTTTGATCTGGCGGACCATTTCCCGCCTGTCGACTGGTCGGTCGCGCTCCGCCATTTACCGGAAAAAGACATCATCGAGGCGGTTGGCGGTCCCGTGGGCATCTTCTCCGATCCCATGCCCGTTGCCACGGGCGGGAAGATGATCCAGCGAACCCCCAACGATCCGGCCTGGTATAAGGGCGGCCTGTGGAACGACAGCATGAAGATCAACGTGCCTGGATTGTGGTTCATGTCCTGGTACGACGTTTCCATCGGACCCAACCTGGCCACTTACAACTTTGTGCGGCGAACGGCCCGACCTGATATCGCCAACGAACAGTATGCTGTAATCGCGCCGACCGGCCACTGCGGCTATACCCGCGGTCTTCCTGACCCTCGACATCTTTCAATTGCGGCGCTTGGCACCTATACCGTTGGCGACCATACGGTGGTGGGCGAACGCGACATGGGAGACGTGCGTCTCGACACGGACAAACTCACCTATGGTTGGTTCGATCACTTCCTCAAGGGCGAAGACAATCACGTGCTTGAGACCATGCCTAAAATCCAATACTACGTGATGGGAGCGAATCGCTGGGAGACCGCGAATACCTGGCCGCCCGAGGGCTCCACGACGCGCACGTTCTATCTGGGTGGCGGCGGGAAGGCCAACAGCCTCTACGGCGACGGCCTGCTGACGTCCGCACCTGCCACGAAAACTGCCTCTGACCACTTTACTTACGATCCTATGAATCCAGTACCCTCCTACGGCGGTAATGTCTGCTGCGAAGGTAACGCTCTGATACCCGGCTCCATGGACCAACAGAAGATGGAGACGCGCAATGACATCCTCGTCTACACCAGCGCGCCCTTCACCGAGGGTACCGAAGTGAGCGGACCGGTCAACGTCACCCTCTACGTATCCTCCGATGCCAAAGACACCGACTTTACCGTCAAACTAATCGATGTGGATGAACACGGAACAGCCTACAACCTCGACGAAAACATTCAGCGCATGCGTTATCGCGACGGCTACGATAAACCTCTGGTATGGATGAAGTCGGGCGAGGTTTACAAAGTCACCTTCCAACCGATGCAGACCAGTGACTACTTTCCCGCCGGGCACTCATTGCGCGTCGAGGTATCGAGCAGCAACTTCCCGCGCTTTGATCGCAACCTCAACACCGGCGGCAACAACTGGGATGAGACGACGGGGGTAACGGCGCACAACGCTGTTTACCACTCGGCGCAATATCCTTCGCAGATCACTGTAACCATCAACCCGAACCCGCATCCCATGTAGACCACGGCTTGCGGTTGGGGCTATTGAGGTGCTCTCAAAAAGGGGAGCTGCGGCTTCTCCCGCCTGATTTCGGCGTACTTGTTGCGGGGAATGACTGTGGCTCCCTCTTTCGGAATGCCGTAGGCGGTGCTGATCTGACAAGTCTCGGTGTGGCCGCAATGGTTTGAGCCGTGACGCGCGTCCGATTCCTTTCTGAGGCGGAGGAGAAGCACCGGTAATCCGCCATCGTGCGCCGCTTTCCCGAATTCCTGCCGTACTTTCAGCTCTCGATCCATATCGGAATGAGAATGGGAGGGCGGTATGGGCTTCTCATTGCAACCGCCATACATTTGCCAGTAAACTCGTTATGGCCGGAGTTGATCTGCGCTCGGTCGCAGAATTGCTTGGGCACAGAACGCTTCAAATGGTGATGCGCTACTCACATCTCGCGCCCGAGCGCCAGACATCGGGTTTGGATCGGCTGGTGAAATTCCGCGAATACAATGGATACCCGAACGGACACCGAGCCTTCGTGGGAAAAGAGCCCAGACAAGCCTAAGCAATAAGTTGATGAAAATAAATAAGTTATAGAGTGGAGAGGTGGCAGAGCCCGGTTGAATGCACCTGACTCGAAATCAGGCATACTCGTAAGGGTATCGGGGGTTCGAATCCCTCCCTCTCCGCCATTGACGCTCCCTTCAGATAAAGATTCCCCTCACACCCTCTTCTCTTGACACATCGTGACTTCCCGGTAAGCTAAAAGATTCCCGTCCGGTCCCACGCCGGCGGATTTTCCGGGGGCATTTTCCGCTTGAAGGTCAGGGTCTTCTATCACGACAAGTGTTTCGACGGCGCATGCTCGGCTTCGCTCTTCAGCCGATTCCACCACGAGTGCGTCCGCGCCGACGCCGACTACGAATACTGGGGCCTGGTCCACCGCGCTGGCGCTCTGTTTAATGAAGCCGACTTCATCGGCGACGAAAACGCCATTGTCGACTTCAAGTATTCCCCGTCGCCCAAAATCACCTGGTGGTTCGATCACCACCTCTCCGCCTTCCTCACCCCCGCCGATCAGCAGGACTACTTCAACGGCATCGCCGATGGTCGCTACAAAGGCCACCGCTTTTACGATCCCGATTACGTCTCCTGCACCAGCTTCCTCGCCCACATCGCGTCCACGCAGTTCGGCTTTGACCCCACCCCAGTCGCCGAGCTCGTCCGCTGGGCCGACATCGTCGACGGCGCCCTCTATGAGAGCCCGCAGCTTGCCGTCGAAATGCCCGCCCCAGCCATGAAGCTCACCCTCATCATCGAGTCCACCCAGGACCCGGCCTTCATCCCGCGCCTCATCCCTCTGCTCACCCGCATGCCCCTCCAGCAGGTCCTCGAGCAGCCCTGGGTCGCCAGCCTTCTTCCCCCGCTCCTCGAAAGCCACCAGCGCGCCATCGATCTCATTCGCTCCCGCGCGGAGTCGAAGCAGGGAACCATCTACTTCGACATCACCGACCAGCCCCAGGAGGGCTACAACAAATTCATCCCGTACTACCTCCACCCGGAAGCCACCTACTCCATCGGCCTCTCCAAATCCAGCTTCCGCACCAAGGTCGCGGTCGGCTCCAATCCCTGGACCAAAACCCCTCCTGAAAAGATGGTCAACCTCGCCACCATCTGCGAGCGCTACGGCGGAGGAGGCCACGCCCGCGTCGGCGCCATCTCCTTCCCCCCCGACCGCGAAGACGAAGCCCGCAAAGCCGCCGCCGAAATCGTAGCCGAGCTCCGCGCCACGAATCCTGCCTAGAGAAGACCATGCGCCTCCCGCAAGCCTCTCAGCCTGACAACGCTGCGGCTGATCTGGGCAGCCTACGCCTTGAGTATTCCGATCCTCGTCAAGGTCGGTTCCCAGGCTACGGGCAGGCCCGAGTCCCGGCCTGGCTGGGAACTGGGGCTTCTCGCCGTGGTATTTCTCGAGTGGTCTCCCTGGAATATCTATAAGCTTCGATCGAAGCTCATGAAGCGCGCCTCGCTCAGGGCCGCGGACGGCGATTCCATTGCGAGTGCCAGAACGAGGGCCGCCGCTCACCTCATCGGATTCACCTCGGCGGAGAGCATTGTGGTGGTAGGCTGCTGGCCCGCTCAATGTTGCATTCTCCCTCGTGGGCCAGCACGGCCTTCTACTGCGCGGGTGGCGCGCTCCTCCTCCTGTATTGGCCAGCCAGGCCCGCTCCAGCCTTGGCCCAGGCCTGACTTCCGGCGCATCGCAGCCACTGCCTCTGCCACGTGCTTCAGCCGCAGTGGGTTCGTATAGGGGCATCGGGTCATCACATCTGCCAGCCGCGCGTTTGTATCAGGGCATGGCTTTAGCCAGGCCGAAAAGAGTCAGATAAGACAGGGCTCCAACCCCGGTGCTGCGCAGCAGCACGACGGAGAAAGCCACGGCCTTCAGGCCGTGGAACGAGAGCCGGCAAAGCAAGGGCTTGAGCCCCGGCGCTCTCAAGGCAAAGATGTGCGAATCCTGACGGCTTCCTCTCTGCTCCGCGCGCCCCATAACCCGCGCTATACTCTGTCAACCCACGGCCGCGTCCGTTCCGGACCGAAGGTTTCGCGCGCGCGCCGCACCATCGTTGGCGCAGGAGAAATCTATATATGTACGACATGAAGAACCTAACCCGCCTCAAAGTCCTCGACGACGGCGCTCCCGAAGCCATGAAGGCCTTCCGAGCCTTCGACCACGCGGCCATGGCCCCCGGCGCCATCTCTGCCAAATATAAGGAGCTCATCGCGCTCGGCGTGGCCTTCACCACCCAATGCCCCTACTGCATCGAGATCCACGCGAAACGCGCCCGCGAAGCCGGCGCCAGCAACGAGGAAATCTCCGAGACAGTCCTGGTCGCTGCAGCCCTCCGCGCCGGCGCCGCGGTTACCCATGGCACCCACGCCCTGGGGTAGCGCCGCTCTCCGTCGAGCCGGCCGCCAGGCTGCCTGTCGTGCCGTTAAGCAACCGCCCTTGTCGGCTCGGCCTCGTCCACTTGCTCTCCGATCGTGTCGAGGTTGACCCCTGTGGTCTCAATGCGGAAGGCCCAGGTGACCACAGCTCCCAGGACGAAGGCAACGACAAGGCCATAGAGCAGCAGGCGAGTGCCGATGGTGACCAGCAGGATGGGGAAGAGAAACGCGGTCATCACGGCGCCGATCTTGGCAAAAGCGGCGGCAAAGCCTGCGCCCTTGCCGCGAATCGCCGTGGGAAAGACTTCGCCGGCCAGCAGGTAGGTCTGCGCGTTCGGACCGAGATTGGTCATGAAATCGAAGAGCATGAAGCCGGCGAAGATGAGCACGATCTTCAGGCTGCCGGAGACGTCGACGGAGAACGAAGCGATGAGCAGACCCACAGCGCATCCGATGAATCCGAAGATCTGCAGGCGGATGCGGCCCACCTTGTCGGCGAGCATCACGGCAAAGGCGATTCCGACGATGAGCAGGAGGGTGATCATCGCGTCGCCACGGGCAGCGAGTCTCTCATTGGCGATGAGGTCGCTGAGGCTGCGCACGTGGGCTGCCTTGTGACCGAGAGCGGTGGCCAGGATGGTCGGCGTAAAAATACCGATGCCGTAGGTGCCGAGATCCTGCAGAAACCAGGGTACAGAGGCAAGGATGGTGGCGCGGCGGTAGCGGCGTCCGAAGAGCGACAGAAACGAGCCGCCGCCGTGGCCGTTGCCGGCGCCAGACGCGGGTTTCGGAGCCAGGACGATGTTGCGCGGATATTGCGGGGTGCGCAGGAGCAGCTTTCTGGCCGCTTCCGTAGCGCGGTCGGTGGCGCCGCGCGCGTGCAGCCAGTTGGCGCTTTCGGTGATGAAGAAGCGGCCGACGGTAACGAGAATCGCCGGGATGACAGCCGTGGCATACATCCAGCGCCACGCATCGAGGTTGGGCACCGCCAGCATGACGGCATAACCAACCGCCGCTCCGCCCAGAGCGCCTACCGCCTGGAATGCGAAGGCGGCGAGCACAAGCTTGCCGCGGCTGGTGCTGGGAATGTTCTCGGAGATGATCATGTGCGCTGTGGGGTAATCGCAGCCGAGCGCAAGGCCAAGTCCGAAGAGGCAGATGATCAGCGACGGGAAGCTGTTACAGAACACCGCCGCACCGAGGAAGGCGGTGAAGATGATCATCTCCACGACGAACATCGATTTGCGCCCGAAGTAATCCGAGAGGCTGCCGAGGCCGAGGGCGCCGACCAGGATGCCGCTCAGGCTGGCGGCGGCGACCATTCCTTTTTCTGCAGGGCTGATCTGGAACTGGCGGGCGATCAGCGGCAGAGCGACGCCGGTCATGAAGACGACGAACCCTTCGAAGAACTTGCCGGCGGCGGCCAGCATCCAGATGAGGCGCTGCATCTGCGTCATCGGGACGGAGGGAACATTCGTTCCATCGGGCCAGATGGGCCGCTCATCGATGTAGTCCTGAACGGTTCTTACCCGCTCGGTTGCTGCAGAATTATCAAAATTGGTCATGACGAGTTTCTCCCTTTCCGGGCTGGCGACCGCTTAGTGGATTTTGGCAATCTGGATTTCGCTGAGCGCGCGAATCGGCGTGGGCAGGGCGATGAAATGCACGGGATCGAGGAAACTCGGCGCGTTGCCGCCCTGCGGCGCGATGCACCAGAGCATGAAGTTGCTGATGGCGGTTGCCGCCTGCGAGTTCGGCTGCCGAGTGGAAACGACGGCGTACTCGTAGTTGATGAGAGGATAAGAATTCGCGCCGGGCGCGAAGACCAGCGTCAGCCGCTCGTCGGGCGGTGTGCGGGGGGTCAGCGCCGCGGCCGCGGCCGTGACGGTGTCGGCGTTCGGGAGCAGAAAATTGCCGGCCTGGTTTTGCAGCATGGCGGTAATCAGACCCGCCTTCGAGGCATCCTTTTCGAAGCTGGCGCCCACATAACCCACCGCATACGGTGTGCGGGCAATGGTTCGCACCATACCGTCGTTGCCGGTCCCGGTCTGCTCGCCTGCGACGTGCGGCCAGTTCACCGTCGTGCCGTAGCCGATTTTGTCTTCCCAGGTCCCGTAGCCGGCCGTGTCGTCCGAGTCGGACGAGGAGAAGCTGAGGAACTGGGTGAAGATGAAGGTGTCGCCTGCACTGTCGGCGCGGCGCACGGGCACGATCGTGTTGTGCGGCAGGGAGACGCCGTGATTCAGCTCCGCGATCGGTTCCGCATCCCAGGTGCGGATCCTGCCCGAATAAATACCGGCCAATACCGGGCCGCTCAGTTTCAGCGTGCCGCCATGCAGCTCCGGAATATTGGCATCCACGGTTTGCGCCGAAATGGCGAGGGGAATGTTGAGGATCTCCGGATGTGCCATTTTCTGGTTGTCGGACATGTAGGCGTCCGAGGTGCCAATCTGCACGTGTCCGGCGATGGCCTGATCGATCCCGGCGCCTGAGCCGGTGGAGGCGAGGGTGATATGCAGGTTGGGATCGGTCTTCGCATAGGCTCCCGCCCACGTCTGAAAGAGTGGGTAAATCAAAGTTGAGCCTGATTCGGAGATAGAGAGTGGCGCAGACTGGGCTGTGGCGAACGCTGCCGCGAGTCCAGTGATGCACCCCGCCCAGCGAATTACGCGGGTGAGAGGTCGACGCATGGTGAGACTCCTTTGCGCGGCTGGGGAGAGGCCGGCCTGGGACCCTGGGGATTGCGGATCACCTTAGCGAAGTCTTGTTACGGAATGATGACACCGCGGGACAGGGCGGGCGGAGGACTCGCCGGCGCCGCTTCCTGGAGAGCGTGATGGCAGCGGCGGAGCGGGAAGGGCCCTAAACGCCGCCTTCGAAGATTTTCTTGGAGAGATAGCGTTCGGCGGAGTCGGGGATTAAGGTGGCGACACGCTTGCCGGGGCCGAGGCGCTGCGCAATTTGCAGAGCGGCGTGGATCATCGCGCCGGAACTGGAGCCGGCGAGAAGGCCCTCTTGCGCGGCCAGGGCTTTGACCGTGGCGAAAGCGTCGCGATCGGAGACGGCGATGATCTCGTCGGCGACAGAGCGGTCAAAGGTTTTTGGGACGAAGTGGACGCCGATGCCTTCGACTTTGTGCGGACCGGGCGTGCCGCCCTGGAGAATCGAGCCTTCGGTTTCGACGGCGACGGTGAGGATGCCGGGATTTTTTTCCTTCAGGAAGCGGGCGATGCCCGAGAAGGTGCCGCCGGTGCCGACGCCGCCGATGTACGCATCGATGCGGCCGTCCATTTGATCCCAGAGCTCGACGGCCGTGGTGTCGTGGTGAAACTGGGGGTTGGCGGGGTTGTCGAACTGAAGAGCGGGCCAGACGTTGGGATCGGTTTTAGCGAGGGCGATGGCCTGGCGGATGGCGCCGGCCATGCCGTCGGCTTCGGGGGTGCGGTGGACTTCCGCGCCGAAGCCGCGCATGAGGGCGCATTTTTCCTCGGCAAAGCCTTCGGGGACGAAGAGCACGACGCGGTAGCCGCGGTTGACGCCGACGAGGGCGAGTCCGACTCCGGTATTGCCGGCCGTGGCTTCGGTGATGACGGAGTTCTTGTGGAGGAGTCCGCGGCGCTCGGCGTCGAGGATCATGCCGAGGGCGGCGCGGTCTTTGACGGAGCCGCCCGGGTTCAGGAATTCGAGCTTGGCGTAGACCGCGGCGACGGCATCCGGAGCGAGGCGGCGGAGGCGCAGGACAGGGGTATTTCCAATAAGCTGCGCGATGTCGTCGGCGATGCGGAGGGGCATGGGGACAGGGTACAGGGTGCAGGGTGTGGGTTTACAGGTTTCAGTTACAGGTTGCAGTTACAGACAGCTGTCGGGGCCGAGACTGCCGAGCGGCTGGGTGCCTGCGCTTACTACCGGGGCGCCGCGTTCAGCTCCCGGCTCCCAGTTCCTGGCTCCCAGCTCCCAGCTCCCAGCTGGGCCTACTGCGGTGTGGCGTTCCGATCGACGTTTTCGGCGACGCTGGTTTTGTGACCGGGCTGGCGACCCAGCGGGGTGGGATAGTACCCGGTGCGAGTACGGACGTAGAGCTTGCCGTGGTGGGGCGCGTGCGCCTCGACATGAACGGTGCGGTAGCCTCCCAGGCTGGCGGCGCGGGTTGAGTGATAGCCGAGGGTGTACTGATTGCGGATATCCTGGGCGACTTCGGCGGCGATGCTGTCCACGTCGGCAAGGGAGCGGGGGAAGAACGCCAGGCCGCCGGTCTCATCGGAGAGGAGCTGCAGGGCCCGTCGGGCGCGATGGGCGTCGGTGCCGCGGCTGTCTTCGCCGAAGAGGAGGCCGATGGAGTAGATGACGGGACCGCCAAGGTCCTGAACCCGGCGGATGGTCTGCTCGAGATTGAGCGTGGAGGCGTTGTCCTCGCCGTCGGTGACGATGACCAGCACCTGTTTGGAACGCTTGGCGCCGTTGGCAAGCTGGTCGGCGGAGGCGACGACGGCGTCATAGAGCGCGGTGCCGCCGCGCGAATCGACGTGGCCCAGCGCCTCGCGAAGCTTGGGGATGCTGGAGGTGAAGTCCTGGTCGAGGAAGGCCTCGTCGGAGAAATTGACGACGAAGGCTTCGTCCTGGGGATTGGAAGCGCGGATCAGGTCAAGGGCGGCGGTGTTGACCGCGGGTCGCTTGTCACGCATGGAGCCGGAGTTATCGATGAGCAGGCCGATCGAGACGGGGACGTCGGAATGGGTAAAGGAGACGATGCTTTGGGGGGTATTGTCTTCCCAGACCTGAAAATCGGATTGGGTCAGGTCCTGGACGAGGTGGCCGTCCTGGTCGACGACGGTGCAGGGGAGCAGGACTTCATCCACGTCGCGGGTGAGGGTGTAGACGCCATGCTGGCGCTTGATTTCCTCGTCGTTACTGAGATGCCCGGGGCTGACGGCGGCGTTGTCGGCGGCGTCGGGGGAGATGATCGGGTCGTGGTCCACGTCGAGCGGCGGCTGGGTTTCGGGCTGGAGCGGCGAAGGCTGCGCCGTCTGCTGCCGGGCGGGAGCCGGAGCGGGAGCCGTCTGCGCCTGGGCAGCGAAACACCCCGCAAGTAACAGAAATAAGAGAGGATGGAAACGTCGATAGAAGTAAGGGCGCATAGTTTCCGGGACGTGCGTCAGCCCCAGGGGCGAGGACAGCTTTTGTTTAACTGTACGCCATCTGGTTTCGCTGGGGTTACCGGGTGTCGAACTCAAATCGTGCTCCGTTGCGGACTTCGATGCGAGATTCCGCGCAACGGCTTCCACTCATGAGACGAAGAAGCCAGGAAAAAAGATAGAAGGCTATTGAAGCGGGGCGTAGTAGCCGTTCCGGGCATGGACGGTGAGCTGCGGCAGCCCGGGAGGCGGGAGCAGCTTCACCTTGACCTTGCGCCACTTGCCGTCCATGCGGGAGTCGTTGGTCTTGTAGCCGACCACGTACTCATTGCGGAGCTCGGCACTGATGCGCGTGGCGATATCGCCCATTTCGGCAAGGTCGTCGACGCGGAAAAGGCGTCCCCCGGTGTCGTTGCTGATGTCGTTAAGAAGGAGCGGCCCATTCCGCTCTTCAATGGTGGCGGCCTCGGGGTCGAAGATGCCGATGGCGTAGATCTGGACGTCGGCTTCTTTGACGGCGGAGCGGACTTCGCTTTCCGTGTAGCGGCTGTTGTTGTCGCCACCGTCGGAGACGACGAGCAGGGCCTTGCGGCGGTACTTGGCCTCCTTCATCTTCTCCAGACCCATATAGATGGCGTCGAGCAGAGCGGTGCGGTGGCCGGGCTGGATGGTGGCGAGGCGAGCCTCGACATCGTCCGCAGAGGAAGTGAAATCGGTAAGCAGATAGGGGCGGTCGTTGAAACCGATGACAAAGAACTCATCCTGGGGATTGGAGGTCTTCATGAACTGGAGAACGGCGCCACGGGCGCGCACAACCTTATTACTCATGCTGCCGCTGAGGTCGAGGATAACGCCGATGGAAACGGGGGCGTCGTCGCAGGCGAAGCTGCGAATGGATTGGGGGTGACCGTCCTCGTAAATGGAGAAGTTCTGCTTCTCAAGGCCGGTCACCAGACGGTCCATGGGATCGGTGACCGTGAGGGGAACCAGGACGATGTTGGTGTCGACTCGGAACTGTATGCCGGTGCGCAGGGAAGCGCCGGGAGTCAGGGGGATGGAGGGGTCGGTTTTCGCGGCGACCGGCTGGGAGCTGACATGAACCTGATTCAGCGGATCATCCTGGCCGAGGGCCCGGGAAGCCAGAAAAGGAGCGAGCAGGAGGAACAGCAGCGGGAGGCAACCGGTTCGCAGAAGAAGCCGGCGGGGACCCGGAGTGATGCTGGCACCAAATTCGCGCCCAAAGATGGACGCCATGACCATACCTCACGTGTCAGAAATACTGGCACGATTGAGAGACTTCTGCAATAGCCACTGAAGCTGGAAGACGAGCCGGAAGCGAAGGCAGATAGGAAGACGCTCGTTCGTAACCACTGAAGAGCTAGATGCGCGAAGTTGCCGGGACAGGAATACGGAAACCGGCGGGAGGGCAGGCCATTGTGCGCCAGAGTGAAAGAAGGATGCTGCGATAGAATCGGGGGAACAGACAGATATGGCACGCATATTCCCCTTTCGCGCTCTTCGTTACAACCTTGCGCAGGTATCGGCACAAGACGTTGTTACCCAGCCCTATGACAAGATCACGCCGGCCATGCAGCAGGCGTATTACCAGCGGAGTCCCTATAACCTGTGCCGCATCATCCTTCGGATGCCGGAGTTGTTCGACCGGGAGGGGGATGCCTATGCGAACGCGGCGCGGGATTTTTCGGCGTGGCGAGAGGCGGGGATCCTGGCGCAGGAGCGCCAGCCCAGCGTTTTCGCATACTCACAACGATTTTCGGTTCCGGGCGACGCAGGCGTAGTGCGGGAACGGCGAGGCTTCATCGCGCTGGGAGAGCTGTACGACTACAGCCAGGGGGTGGTTTTCCGCCACGAGCAGACGCTGTCGAAGCCAAAGTCGGACCGGCTGAACCTGTTGCGGGCGACGCGGACGCATTTCGGGCAGATCTTTATGTTGTATTCGGATCCGGCGCGCAGCGCGGAAGAGGTCCTGTTCGCGAGCGGCGCGGCCGGGGAGACGCTGCCGGAGATCGAGGTGACGGACGAGTACGGGGTGTTGCACCGGGTCTGGAAGATCAACGATCCGGCGAAGATCGGGATGCTGGCGGCAGCCATGGATGACAAAAAGTTGATCATCGCGGACGGACACCACCGCTACGAGACGGCGCTGACCTACAGAAAAGAGCGGGCGCCGGCAGGAATGGCAGAAAGCTGCGAACGGATGGGCGCGGGACTGCCGCAGCCGGCGTTTCCCGAGGCGGCGGCGATGATGACCTTTATCAATATGGATTCCGAGGGGCTGGTGGTCCTGCCCACGCACCGAGTGGTGTTCGGGCTGGCGGGCTTTGCCGCCGGAACGCTGCTGGAGAAGGCGCGGCCCTATTTCGAAATCGAAGACCTGGCGGAACGAGATGCGGCCGCGGCCGTTGCGCGGCTGGGGACGGTGCAGGAACGGGCGGCGTTTGTGGCCGTCACCGGGCAGGGTTGGTATCTGCTGACGGCCAAACCCGCGGCAATCGCGGAGGCGCTGCACCACGTGGGTGTGCGGCAGCGAAAGCTCGATGTGGTCCAGTTGCATGAGCTGATCCTGGAGAAGCTGCTGGGGATTTCGCCGGAGGCGATTCGGGATCAGACGCACCTGCGCTATCTGCGCGATGCGGCGGAAGCCGCCGACGCGGTCACGCGCGGGGAGGCGAATGCGGCGTTTCTGATCAATCCCGTGACCCTGGAGCAGCTGCGCGAGGTGGCGTTTGCCGGGGAAGTGATGCCGCAAAAATCGACGGATTTTTATCCCAAGATGCTGAGCGGTCTGGCGATGTATGCGCTGGACTGAAGGGCTGGCGTTTCTGGGGCTGTTGGCGGGAGTGGTTTTAGCGCAAACGGCCCAGGGGCCCGCCGCGCCCGCGAAGGGTCCTCTGCCCCAGGCGCCGAACTTGCCGCCGATGCAGGCGC
This sequence comes from Acidobacteriaceae bacterium, assembly GCA_036269135.1. GTDB lineage: Bacteria > Acidobacteriota > Terriglobia > Terriglobales > Acidobacteriaceae > Palsa-343. The sequence goes on from DATASQ010000022.1 coordinate 146,027, forward strand.
CGGCTCCGATGGCGCCGGTGCAGCCGCCCCGGCTGGTGGTGGTGGTGGACGCGGCACATGGAGGCAACGATTCCGGAGCCAGGATCGGTGACGGCGTTCTGGAGAAAAGCGTCACGCTGGAGCTGGCGGGCCGGCTGCGGTCCGTATTGAAGGCGCGTGGGCTGGAGGTTGTCATGACTCGGCAAACGGATAGTGATATGACTCCGCTGGACCGGGCGCAGACGGCGAATCACGCGATGGCGGGAGCGTGCCTGGTGATGCATGCCACGGCGACGGGGAGCGGCGTGCATCTGTACACGTCGTCGCTGAGCCCGACGCAGCGGACGGCCTTTTTGCCATGGGCCACGGCACAGGCGGCATTTGTGACCCAGAGTTTGAAGCTCGAGTCGGAGATCGATTCAGCGCTGGTCCATGCGGCGATCCCGGTGACGCTGGGGCGGGCGTCGGTGCAGCCGATGGATAGCCTCGCATGCCCGGAGGTGGCCGTGGAGATGGCGCCGCTCGTGGCCGGGCATGTCACTTCGGGTCGGCCGCTGACCGACGTGAGCTATCAGAAGCAGGTTGTGGATGCGCTGGCCGCCGCCCTGGAACAGTGGCAGAGCGACTGGAAACAATAGATGATCTCCCGCGCGCACAAATATCTGTTCGCTCTGCTGCTGGCGGTGTGCGTGGTGATGGCGGTTTTCCTGATCCGGTTGCGGAACCGCGCCCAGGACCGGCTGCAGGCGCAGGGAACCAGCGTACCGCAGTCGATTGCGGAGCCGGCCGGGAGCCCGCCGAAGACAGTGACTCTGTTTGTGCCCAACGATCTGGACGACTCCATGACGACGGTGGAGCGGACGATTCCGCTGCCGGCGGATGAGAATGCGCAGGCGCGGGTGCTGCTGGAGGCGCTGATTGAGGCCTGGCGTGCTCCCGACTCGACCCACCCGATCCACGTGGAGAAGGGCGTGGACGATGTGTACTTTGTGCCCGTGCCGCAAGGCAAGGGTGCGAGCGGACCGGGCGGCCAGATGGCGGTGGTGGATCTGAACGGGGCGCTGGCGGCAGCGCAGCCATCGGGGATCGAGCCGGAGACGCTGACGCTGCTCTCGATGATGGCGACACTGCATGCCAATCTGCCGGATGTGACCGAGGTGCATTTTCTGGTGGACGGGCAGGCGCGGGAAACCCTGGCCGGGCATGCGGATCTGACGCGGACGTATTTGGCGGCGGAGGCCGAGCAGCGGCCGGGTCCGGCCGAACCGGCGAGTGCGGGCCGATGAAGATCGGGGTATTCGACTCGGGCTTTGGCGGGCTGACCGTCCTGCGAGAGCTGCTGCGGCACATTCCCGCAGCGGATTATGCGTATTTAGGGGATACGGCACGGCTGCCGTATGGGGCGAAGTCGCGGGCCACGGTGGCGCGGTATGCGGCCTCCAGTGCGCGGTTTCTGGTGGAGGAAGAAGAGGCGGAGCTGCTGGTGATTGCCTGCAACACAGCAAGCGCGCTGGCCCTGGAGGCGATTCGGGAGGCGGTTGCGGTGCCGGTGCTGGGTGTGGTGGAGACGGGCGCCAACGCAGCGGATGTGAACTCGACGACACGCGATGTGCTGGTGATTGCCACCGCCGCCACGGTGGAGAGCCACGCCTACGCGGCGGCCTGCGCGGCGCGGAAGATGCGGGTGATCGAGAAAGCCTGTCCGCTGCTGGTGCCGCTGGTCGAGGAAGGCTGGACCGAACATCCGGTAACGAATGAAGTGGTGCGGATCTATATGGACGAACTGATGGAACAGGCTGCCGCGGCGAACCTGAAGGCCGACACGCTGGTTCTCGCGTGCACGCATTATCCGCTGTTACGGGAGACCATCGAGCGCGCTGTGCCGCAGGCAGTGCGGGTGATCGACTCCGCGGAAGTGACGGCGCAGCAAGTGGCGGTTCAGTTGGGAAGTGTTGTCCAGTCTGCGGGGCAGCCAAAGGTGCAGTTCTTTGCTACCGATTCGGTGGCGAAATTCAAAGATTTAGGAACGCGGTTTCTTGGACAGGCGATTCCGGCCGTGCGGCTGGTGGATCTGGGGGGATAAGAGGCAGGTTGCAGGTTGCAGGTTACGGGTTACAGGGAAGGGCTGGTCGGAGGGTTGGATCAGCCCTTGCTCGTTGCAGTGGACCTCATTCCGGCTGGAGGCGCTGCTGCACGGAGGGCGCCGCCTCGCCGAGTCGGCAAGGAGCGGGGAGCGAGGTGGGCGTGTTGCCATGCTCATGGAAGGATTCTTTTCGTCGGGAATGCGAAAGGGTCGAAAATCCTCAAAGCAAGTGGCGCGGAAGGATGTATATCTTAGACGCGTCGGTGATCTGGCAGCTTCCAGTTTTGTAGACGCATCTGACTGGAAGTATCTGCAGGGAAACGGTGCGTGAGCGAGGATGAGCGAGCTGGCGCTCCTCGCTTCGGCCACGGGCGGGATAAGCCAGTTCATTTGCGCCGGCCTGGGGTTCCCGGTACCATACAGTGTCCGGGAAGGTAGTTCATCTCGAAGGAGATAAAGCGATGTCAGAGGAAAAAGGTTCGAGCGGATTCAGCTGGTTTTTGGCGGGTCTGGGGCTGGGCGCGCTGATCGGAGTTTTGTATGCGCCTAAAGCAGGCCGGGAGACGCGCGAAGAGCTGATCAGCGGTGCGCGCGAAGGGACCGAATACCTGCGGCAGCGCAGCCGCGAGGCGGCCGACCAGGTCAACGATCTGGTGGACCGGAGCAAGGTGCAGGTGAACGACTACGTCGATCGCGGCAAGGAATACGTGGAACGCGGTCGGGCGCAGTGGGATGAATTCGTCAATCAGGGGCGCCAGTTTGTCAACGACCAGGGCGGAAGGGTCTCGGCGGCAGTGGAAGCCGGACGCCAGGCGTATCAGAGCAGCACGCCCACAACTCCAACCGAAGGGTAGGGAGCTTCCGTCGTTCGAGGCAGCGCGGCAGAGGGGACGGCCCGCGCACCGCAGCCTGAGAAGCCGGCCGAGCGAGAGGGAACGCTATGCACAATGAAGGACCGAGCTGGGTCTTAATCCTGTTCACGGCCGTGACCGCGGCCGCATTTCTGATGCAGGCGGTGGCACTGCTGATCATGGCAGTGGCGGCCAGGTCGGCGGTGGGGCGACTGAACGAAGTGACGAAGCAGGCGCAGGAGCATGCCCTGCCGGCACTGGCGACGGCGCGGCATCTGCTGGATGAGGTTTCACCGAAGCTGAAAGTGGCGGCGCAGAACGTGCTGGAGGTGAGCCATACGCTCAAGCACGAATCGACGCACGTAAGCGGCGCGGTAGACGAACTGCTGAAGAAAGCCGAAGTGCAGGTAGACCGGGTGGACGAGATGGTGACCGGCACACTGAACAGCATCGCGTATGCCACCTCAACCGTGCAGCGGGCGGTGACCACGCCGATGCGGCAGGTGGGCGCCGTGTTGAGCGGGCTGCGCGCGGGCTTTGGCGCGCTGCGCAGCAAGGACCGTAACTCACACGAGACGGCGGACGGCGACCCGTTCTCCTGAACCGCCTCATTGCTGAATGGCGAAAGAAATCCTCGCTGCGGCGAGGGTTTTCATTTTGCGGACAGAGAATGCTGCGCAAACTCCGCAGCAGCGCAGGAGCATCCTAAGGCGTGCCTATGCAGACCAGGGAAGAACCGCGGACGGCCGAAGAGATGGGGAAGTGTCTGGAGCGGCGCTCGCTCCAGGAGCCGCGAGCGCCGCTCTCGACGTATCGGATGCAGCTGCATGCCGGCTTTACCTTTGCCGATGCAGAGGCGGCGCTCCCGTATCTGAAGAGCCTGGGGATCGGCGACTTCTATGCATCGCCGATCTTTGAAGCGCGGCCCGGCAGTATGCATGGATACGACGTCACGCGGCACGACCGTTTGAATCCGGAGTTGGGCGGCGAGGAGGGATTTGCCCGGTTTGCGCTTCGTCTGCGAGAGCTGGAGATGGGGCTGCTGCTCGACATTGTGCCGAACCACATGGGGGTGGGGAACGATTCGCTGTGGTGGCAGGATGTGCTGGAAAACGGGCGAGCCTCGCGTTACGCCAACTATTTCGATATCGAGTGGGAGCCGCTGAATCCCGACATGCGGCACAAGCTGCTGCTGCCCATTCTGGGCTCGCAGTATGGCGACGAGCTGGAAGCGGGGAAGATTCAGGTGGTTGCCGTGGATGGGCAACTGCGCGCGCAGTATTACGACCACCTCATGCCGCTGGCGCCACGCTCGATGCCGGTGATCTTTCCGGATGCGGAGCTGGACGGGCTGGGCGTGCCGCGGTCGTTCCGCGATATTTTGCGGGAAACGGCGCATATTCCTCCGCATGGAACGACGGATGCAAATTTGATCGCGCAACGGCAGCAGCAGCTGGAAGAGCTGCGGCCACGATTGCGCGCGGCCCTGCTCAGCGGCGAGATGCAGGAGCCGCTGCGCAGGGCGCTGGAGCGGATCAACGGTGTGGCGGGCGACGCGCGGAGCTTTGACCGGCTGCACGAACTGCTGGAACAGCAGCCGTGGCGGCTGGCATTCTGGCGCGTCTCCAGCGAGGAGATCAACTACCGGCGATTCTTCGACATTAACGATCTGGTGGGATTGCGGATGGAGAATCCGGAGGTGTTTGCCGAGACCCACTGCCTGGCACGCCGGCTACTGGCGCGCGGGGAGGTGACCGGGCTGCGCATCGACCACTGCGACGGGATGCTGAATCCGCGGCAGTATCTGATTCGCCTGCAGCGGCTCTATGTGGCCAGCCAGTGCATGGGCGAGACGCCCCACGGGGAGACGGGAGCGACGGGAATCGAAGTCCAGGTCAGGAAGGCGATGCGCGGACCGGGATGGAATCTGGGCCGGGGTCCGCTGTACGTGGTGGTGGAGAAGATCCTGGAGCCGAGGGAATCGATGCCGCCGGAATGGCCGGTGAGCGGCACGTCGGGATACGACTTTGTGCATCTGGGGAACCAGGTGTTTATCCGGAGCGAAAACAAGGAGAGGTTCACGGAGTTTTACGAGCGGCTGATCGGCCACGGAGCGGATCCCCGGACGATCATTTACCAGTCAAAGCTGAACGTGATGCGGAACGCGCTGTCGAGCGAGGTCTATGTCCTGACCAACCTGATGAGCCGGCTGGCTTCATCGAATCGCAGGGCGCGTGATTTTACGGAGGATCTGCTGGAGACGGCGATCCGGGAGACGATTGCCTGCTTTCCCGTGTATCGGACCTACATTGACGATCGCGGGCAGTACACGGAACGCGACCGGGTGTTTATCCGGCAGGCGATTGCTCGCGCGAAGCAGCGGAATCGGGAGACGGACGCGTCGGTCTTCGATTTCCTGCAGAAGATTCTTCTGCTCCACGAAAGGAGCGGCGAGGAAATCGATCAGCGGGAGCTCTATTTCGCGTTGAAATTTCAGCAGCTGACGGGTCCGGTGATGGCCAAGGGTGTGGAGGACACGACCTTCTACGTCTACAACCGGTTCATTTCATCCAACGACGTGGGGAGCTCGGTGGAGGCGTTCGGGATTGCGCCGGAGGTCTTGCACGAGGCGAACCGGGGACGGCTGCGGGAGTCACCGGATGCGATGCTGGCGACCTCCACCCACGACACCAAACGCAGCGAGGATGTGCGGAACCGGCTGAATGTGCTCTCGGAGATGACGTATCTGTGGCCGTCGTATGTGCGCCGCTGGATGAAGCTGAATGCTCGGCATAAGCGGACGCTGGAAGACGGACGCGTGGCGCCGGATGCCAATGAGGAATATCTCCTGTATCAGACGCTGGTGGGCGCGTGGCCGTGGAAGATGGACGGTGCGGGGGATCGGCAGGCATTCGTCGAGCGGATGCAGCAGTACATGACCAAGGCGCTGAGCGAGGCCAAGGTGAATCTGAGCTGGACGAATCCCAATCCGGAGTATGTGGATGCGGTGAACAGCTTCGTGCGGGCGATTCTGATGGCGGACGCGCGCGGGCGGCAGCCACGTTTTGCGGAGACGATGGAGGAGATTTTGCCGGTGCTGCGGCTCTTTGGCGCGGTGAATTCTCTGGCTCAGGTGGTGCTGAAGATCGCGTCGCCGGGAGTGCCGGATTTCTATCAGGGGACGGAGATGTGGGACTTGAGCCTGGTGGATCCGGATAATCGACGGCCGGTGGACTACGCGATGCGGAGGGCGGCGCTCAAAGAGTTGCAGGCGCTGGAGCAGGACCGGGGAGCGGCGGCGGTTTGCCGCGCGGTGCTGGATCGGATTCGCGACGGACGGGTGAAATTGTGGACGGTGCATCGCGCGCTGGCGCTGCGCAACCGCCTGCCGGAGGTATTCCGGCGCGGGGAATATATCCCCGTGGAAGCGACGAATGGCCTGGCGGAGCATGTGATCGCGTTCGCTCGGGGGAGACAGGTGCTGGCTGTGGTTCCGCGGTTTGCCTATACGCTGATGGGCGGCAAGGCACGGCTGCCTCTGGACGATGCGTGGGGGCGTGCTGAGCTGAGGGTGCCGGAGATGGCGGGCCTGGAACTGGAGAATGTGTTCACAGGCGGGTTCGCGCGGGTGGATGAAAACGGAGGTCTTCCGCTGCGGACGGTGTTTGGGGAATTTCCGGTGGCGCTGCTGGCGAGGCGGTGAGAAGCCAGAGTATGGATTTTAGAGTTTAGAAACCAAAAAACAGACGATCGAGCGATTTGCGCTCCGGTGAGGCTGACTCAGCCTGTCACTGCGTGTTGCGCTCGTGTTTGTCGCGGTCGGTGACTTCGGTGAGGGCGGCGAGCTTTTCTGCGAGGGCTGGCGTCAGCGCGTGCTGGGGGAAGCGCCAGCTCCAGTTGCCGGTGGGGCGGGAAGGAACGTTCATACGGGCCTCGCCGCCGAGCTCAAGAATGTCCTGTACGGGATAAAGTGCCATGTCGGCGACGGAGTCAGCGACGGCGCGCATGAGAGGCCAGACCGGGCTCTCGCCTCCGGGCTGCGGCTCACACTGAACATAGGCGCGGACGGCGGCCTTTTCCGCGGCTGAAGCGCCATTCTCCCACCACCCGCGAGTGGTGTCGTTATCGTGCGTGCCGGTATACGCCACCGTGTTGGGCACAAACTGGTGAGGCAGGTGAATGTGCGCCCCGCGGGCGGAGAACCCAAACTGCACGACTTTCATGCCGGGAAAATGAAACTGCTCACGCAGGGCGTCGACTTCTTTGGTGATCATGCCCAGGTCTTCGGCGATGAAGGGAAGATCGCCTAACTCGTCGCGGAGGCGCTGAAAGAGCGCAGCACCGGGAGCCTTAATCCACTGGCCGTTCACCGCGGTTTCTTCCCCGGCGGGGATGGCCCAGTAGGCTTCAAAGCCGCGGAAGTGGTCGAGCCGGATGAGGTCATAGAGGAAGTGGGCGCGGCGGATCCGGTCGATCCACCAGGCGAAGCCATTGCGCTGCATGAGATCCCAGCGGTAAAGAGGATTGCCCCAGCGCTGCCCGGTTGCGGAAAAGTAGTCGGGAGGGACGCCGGCGACGCGGATGGGAGCGAGGTCCGGGTCGAGCTCGAAGAGCTCGGGGTGGGTCCACACGTCGGCCGAATCGTAGCTGACGAAAATAGCGATGTCGCCGAGGAAGCGGATGTCACGCGTGGCGCAGTATTCGCGGAGGGTGCGCCACTGCTCGTCGAAGGCGAACTGGATGGCCCTGGCGATGGCCAGCTCTTCAGCGTGTTCCTGGCGAAGGCGGTCGAGCGCGGAGGGGTCGCGGCGCTTGATTTTGTCGGGCCACTGGTTCCAGGAGGCGTAATTGAACCTGCGGCGGAGGACGGTATAGAGAGCCCAGTCGCTGAGCCAGGTGCCGTTTTCGCGGCAATAGGCTTCGAAGCGGGACCAGTCAGCGTCCGTGTGACGATGAACGAAGTTGCGGGCGGCTTCTTCCACGAGCGGGAGCTTCTGCGCGGTCACTGTCTCGAAATCGACAGGAGCCGAGGCAGAGGGAAGGCCGGCCAGACGATCATGGCCGATCCAGCCGCGGTCGGCGAGGAGTTCGAGCGAGAGCAGAAGGGGATTGCCGGCAAAGGCGGAGAGCGATGCGTAGGGCGAATTGCCATAGCCGGTGGGACTGAGGGGAAGCACCTGCCAGATGCGTTGCTTAGCGGCAGCCAGAAAATCCGCGAAGGCGTACGCGGCCGGTCCAAGATCGCCGATGCCGCCCCCCGAAGGCAGAGAGGCGATGTGCAACAGAAGGCCCGAGAAGCGCTCGAAAGGCATGGATGAGTCCAGTATGGAACGAAATAAAAGGAAAAAACCCGCTCCATCGGAGAAGATTCGATGAAAGCGGGCTCTGTTGCCTTGGCGACGATTACATGCCGCTCATCGGGATCTGCTGCTGCATTTTGCGGTTGATCAGGACCCGATCGGCCTTCTCGTAGGTGGAAACCAGATTGGTGACGAAGACCTCGAAGGCCTGATCGCGGCGCTGGTTGAGGAGGGTATCGCGGGTGGAGTCGAGATTCTTTGCGATGTCCTCGGGCGATGGTTGCTGCTTGTCGTCGATTTTGGCTACGACGCCGGTGGTGCCGTTATTGATGGCGTTGCTGATTCCGCCGACGGGGAGATCGAAGAGGCTGGGCGCGGCGCTGCTGAGCAGGCCGATGTCCGGAACCTGCTGATCGCGGCCGACGAGGTCGCTGGTTTTGATGGTGGCGCCGACTTCCTTTGCCGCCTTCGCCAGGTCGCCCTCGGCGTGAGCGCGGTCGGCCAGCTCATTGGTCTTGCGGGCGAGAAGCGCCGTGACCTGCTGATCGCGGAAGTCGTCGAGGATATGCGACTTGTATTCGTCGAAGGTGGGCGTGTGGGCGGCCTTGACGTCGGCTACCTGGAACAGGGCGTAGCTGTTGTCACCCGTGGAGACGGGCTCCGGCGCGCCGTTGGCTTTGGCTCCGAAGGCAGCGGCGATGAGTTTGGAGCTGTCGGCCATATCCGGCAGAGTCGCGCCCTGAGCGACGTAATCGCTGGTGACGACCTTCAGATGATGGGCCGCAGCGGCCTGCGCGAGACTCGTCTTCTGCGCATCGCTGGCCAGCTGCTGGGCGAAGGCCTGCTCTGCCTGCGCCTCTTTCTGCTTCGTGAGAGTGTCCACGATGGAGCTCTTCACTTCATCGAGGGATTTAACGTGGGCGTCCTGCTTATCCTCGGTCTGGATGATGTGGTAGCCGAACTGGGTGCGGACCAGGCCGGAAATCTGGCCGGGCTTCTGCCCGAAGGCGACGGCATCGAACTGCGGCACGGTGGCGCCGCGCTTGAGCCAGCCCAGCTCGCCGCCCTGGTCCTTGCTGCCCGGGTCGTCGGAGTCCTTCTTTGCCAGCTCGGCAAAGTTCTTGCCGTCATCTTTGCGAATCTGGTCGAGGATATCCTGGGCTTTGGCCTTTGCTTTGGCGTCGGCATCCGGACCGGCATTGGGATCGACAGAGATCAGGATGTGGCGGACCTTCACCTGAGCATCCACTTTGTACTGCTGCTGGTTCTGGTTGTAATACTGCTGAATCTCGGCCTGAGATATCTGCGGTTTGCCGCCGGGCAGATCCTTGTCGGTGAAAGCGACGTATTCGATCTTCCGGGTTTCGGGCAGTGCGTTGGTATAGCGGGCGGCGTTCTGCTTGAAATGGGCCTGGAGTTCGGTATCGGTGGGATTGATGGTCTTGCGGAGATCGTCGGCGCTGAGCACGGCATAGTCGAACTTGATCTTCGTGCCCTGCTTCCGGTAGTTGTCGCGAACCTCGGCGGCGGAGACGGTGACGCCGCCGGTGACCAGGTCGCGGAGCCGGTCAGACATGATCTGATCCTTGATCTCACCCTCGAATTTGGGGACCGTCATGTTGAGGTTCTGCGTGACGAAGTCGGTGTACTGGGCGTCGCCGATGAATTTGCCGTCGGGGAAGAGGTACTGACCCCACATACCGGTATGGAGGAAGCGGCGGACATCGTCGTCCGTAGCCGTGATGCCCATGTGGCGGGCTTCCTGGAGCAGGATGCGCTGCATGATGATCTGCTGGCCGGCCTGCTGCATGATGATGGGCATGTACATGTCAGGAATCTGACGCCCCCGCATCATGTTGTGCGCGGCCTGCTGGACATCGCCAACGGAGATTTGCTCCTCGGCGGGCAGGAAGCGGCCGAAGATGCCCCCATGCCGGATGCTGGCGTAGGTGGTGCTGGCGGTGGCCGTGTCGTTGAAGATGCCAGGAACGAGGAAGATGACCATGAGCACGCAGGTGGCGGCGATGATGATGCCGAACAGCCACTTGGTGAATTTTGTTTCCTTCTGCAGAAAGCGAATCATGCGATGGGTAACAGCCTTTTCTGTGGCCTTACTCCGGCAGCCTGGCCCTGGGGCAGCGGGCGCGCGGGAAGGCGATTGTCCTGAGTGCAGGAGCTAATACCAGTATAAGGGGCGCGAGGGGCCGGGGAAAGGCGAAGAAGAGGGGCAGAGCGGACAGGGGAATCCGAAAGACACGGTCAGGGCGTAATTAAGATAGATGGATTTGGCCACGCCCCTCCCGTTATTCGAAGCTGACGACGCATTCACCAAAAGTGACAAAAGCGGCGCGAGCGGTCTGCCCGGAATAGGCGAGTGTCTTGCCGGACCAGCTGCCGGTGGTGATCCAGTCGCCGGCACGGAGGCCGGCCGTTCGGGAGGAGCCCTCATTGGCGAGCCACTCGACGAGCCGGAGAAGATCGGTGCCGGCGCTGTTGGAGGCGGTGCCCTGGAAGCGGGTTTCGTTGTCGATGGCGACGGTCACGGATTCCTGGGCGAGGTCGATGGACCGCCAGTGGCGGGCGGGGGGACCGAACGCGAATCCCCCATTCATCTGAAGGTCGCCGATGACCGAAAAGCGGTCCACCTGGTCGGGATCGGCGAAGGCGGACTCGAGGAGTTCGATCGCCGGATGGGCGCTGCCGATGGCGGCGATGATCTCGTCGCGGCTATAAGGACGGTCGCGGACGGGCAGGTCCTGGCTCAGGTGAAAGGCAATCTCCGCTTCGACCCCGCCGTAGCGGTGAGAGTTGCGGCTGATGCGCTGCCCGGAACGGGCATAGCCGCCCCAGGAGGGCATGGGAGAAAACAGAGGTGTGGCCTGAGGCGAGGCCGCACCGATTTTCCAGCCGGCGATGGGGGCGCAGGCCATGGCCACGATGTCCTGGAGGGCATAAGCCTCGATAAGGCTGGCAGGGCGCAGCTCTTCGGGAAGCGCGGCGATGGGTTGGCGCTCGCGGCGAGCACCCAGCAGCAGTTCCGCGGCGCGGTGCATGCGATCCCGATCCGCGGGCGTGAGCGTGGAGGGGAGCGGGCGGGACCGAGCGGCCATCGGCATCTCCTTTGTTTCTTTACAGAGTAAGACGCATATTGCGGGATTTGCGACGGTCGAGGCACTAGAGCGTCGAATGAACGGAAGAGTAAAGTAGGAGAATTCATGCAGATCCAGAGAAAAAGCGATATTCCGGCTTCGGAGATTACCCCGAAGGAAGCCTGGATGAACCGGCGCGCGTTCATGACCGCGGCGGCTGCGACGGGATTTGCAGCGGTCGCCGGTGAGGGAGCCCGGCGATTCCTGGGGCCGGCAACGGTGCACGCGGCCGGGAAGCTGAATACCGTGAGCAGCCCGCTTTCGACGCGGGGACTGACGCCGACGCCGCTGGAAGACATCACGCACTACAACAACTTCTATGAGTTCGGTGTGGACAAGGACGACCCGGCGAAGAATGCGTGGCGGCTGCACACGCGGCCGTGGTCGATCCAGGTGGAAGGGCTCGTCAGGCAGAAGAAAACCTTCGACATCGATGCGCTGCTGAAGCTCCGGCCGCTGGAGGACCGCATCTATCGCTTCCGCTGTGTGGAGGCCTGGAGCATGGTGATTCCGTGGGTGGGGTATTCGCTCTCGGAGTTCATCCAGCAATGCGATCCTCTGCCGTCGGCGAAGTACATTCAGTTTCTGTCGCTGGCGGATTCCAAGCAGGAGCTGCTGCCGTGGAATGCGGGCATCAGCTGGCCGTATTCGGAAGGACTGCGGATGGATGAGGCCATGCATCCGCTGACGCTGCTGACGTTCGGCCTGTATGGCGACGTGTTGCCGAATCAGGATGGTGCGCCGGTGCGCGTGGTAGTGCCGTGGAAATACGGTTTCAAGTCGGCCAAGTCGATCGTGAAGGTGAAGTTCGTGAAAGATCAGCCGCACACGACGTGGAACGATCTGGCGTCGAATGAATATGGCTTCTACTCGAATGTGAACCCAAACCGCGATCATCCGCGATGGAGCCAGAAGACGGAACGGGTGATTGGCGCGCCGATCTGGAAGCAGCGCCAACCAACGCTGATGTTCAACGGCTATGGCGATCAGGTGGCCGGTCTGTACAAAGGCATGAACCTGATGAAGGACTATTAGGACCGCCGGGAGCCGGTGCTGAGGTACGACCAGGGTACCGTAAGGAGAGTTGTGCAACAGGGCCCCAACCGACAAATCCCCGGAGGCAAAACGTGACCCATCAGGAATTTTGGACGCGGGTGCAGGATGAGCTGCGCCGGCATGATTTGCTGAAGCATCCTTTCTACCAGGCCTGGTCGGCCGGTGATCTGACCCAGGATGAGCTGAGCTTCTACGGACGGCAGTATCTGAACCATGTTGCCGCGTTTCCCGCGTACCTGACGGCGCTGCATGCGCGGCTGCCTGAGGGAGAGACGCGCAGGGCGGTTCTGCGGAACGCGGCCGACGAGGAAGTTCATGGGACGTCGCACGCGGATCTGTGGCGGGCGTTCGTACGCGGCATGGAGAACGGTGCAGAAGGGGAGCCGGAGGCGATTTTGCCGGAGATGGCGGCGCTGGTCGAGACCTTCACACAGCTGGCGCGGGAGGGCTCACCGCTGGCCGCGCTGGGTGCGTTCTATGCCTACGAATCTCAGGTGCCGCGCATTGCCGAGGAGAAGTTGGCGGGACTCAAGAAATTCTACGGAGCCGACGACGCTGCGTGTGCCTATTTCCAGCTGCACCGGACAGCGGATGTGCATCATGCGGCCGTATGGCGGCGGCTGATGGAGCAGGAGATGGAGGCCACGCCCGGTGGCGCTGAGCAGGCGCTGGATGGCGTGCGACTCGGAGCGCAGGCGCTGTGGGGGGCTCTGGACGGTATTGAAGCAACGCGCCAGGCAACGCGCAAGCCCGGCATTCCAGCCACTTCCTCCTGCGCATGAGGGACGTGTCTGACCGACAGGTGGCCCTGGAGACTGCATGAGACGGCGATGGATCGTGATTCTCAAGGTGCTGGCGCATGTGGCTTGCCTGGCGCCCATCGCCTGGCTGCTGTGGCATTTGTATCTGTCCGTGACGAGCCAGCCTGACGCGCTGGGGCCGGATCCGACGCACACGGTGACCTTCTTTACCGGTCGCGGAACGTTGCGGCTGCTGGTGATTACGCTGGCGGTGACGCCGGTGCGGCGACTGATCCCGAAGCTGAGCTGGTTGGTGCGGTTTCGCCGGCTGCTGGGGCTCTATGCGTTCTTTTATGCCTGCCTGCATTTGATGACCTACGTCTGGCTGTATGCGGGCTTCAGCTGGGCGGCAATGGTGGACGACATCAGCCAGCGGCGGTTCATTACGGCGGGGCTGGCGGCCTGGCTCATGCTGCTGCCGCTGGCACTCACCTCAACGTCGTGGTCGATCCGCAAGCTGGGCGGAAAGAACTGGAATCGTCTGCACTGGCTGACGTATGGGGCGGCGCTTGCCGGGGTGATCCACTATTGGTGGGGGGTGAAGACGGGCGTGAAGACGCCACTGGCGATCACGGTCGTATTAGGAGTGCTGCTGCTCGCGCGGCCGCTGTTGAAACAGCGTTCAGCGAACAAGGTTCAGCGAACCGTCAAAGCCTGACGACGCCGTTCAGCGGTTGCCGAGCGGCTTGGACATGCGGATGAAATGGCAGGGCTGGCTGACGCGGAGAGCCATCTCATCGGGGATCGGTTCTTCTCCGGAAATCCTGTAGCCGAGCTTTTGGTAGATCGGCGGCAGTTCGGTGCGGAGATTCACCACGGTCAGATCCATGGCATGGGCGCCCATTTCTCGGGCGAATTCTTCGACGGCGGCGGTCAGGCGGCCACCGAGACCGGTCTTCTGCACGGAGGGGGCCACGGAGAGCAGGCCGAGATACCCGCGATCGCCGCGAAGTTCCACGTAGACACATCCGATGAGAGCGCCGTGATCCTCGGCGAGGAGGAAGCGGCCCTTTTTGAAGTATTCAGCGGCGTGGTCGGGACTGAGGCGGTCGTCGGTCTTGAAAAAGCGCTCGACCGCAAACGCCTGGTTCACCAGCGCGTTGATTGCGGGCAGATCGGATTCGAGGGCGAAGCGGAAATCCATAGAGACAGGGTGGAGAGTTCAGGGTATAACTGCCGCCCGGCAGCGGTGGAGCGTATGAGCTCTTCTCCACACATCGAATTTTAGCCGACGTCGACGCGCCAGAGGTCGAGGCCGGCGATGCGCATGACGCGGGCCTTTCCCTGGAAAATGTGCTGGAACTCGACGGTCTCGGGAAGCCATTCTTCTTCACCCATACGAAAGAGGCGGTCGCCCAGAGGTGTGAGCGGCTCGCCATCGATCATGAGCCGGCCCTTGAGCAGGTAGACCATCGAGTCGCTGGCCCAGGGGCTCTCGCTCTGGTAGCGACCGGTGAAAGTGGCGTAATGCGCAGGAACGGTGAAGCTGCGCGGGCCTTCGTAGCCGGGTGCGGCGTACCAGTCCGGGCCATACGCGACCTCAACCACGGGCGGCGGAGGATCGGCGGCTTTTCCTTTCGCCGGCGCGGCCTTCCTGCTGAATGTGAGATTAAATTCGGCGAAGTTGCCCGGCACGGTTGAGATGAATTCGTCGCCGCTGCTGTGCTGCAGGGGCACCGCGGTCGAGCCATGGATGAGGGACAGTTGCTTTTCGCGGGCTGCGAAGGTCAGGGTGCTCCCGTTGGAAGCGGTGAAGGTTCCGGCGTAATCGGCGGCGTTGGCGGCCTCGCGCGGGTCGGCGATGGCGGGTGCGGCGGGAAGAGACCCGGACTCGCGTTCGGCGCGCAGCAGCCGCACGGCATATTCGGTCACCGCTGTAGGACGGTAGCCCTGCATGGCGTTAACGGAGGCAAACCCGGCGACCCCGCCATCGAGATCGATATGGATGGAGGAGGCGAAGGCAATCATGCCGCCGGTATGGCGCAGGATTTTATGTCCGTCGAGCGTATCGACGGCAATGCCGTAGCCGTAGCTGGCGGTGGGGCTGAACTCGTCGGCCTTGATGTACGGCGTGGCCATGAGTTCGAAGCTCGGTTGGGAGACGATGCGGCCGCTCGGCGCCTCTCCGCGATTGAGCAGCATGGACAGGTAACGCGCCATGTCGCCGGGCGTGGAGGCGATGCAGCCGGCAGTGTCGTCCATGATGAGATTCGGCGCGGGCGCCAGCCGTCCCTGGCGCGGATAGACCTGATCGTCCCGGAAGGGCTCGTAGCCGACGGCGGCCCGGGCGCGATCGGCGGTGGTAATGACGGGGCGCGTTTGAGACATGCCGACGGGCGTGAGGATGCGCTCCTGGGCGAGTACGCGCCAGGGACGGCCGTCAAGCGTTTGCGCCAGCAATCCAAGGATGGCGAAGCCGGGATTGCAGTAATGGAAGTGCTGCCCGGGCGCAAAGCCCTGGACCAGCCGGCCCGCGGGATCGGCGGTGAAGATGCCGATGTTGTCGGGCAGCCCGGAGGTGTGAGTGAGCAGATGGTGGATCGTGACGGTGCCGTATTCGGTGACGATGGGCAGATCGGGCAGGTAGTCGAGGACCGGCGTATGGAGGTCGAGCTTGCCTTCTTCATGTAGCTGCAGGATGACCAGCGCGACGAAGGACTTGGTGATGGAGCCGATCTGGAAGAGGTGGTCCGGCGCAACGGGGAGGCGCTGATCGAGATTGGCGTATCCATAGCAGGCTACGCGGCGAGTCCCCCGGGCGTCGGCGAGGCCCAGCGTGAGCCCGGGCGCGTTCATCGCCGGCAGGTAAGCGGCGGTGAAGGTGTCGAGCTTTTCCTCCAGAGGGCCGGATGCGTGCGGCATGGGCAGATCCGCGGCCCAGGCGTCGGAGGCCGGCAGGAGTGCGATCCCGGCCGCGGCAGCTGAGGCGGAGAGAAAACTACGGCGCGAGACGCGATGGAGGGGCATGAGTGGTGAGCAGTCTAGCATGCTGGGCGTCGAGGCCCCGGCAACGGAAAAAGGCCGGCATCGCTGCCGGCCTTCGAACCATTCCTGACTGCGGGTTATTGAGCGACGGGAGCCTTGCTGAGAGCGGCTTCCTTCTCGGCGAGGACCTGCTGCGCATGCTGCTCGAGTTGCGCGGCCTGGGGGATGTCGTTGATGGCGGACTGGATCTCGGGGTCCCACGCGGCCTCGACCTTGAGGCCGGCGGTCTGCCCGAAATCGGTGGTAAAGATCTTGGCCTTGATGTTGGCCTTTACCCAGTCGAGGTTCTTGTTGAGTTGCTCCGGCGTGAACTGGTAGTTCTGCGCGGTGAGGTAGCCCTTGAAGTCGTTCAGAACACCATCGTCCACCAGAAAATCCTTGCTGACCTGGTGATGAGCGGTGTACTGCTCGGTGAAACCGAGGAAGGCCTCGCGATCGAGCAGAAGATCCTGGAAGGGCGTGGACTTGGGCGGCTCGACCTTGATATCCGGGGTGATGCCGCCGCCGCCGTAGACGGTGCGCCCGGAGTCGGTGAGCCTGACCTCACGGTCTTTGTCGTTCTGCGGCTGATCGTGGTTGTAGTAGTAGTCGTAGAGCGAGACGCCGTTGTAATTGCGCTGAATGAGGCGCCCGCTGGGCGTGTAATAGTGATAGGTCGTCAGGGCCAGCCCGGTGTTGTCAGACAGCGTGTAGACGGTCTGCACCAGCCCCTTGCCGAAGGTCGTCTCGCCGGCGATCAGCGCACGATCGTGATCCTGCAGGGCGCCGGACACGATCTCCGCTGCCGACGCGGTGTTGCGATTCACGAGCACAACGATGGGGAAGTTTTCGCCGTCGTTGCCATGCGTTGCGCGATAGACCTGCTCGGGGAACGCGCGTCCGCGCTGCGAAACGATAATCTGGCCGCGCTTGAGAAGCCGATCGCAGACCGCGACGGCTTCCACGAGAACGCCGCCAGGGTTGCCGCGCAGATCCAGCACAAGGCCTTTCAGGTTCGGACCAAAGGCATCGATCGCGTCGTCGAATTCGCGGCCCGTCGTTTCCTGGAACTGCTTGATGTGAACGTAGCCGATGCCGGGACGGATCTCGTAGCTGAGATCGATGCTGGCATTCGGGATCTCGTCACGGACGAGCTGGAAGGTCATTGGGGCAGACACGTCGGGACGCGCCATGGTGACGCTGACTTTGGTGCCGCGCGGACCTTTGAGGCGGTTGGCCACATCGTCGGAGCTGAGGCCGGCGGCCGACTGGCCATCGATGGCGGTAATCACGTCGCCCGGATGGATGCCCGCGCGAAAGGCTGGGGAACCCTCGATGGGATTGACGACCACCACTTTGCCGTTCTGCGGGACGATGTACATGCCGACGCCGTAATACTTCCCGTGCTGCTCCTCCCGCATGCGGGCGTACGCCTTGGGATCGTAGAAGTTGGAGTGGGGATCCAGCGTGTGCAGCATCTCCGGGATGGCGCCGTCGTAGATCACCTTGTCGGGCATGTCGCCGGTGAGGGGCTCGGCGTAATTCCTGGCCACCACGTCGTAGACGGAGGCGAAGGATTTGAGGCCGTCGCGGAAAGTGGACTCATCAGCCGCGGATTGAGCGCCGACCTGCTGGCTGAGGACCATGCCGCCCAGCGCGCAGACGGCGAAGAAGATGACAAGAGAAAACAGAGTGCGACGGGTGCGGATGGACATGCTGGTCAGGAATCCTGGCGCTCGGTCCGGCGTGGGGCATGCGATGCAGCAGGACGAGGAGCGGCTGAGGGAAGTATACCGTACCTGGGCAATGCTGCACCGGCGTCAGGATGCGCTGGCGGCGGCGATTCGTTCCAGTTGACCGAGGTGGTTGAGATCGTGACCGGCCATGGTTTCCACGATGGTGGAGAAGGTCATGGCGCCGCGTTCGGGATGGGTCACGGGCTTGTTCGCCTGCTTCGGCATGGCCGGCTCGATCAGGAGCAGGTTCCAGCGGCGGAGCAGGGAAAACGTGGCGAGGGCTTCGTTGGGATCAAGGCCGGCATAGGGCCCGGCCCACTTTTCCTGGTCGAAGGGCTGGATGACGTGCTGATCCTCGGCGAGGGTCTGGCGGAGGCGGAAGGCAAAGGCGATCTCGCAGTCGGTGAGGTGACAAAGAATGTCGCGGGCCGACCACTTCCCGGGTGCGGGGGGCGCCGTCATGGAGCCGGGGCCGATGCTCCGCGCCAGGCTCTTGAGGCGTGAAGGCGTGGCGGGCAGCACGGCCAGCGGGTTCTGGGCCCCCAGGAAGCGGGCATAGGGGTTCAGGGTGTCGGCAGGGGTGGTCATAGGCAAACCTCAGAAGGGGTGAGTCTTCGCGCCAGTATTCCATGCTGGCCGCTGGATTTGAAAGGAAGCGGGAAGGCGGTTACACTGACAGAGAACACGGTTGTCCGGTTGCGCGACTGCGCGGGGCCGGGAAAACAGTGGGCGCAAGCCCACTTTTTATTTGGTCTGAAAGCGGATCGCGAAAACAGTGCTTCGACGTTGCGCCGTGGCCGCTTCGTTCAGGATTCAGACTTCATGGCCTTTGCTGTTGACCAAATTCGGGCGGTGGGACAGCGCGTGGCAGCTTCCCATGGCCTTGATGTGGTGGAGATCGAGTTCCATGGAGGGGCAAAGCACCGGATGCTGCGCGTCTTCATCGAGAAGAATGCGGAGGAGCGGAGAAAGCTGGCGGAAACGAAGGGCGATCCGGGAGTGGAGTCGAACCTCGGGAGTGCATCCGGAACCGGCGACCCTGGACTCGATCAGCTGGCGGGCATTACCCACAACGACTGCGAGGCCTTCAGCCGGGATTTCGGGACGGTGCTGGACGTGGAGGACCTGATCCCGGGTAGCGAGTACACGCTGGAGGTTTCCTCGCCAGGCCTGGATCGGAAGCTGCGCGGGGCTGAAGACTTTCGCCGGTTCCAGGGCTCGCTGGCGAAGGTGCAGACGTTCGAAGCCGTGGCGGGCAACCGGCATTGGCAGGGCAGGGTCAGAAGAGTGGACGATGCGTCGATCCGGCTGGAGTTGGCAGGAAAGAAGGCTGCCGGCCGGGGGAAAAAGATTGCCGGGAAGAAAGTCGATGGCGAAGAGACGAACGAAGTAGAGATCGCGCTGAGCAACATCGAGAAGGCGCAGCTGGTTCCGGAGCTCTGAAGGGCAGGGATCAGGCAACAGGCAACAGGGTGCGGGCTCGGCTGCCCGCTGACCGACAAATTTGGGAACAGGGACTGAGAGAGAAACATGGCAAGTGTGCTTTACGACAGCATTGAGGCGTTGAGCCGCGATAAGGGCATCGATCCGCAGATCGTGGTGTCGGCGGTGGAAGACGCGATTGCGCTGGCCACGCGCAAGTACTACAAGACGCAGGAAAACATGCGTGCGGAGCTGGACAAGGATACGGGCGAGATCCGCGCCTATGTCTATAAGACAGTGGTCGAGAACGAGGAACAGATTGAAGATCCCGTGAACCAGATCGCGCTGGAGCAGGCCCGCGAGCTCGCGCCCGATGTCGAAGTGGGCGGCGAGATCCGCTACTACAAGCCCACCGACGTGCTGGGACGCATCGCCGCGCAGATGGCGAAGCAGGTGATCTTCCAGAAGGTGCGCGAGGCGGAGCGGGATACCGTCTTCAATGAATATGCGCACCGCGTGGGCGAGGTGCTCACCGCGACGGTGAAACGGCTGGAGCTGCAGGACGTGATCTTCGACCTGGGCAAGGCCGAGGCGCGGATGCCGCGGCGGGAACAGTCGCGTCTGGAGCAGTTTGCCGTGGGCGAGCGGCTGCGCGTGGTGTTGCTGCGCGTGGACCGTGCGGCGCGCGGGCCCCAGGTCGTTGTCTCCCGGGCGGCCCCGGAGCTGGTGCAGAGCCTCTTCCAGAGCGAGGTCCCGGAGATCTATGACAGCACCGTGATGATCCGGGCCATCGCGCGCGAGGCCGGGGAGCGGACGAAGATCGCCGTCATGTCGCGCGACAAGGATGTCGATCCGGTGGGTGCCTGCGTGGGTATGAAGGGCATGCGCGTGCAGTCGATCATCCGCGAGCTGCGCGGAGAAAAGATCGACATCATCGAGTTCAGCGAAGAAATCACCACCTTTGCGGAAAAAGCGCTGCAGCCGGCCAAGGTGAGCCGCGTAAGCATCAGCGATCTGAACGACAAGCAGCTGGAAGTGATCGTGGACGACACGCAGCTGTCGCTGGCCATCGGCAAAAAGGGTCAGAATGTGCGGCTGGCGGCCAAGCTGCTGGGCTGGAAGATCGATATCAAGAGCGAGGAAGAAAAGCGGCAGGAAGTCGAACAGCAGATGTCCGCCATGGCGGGAGCAACGGCCACGCCAATCGAGCAGGTGGGCGAACTGGGCGATTCGATCATCCAAAAGTTGATAGCGGCGGGGATTACCACGGTGGAAGCCCTTGCCGATATGACGCCGGAGCAGTTGGAGGAGATCCCAGGGATCGGCGAAAAAACACTGGAGAAGATCAGCGTGGCCGTTCGACACTATTTTGGACAATACGAGGAAGGCGAAGAGCGTCCGGCTGGGGCGCAGGCGGCAGGGGAAGCCGATATTGCTGCCGCACAGCACGCCGAAGAAGCGTCTGCGGAGGAAGAGATCGAGGCTCTCCAGCAGGACCTGACGCAGAGCGGTCAGGAGCCGGCCAGCCCGGACGGATCGGGCCTGATCAACGACGAGGTCGCCGAGGAGCGGATCGCCGAGGTGACCGAGGTGGGTCCGGCTTTGGACGAGGAAGGTGCGGAGTCGCTGGTGCCCGGACGCGAAGACACAAGCGAGCGGCTGGCAGAACACGAGACCAACCCGGAAGTAGCCCGGGATGAAGCCGTGGTCGAGGGTAATGTGGAAGAGGTGCGGGAAGAAGAGCTGGGCGACAAGAAAGTGGACGAAGGAACGGGTGGATAGCCGGGCGATGCGGTCCGGTCGCAGGCCGCGCGCGGATTTTCTGCGCATCGCGGAGCGAATTGAACCGCGATTACGGCATTTTCAGAGATAATGAAAGAGATACCAGACCCACAAGTCAGGAGTTGTCCGTATGAAGAACTAAGGACCGGTGGGAAGTCGACAAGACACGGGGACGGATGAGCACAGTTCGAATCAATGAGTTAGCGCGTGAGTTGGAAGTTAAGAGCAGAGAGATTCTTGACGCGCTCACAGCGGTCGGAGTTACCGAGAAGAAGACGCATTCGAGTTCAATCGAAGCGGACGAGGCAGAGCGTGTGCGCGCTCATGTCACAAGAGCGCGCGGTGGTAGTGCGCCGTCCCGCCATGAGGCGGAGATTAAGCCGAAGATTGACTGGTCGCAGGTTCACCACGTCGGCGACGTAGCCAGGGCCATCCTGGAGAAGAAGCAGCGCGAAACAGCGGCGCAGACAGCTCCGCCCAGGCCCGCGGCTCCGCCGGCCAGTGCTCCGGCGGCCAGTGTTCCTGCACCCCCGCGTCCCCCGGCCGTGATTGCCGGGCCGCCCGCCGCCACCCGGCCGACGCCGCCCAGCCCGAGCGCCGTTCCGCCACCTCCCCTGGAGACCAGGCCGGCTCCCAGAAAGATTGTTCCGCAACCGCGGCAGGCGCCCAACCTGGTTGTGGCTCCGCCTGTGCAGCGGCCCGGTGTGGTCGCGCCGGCGGCGCAGACGCCGGCCATTGCCTCCAAACCGCCGGTGGGTCCGGTAGTGGTGAAGCCTCCCGTCACGGTGGCTCCGGCAGCCGGTGCTCCGATCGATGGGCGGCCTGGGACTGCACCTGCGGCCGTGGCCGCTAAGCCTCCGGTCGTTGCGGCGGCCAGTCCGGCAGCTATGCCGGCGGTCCATAGTCCGGCAGCGGCGCCGGCGATGAGCGCCAGCGCGGCCCCCGCGCCCACTCCGAAGGTAGAAGTCGCGCCGGCAGCAGCAGCGACAGCACCGGAAGCGCCTGTGGTACCGAAACCGGCGGCTCCTCCGCCGCGGCGCGTGATCATGCCGCAAACCGGGCCGCGGCCCGTCTACAGCGCACCGCCGCCAGTTCCGGGGGCAGCGGCAGCACCGGGCGGCATCCAGCGCGGACGACCGATTTTCGATCGGCGCCCGACGGGCGGCCCAGGGGGACCGCGGCCGCCGATGGGCATGCCAGGGCAGCAGCCCGGCGCCCGGCGTCCGATGCATCCAACGCGTTCGCAGCCGACGGGTCCAGGCGGACCGGGCGGTCGTCCGGGTATGGGCGCGCGGCCTGGCTTTGGGGCGCGGCCTGGATTTGGCCAGCGTCCAGGCATGGGGGGCGCACCCGCGTTGCCGCCTCCGGGTGAGGCGCCTCGCGCCCAGCGGCCGGGTCCCCCGAGAGGCCGGGGACGCCAGCAGTACCCCAAGACCAAAGAAGGCCCGATGAAGGGCTTTGCTCCTCCTTCGCGGATGGCGGCGCAGGTCCCGACCGGACCGGTGCCGATCACGCGCACCATTACCGTGACGGAAGGCATCAGCGTGAAGGATCTGGCGGAGAAACTCGAAATCCGCGCCAAGGACCTGATCGCCACCCTGCTGATGCGCGGCGTCTTCGTGACCGTGAACCAGACGCTCGACGTGGAGCTGGTGAAGGATGTCGCGCGGCAGTTTGGCGCCGATGTGCAGGCGATCACCTTCGAGGATCAGATGGCGAACGAAGCCATCGAGAGCATGCTCTCCACCGAAAATCCCGACGAGCTGGAAGTGACGCGGCCGCCGGTGGTGACGGTGATGGGCCATGTCGATCACGGCAAGACGTCGCTGCTGGACGCGATCCGCGAGACGGACGTGGCGGGTGGCGAAGCGGGCGGGATCACGCAGCACATCGGCGCCTATAAGGTGAAGATCGGCAAGGCGGATTCGCCGGCCTTCGGGCGGGAAATCGTCTTCCTCGATACGCCGGGTCACGAAGCCTTCACGCGCATGCGTGCGCGCGGCGCCAAGGTCACGGACATTGTCGTGATCGTGGTGGCGGCCGATGACGGCGTGATGCCGCAGACCCTCGAAGCGATTGACCACGCCAAAGCGGCGAACGTGCCGATGATCGTCGCGGTCAACAAGATCGACAAGCCCGAGGCCCAGCCGGATCGGGTGAAGAAGCAACTCGCGGATCGCGGGCTGGTGCCGGAAGACTGGGGCGGCAGCACGGTTTTCGTCGATGTATCGGCGAAGAAGCGGATCAACCTGGATCTGCTCCTGGAAATGGTCTGCCTGGTCGCCGACCTGCAGACGTTGAAAGCTACTCCCAACCGCTCGGCGGTGGGCACGGTGCTGGAAGCCAAGCTGGATCGTGGACGCGGCGCGGTGGCCACGGTGCTGGTCCAGAACGGTACGCTGAAAAACCAGGACAATTTTGTCGTGGGCAACACCTTCGGCAAGATCCGCGCGATGTTTGACGATCGCGGGCGTCCTGTGGAAGAAGGCGGCCCCTCGACACCGGTAGAGATCCTCGGACTGGAAGCGATGCCCGATGCGGGCGACACCTTCCTGGTCGTGAGCGATCGCGACAAGGCGCGCGGTATTGGGCAGTATCGGAAGATGCGCGAGCGCGAGGCAGCGCTGGCGAAGTCTTCCCGCGTCACGCTGGAAGGCCTGGCGGATCAGATCAAGCAGGCCGGAATGAAGGAACTGCCGCTGATTTTGAAAGCGGACGTGACCGGTTCGGAAGAAGTGCTGGCCGATTCGCTGCAGAAGATGTCGACCGAGAAGGTACGCATCAAGGTGATCCACTCCGGTGTGGGTGCGATTACGGAGAGCGACGTGCTGCTGGCGTCGGCTTCGAACGCCATCATCATCGGGTTCAATGTGCGGCCTGAACGCAAGGTCGCCGACCTGGCGGAGCAGGAAGAGGTGGAGATCCGGCTGCACTCGATCATCTACGAGTTGCAGGACGAGATCCACAAGGCAATGCTGGGGCTGCTGGAACCGGTATTCCGCGAGTCGGCGCTGGGCAGGGCCGAAGTGCTGAATGTCTTCCGGATTCCGAAGGTGGGCACCATCCTCGGCTGCCGGGTGACCGATGGCGTGCTGCGCCGCGATGCCGATGTGCGTCTGATGCGCGATGGCGAGTCGGTCTTCAAGGGCAAGCTGAGTTCGCTGAAGCGCTTTAAGGACGATGTGCGCGAAGTGACCAACGGCATGGAATGCGGCGTGGGCATCAACTTCAGCGACGTGAAAGTTGGGGACACGGTCGAAGCGTTCGTCACTGAGAAGATCGCGGCGGAACTAACGGCCTAAATACAGCCGGTAGCCGGTAGCCAAACGAAGCGCTCGGCGAAAGCCGGGCGCTTTTCTTTGGGGCGCGGCAACGGCACTGGAGAAGGATGATGGCGGAGGGGTCCATTCGAGTCGGGCCGGAGGATCGCGTTTTCGTGCTGACCGGTGCCGGCGTCAGTGCCGAGAGCGGGCTGAAGACCTTCCGGGACCAGGACGGGCTGTGGGAAGGCTATCGCGTAGAGGAAGTGGCGACTCCCGAGGCGTGGGAGGAAGACGCTGCGCGGGTGTGGCGCTTTTACAGTCAGCGGCGGAGCGATGCCCGGCGCGCGGAGCCCAACGCCGCGCATCGCGCTCTGGTGGAGCTGGAACGGCAACTGGGCGAGCGCTTCTTCCTGTGCACGCAGAATGTGGACGACCTGCACGAACGTGCGGGGTCGCAGCGGCTGCTGCATATGCATGGCGAGCTTTTCGTGTCGCGCTGCGAGGACAATTGCGGGCGCGCGCCGTTCCCGGATCAGGCGCTCTATGAGTCCGCGGAAGGAATTGCGCGCTGCGCCTGCGGTGGCCGGATTCGGCCTCACATTGTCTGGTTCGGTGAGATGCCTCTGGAAATGGATCGCATTCAGAGCGAGATCGATCGCTGTACCGTCATGCTGGTGGTGGGGACATCGGGCGCTGTGTATCCCGCGGCCAATTTCGTGCGCTGGGCTGGACCCTCTGTGCGGAAGTACTATATCGGCCCGGAAGAGCCGATGAATGCGACTGCCTTCACGGAGATTGTTTTGGGTAATGCCGGTGAGGTTCTGCCTGGACTGATGAAAGCGGAATAACAGGGCTCGCCGGGCTAAGAAGCGTGCAAGCCAGCCAATCGGCAGCTGCGGGGGTCTACCGGATGCCGGTCTCCGGCTCAGAAGGGGCTTGCAGCGGAGGCGTCTCCTTCAGCGCGGTGCGCACGCGAGTAATTTCCTCGCTGATCAGACGCATGGCGAGAAAGCAGAGGCGCGGCGAGTACTCCAGCAGCTCCGAGACGCGACGGCTGGGCACAAAGCCCAACTCGGCAGGAAACTCCGCCACCTCCGCGGTAAGGCTGTAATGGCCGGTGAGAGTCGCCGGCAGGCCGACAATTTCACCGGGGCCCAGAATGCGGGGCGGATAAAGGTCGTTCGGCACGCCCAACGACAGGCGGATGGCCCCCTTCCGGACAATAAAGACGCCGGAAACCGGGTCGCCGCTGCGGAAGAGGACCGCATCCGGGTTCATCGATACGTCGGAGGCGATCCGATTTAGCTCAGAAACCAGTTCAGAGAGATCGAGTGACATGGGTATCGGTTGGACTGGCCCGTCATTTCAACCTTCCAGCCCCTGCCGAGTGTTACCTGAACCAGCGAATCCGCATGTGATGCAGATCACAAAAGGGGCGCTTTCCCTGGCGTTTGGCACGGTTTGGCGCGAGATGGCTCAATGGCGAGAGCCGGAACCCGGGTTAGCCATCGAATCGTTGAAACTCCGGACGAACTCGTCATATTTGTCTCGGCCTTGTTCGGCCGCATAGCGCAACGGATGCACCCGCTGCACCAGAATTTCCTTCTGCTCGGGATGATTGCGCAGAATGTCGATGACTTCGGCAACGAACTCGTCCAGAGGCATCGCACGTGGGTCCTGCGCCTGCCGCGTCCCCATCAGTTCCGTCTGGACATACGGGGGCACTAATTCGAGCACGTCCACGCTGGTATCGCGCAGCTGGTAGCGGAGCGACTGGGTCCAGGAATGAACAGCCGCCTTGGTCGCACAATACGTCGGGGTTGTGGCCATCGGGACGAAGGCCAGCCCGGAGCTGACATTCATGATCGCGGCATGGCGCTGTTTTTTCAGATGGGGCAGCAGCAGACCCGTGAGACGCATCGGCGCCAGCAGATTTGTGGCGATGGTCTGTCCGGCCACATCTTCCTGCGCGGGACCGTCATTGAGATTCTCGGGCTTCATGATGCCGGCGTTGTTGATCAGGACGTTGACATTGGGATAGTGCCGGACGATGTCGTCGGCAAATGCGGGAAGGCCCTCCAGATTCTGCACGTCAACAACCGCGGCGTGAATGCGCGGATTCCTGGCCACGATCTCTTCCATCAGTGCCTGGCGCCGGCCGGCGACGATGACCTGATTGCCGAGCTGGTGGAAGGCGATGGCCAGCGCGCGGCCAATTCCCGAACTGCCGCCTGTAATCAGGATGGTGTTGCCGGTCATCTGCATACGACGTCAACTCCCTCTTCGATCAAACTGCTCCCTTACTGGATAGATGGCAAAATATCGCGTTGCGATGTCGAGGAAGAATCCCATCGACATTTCCGTTCTGATGGATAATGGCTGAACCGCACCTTTTGTTTTTTCCGGAGATGCTCATGCTGCTGCGTTCTGTCGCGCTCGCCCGATCCTGCCGATATGCTGTCCTCGCCTGTTGTCTGGCGTCTGCGCCGTTGGCCGCGACGGCGGCCGCCGTGCCCGATGGGGGAGAATCCGCTTCGGTCATCCTGCATCGCGCCGAGGACCAGGCACGCGCTGAACACAAGAATATTTTGCTGGAATTCGGGGCGTCCTGGTGCGTCAACTGCCGGCTCTATGACCGTTTTCTGGCCGATCCGCGGATGCATGCGCTGATGAGCCGCGCGTTTGTCTTTGTCACCATGGATACGGGTGAATCGCCCAAAGACAAGAAACACGCCAACACGCCCGGCGGGGTCGATTTCGAGGATTCCGTTGGAGGCAAGGACGCGGGGTGGCCGTTCCTCGTGATTCTCAACGCCAGCGGCAGGCCGGTCGTCGATTCCGATCGACCGGATGCGAAGGCGAAGACCGGCAAGAGCAATATTGGATATCCCTTCGCTCCCGAGGAGATCGACTGGTTTGTGGAAATGCTGCGCCGCGGCGCCCCCTCGCTGAACGCCGAGGACCGCGGCCAGGTTCACGCGTGGCTGGCAGCGTTTGCATCGGGTCAGCGTCACTGAGGCTCATCAGAACGGAAGTCGTGCGGCTTCGTAATCGGGGATTTCGATTCGATCGTAGAGACTCCGTCCAACCGCGAGACTGGCGATCCACGGGCGGCTCATCAGACGCAGGGCTCCGTTGCGCAGCGCGAGAGCCACGCGGGAGCGAGGCGCGAAGAAATCCACCATGCGCGGCGCGGCCTTCTGCTTGCCGAGCACGAAGGGACCGAAGCGCTGCTGATATCGGGCAAACGCAGCAGCGGAATCTTCCGGAGAGCGGGAAAGTTCGCCCGCCAGGATGTAGGCGGCGACCATGGCGAGCGCCGAACCCTGTCCAGCCAGCAGCGAGACGCAGAAGGCCGAGTCTCCCGCCAGAGCCATGCGCTCGCGGGACCAGGATCGCGTCGCGGTTCCCATGCGGATCTGGCTCACGCGATCGATGTAGAGTTCGGTGACGCCGTCGAGCGCTTCCAGGATCTGCGGAACCTCCCAGCCTGAGCCGCCGAAGCGCCGCCGCAGGAGAGCCTTTTGCTCCGCCAGCGTGGCCGGAATTGCCGGGTCCTGATCTTTGAAGGTCAACAGAAACATGGTGCGGTCGTCACGCATGGAAAACCGAGCGACCTGCTGACCGACCTCGGTGTGCATGACGTAGACCAGCTCGTCGCGCGGGACGTAGCCCGCGACCTGGAAAGCGGCCGCCTTGCAGCCCAGATATTTCTCAAAGCGGGCTTCGTCACCGAAGGCCATTTGCCGTACCCCGGAATGCAGGCCGTCGGTCCCGATGACCAGGTCGAAGGTGCGCGTGCTGCCGCTCTGGAAAGAGACGGTGACATCCTGATGCGACGGTGTGACGCGGGCGATGCGATCCCCGAAAAGCGCTTCGACGCGCCCCTCCAGCGCCTTATAAAGACAGTCGGCGAGGTCTCCACGCGCAAGGCTGAGGAAACGCCCCTGGGTTAGTTCGAAGAAGGCGCTGGTAGGCAGGCGGGCGATGCAGCGTCCGCTATCGTTGAGAACGCGCATCTCCTGCACCTTGTAACCCAGCGGTTCGAGGGCAGGGAGGACGTGCATGCGTTCGGCAATATCGAAGCCGGCGCCCCAAAAATCGATGATGTAGCCGCCGGTGCGAACGCGCGGCGCGGATTCGACCAGGGTGGGTGTGAATCCGTAATGCAGCAGCCAGTAAGCGAGCGTGGGTCCGGCGATCCCCGCGCCGGCGATGAGAATCCGCATCCCGTTCAGGGTACGACGAGGAAGAGCAACAGGACGGATTTGTCCCGCACACCGGGAAATTCCTCGCAAATAGATCGCAACGCGATGTAAACTGGATCGCGATGCGATCTATCTCTCCCTCGACTTTCGACGCACAGCGCGATCCCGGACGCGTCAGTCAGGTCATGCTGCAGGATCTGGCGCAGTTCCGCTATCAGCTGCGCCGCTTTCTGCGCTTCAGCGAAAAGGCCGCCCGGGCCTGCGGCGTCACACCGCAGCAGCACCAGCTGATGCTGGGGATTGCCGGCTTTGCGCAGGCCGGCTCGGCCACGATTTCCGAGCTGGCGGAGTTTCTCCAGGAGCGGAATAACTCCGTGGTGGGACTGGTGGAGCGTGCGGCGCAGAGCGGACTGGTTCAGCGCGAGAGCGGGGCGCGCGACCGGCGACAGGTGGTGGTGTCGCTCACCGCACGCGGGAAAGAAATCCTGGCAGAGCTGAGCCAGCTGCATTTTGACGAGGTGCGGCGCATGCGTGCGGGGTTCGTGTCCCGAAATATGACCAGGGGCCGCGCCCGGGGCGGTATTCGACCGCGGGGAGCCGCACGAAAGGCGACGGCGTGAGGCGGGCCATCTTCAGCGCGACCCCGGAACACGGGATGCGTGCCCCGCTTGTGCGGCGCCGGATGCGCAACCGGTTCATGCGATATCCGCTGCTGCGCCGATTTCGATTGCTCGCCCGTGAGGACCTGACCCGGGTCTACGAGCGCGATTTGCGCAAATGGCTGATTGTGGCGCCCATCATTGGGATCATCACCGGCCTGGTCATTACAGCGATCGCCGTGATGATCCTCAGAATCCTGTGGCCGCCGATCCTCGCGTACTACCTCCATCACCATTGGGCGATCGTGCCCGGGCTGATTGTGGGTAGTGCCCTCGCGGGCCTCATCATGCACTATCTGACGCCCGATCCCGACGAGCACTCGACCGAAGAAGTGATCCGGTCGTATCACGAGCATGAGGGGCGAATCGAGGGTCGGTCCTTCATCCCAAAGATCGCAGCCGCCATCGCGACGGTCGGCTTCGGGGGCAGCGCCGCGCTGGAAGGTCCCAGTATTTACGGGGGCGCAGCCATCGGTTCGTGGCTGTGGATGCGGCTGTCACCCCGGCCCAAAGACTCGCCAGGGCGCTCGATTCTGCGGCGGCTGCGCCTCACGAATCGCGACCGGCGCATCATGCTCATCTGCGGAGCGGCGGCGGGCATGTCGGCGGTGTTTCGCGCGCCGCTCACCGGCATTGTCTTCGCGCTGGAAATGCCCTACCGCGACGATCTGGCGCACGAGGCGCTGGTCCCCTCGCTGCTTGCCTCGGTGGTGGCCTATGTCACGCTCGGCTCGTTTCTGGGTGCCGCGCCGCTCTTCAACTTCAGCGGTGCGCAGACCTTCACGCGGCAGGATCTTTACTGGAGCGCGCTTCTGGGGCTGCTCGTCGGGCTGCTGGCGATGGTCTTCGTGATTACGTTCCGTCGCGTGCGGACGTTCTTTGTGCGCTGGCGGCTGCCCCACTGGATGAAGCTGACGCTGGGTGGTGCGCTCACCGGGTGTTGCGGGTTCCTGTTCCTGAGAATTTATCCGGGAAACCTGGTCCCGCTGGGTCCGAACTATGAGGCGGTGGACATGGTGCTAAACGGACACCATGGCTCCGCGCAGCTGCTGGTATTCAGCGGGCTCAAGCTGGCGGCGACCCTGTTCACCCTGGGAGCCGGTGGGGTGAGCGCGATGTTTGTGCCGCTGTTTCTCACCGGAGGCAGCCTGGGGACTGCCTTTGCGCAGTCCATCGTGCACAGCCCGGAGACCGGCCTCTATGCCGCGGTCGGGATGGCCTCTTTCCTGGCGGCCGGTTACAAAACCCCGTTAGCGGCCGTAGTGTTTGTGGCCGAGGCGACAGGCGGCCACGCGTTGATTGTTCCGGCGCTGATCGGAGCGGCGGTCGCTTATGCTGCCTCCGGCGATGCCTCGGCTTCCGGCGATCAGCGACTGCATGCCGGCGCACGGGTGCAGGAATTCGAGTCCTGAGCGAACGCAGCGTACCCGCTCCGAGCTGCGCGATTCGCGTTATGCTGGGTGCCATCACGAGGTGCATGATGGCCATTGAGGTGCGGGGGCTGACTCCGTTGGTGCAGGTCTACGACATGCCGGCGTCAGTGCGGTTCTATCGGGACCTGCTTGGTTTTGAGATCGTGAGCACGTCTCCGGTGCTGGGCAAGGACCGCTTCCACTGGGTGCTCCTGCGGCTGGGCAAAGCGGAATTGATGCTCAACACGGCCTATGAATTCGACCATGAGCGGCCTGTGCCGGCGGACCGTGTACGGGCGGCCACTCACGAGGATATTACTTTGTATTTTGGCTGTCCTGATGTGGATGCAGCCTATGAAGAGCTGCACGAGAAGGGCGTGGCTCTGAGACCTCCCCAAGCTGCGCCCTACGGGATGAAACAGCTGTCGCTGCGCGATCCCGATGGATATGGGCTGTGCTTCCAGTGGCCGGCAGACGAATAGTCATCCCGGCCGGCGCCTTCAGATTACGGAAGCAGCGGAAGTTGCCAACTCTCAGTCTCTCCCGGTAGCGTATAGGGTTTTGCGGAACCCTATTCCCCGGCGGCCAGTTGCCGCGCGCCGGTTCTCGACAGGAGGAAATGGATGGCTCGTGCGGAGCTCAGGTATCAGTCTGGATTTGGGAATGAATTTGCCACCGAGGCGGTAGACGGGGCGCTGCCGCAGGGGCAAAATGCCCCCCAGAAAGCGCCGCTGGGGCTATATACCGAGCAGTTGAGCGGCACGGCCTTCACTGCGCCCCGGGCGGCCAACCGGCGGACGTGGACCTATCGCATTCGCCCCTCGGTCACGCATAAGCCGTTCTCCGAAGCCGGCAGTGGCCTGTTCCGCAGCGGACCCTTCAACGAGCTGCCCACGCCGCCGAACCAGATGCGGTGGAATCCAATTCCCATGCCGGAGAAGAAGACAGATTTCGTCGACGGGATCGTCACCCTGGGCGGCAGCGGCGACTCGGCTCTGCAGGTCGGAGCGGGTGTCCACCTCTATGCAGCCAACGCTTCGATGAAGGATCGGTATTTCTACAATGCCGACGGCGAAATGCTGATCGTGCCGCAACAGGGCAAGCTGACCGTTCACACGGAGCTGGGAATCCTGGGCGTGGCGCCGGGAGAAATCTGCGTGGTGCCGCGCGGAATGAAGATGCGCGTCGATCTGCAAGGCCCGTCGCGCGGGTACATCTGCGAGAATTACGGGCTGACCTTCCGGCTGCCGGACCTCGGCCCGATTGGCGCGAATGGCCTCGCGAACCCCAGAGATTTTCTGACGCCGGTAGCGGCCTACGAGGATCGCGAGGGAGATTTTCGAATTATTGGAAAATTCCTGGGACGCATGTGGGAGGCCGAGATCGACCACTCGCCTCTGGACGTGGTCGCCTGGCACGGGAACTATGCGCCGTATAAGTATGACCTGGCGCGCTATAACTGCATCAACAGCGTCAGCTTCGACCATCCGGATCCGTCGATCTACTCGGTTATGACGGCGCCTACGCTGCAACCGGGTACCGCCAATGTGGATTTCGCGATCTTTCCGCCGCGCTGGCTGGTGGCCGAACACACCTTCCGGCCGCCCTGGTTCCATCGCAACATGATGAACGAATTCATGGGGCTGATCTTCGGTGAGTACGACGCCAAGGCCGAGGGCTTTCTGCCCGGCGGCGCCAGCCTGCACAACTGCATGTCCGGCCACGGGCCCGACGCCGAGACATGGGAAAAGGCCGGTAAAGCGGAGCTGAAGCCGGTCAAGCTGGAGAACACGCTCGCGTTTATGTTCGAGACCGGCCTGCCGGTGCGTCCCACAAAATTTGCGCTGGAGACGAAGATTCTGCAGCATGAATATTACGAGTGCTGGCAGGGCCTGAAGAAGCACTTTAAAGCGCCAAAGAAATAAGCCCCACAGGAGAGACTATGAGCGCGGCCGAAGCGCTGCTGGGACGAATTGTCGATTACGCCGGCCTCTTCCCGCCGGCGGCTCTGGACATGGCGACGGCCGTCCGCGACTACCAGGAGTATCTGGGAGGCGAGCATGGATGGATGCTGGGATCGTTTGTGGTCTCCGCTCCCCGTCTCGAAGAATTTGCGGCAGCCTTTGACCAGGTCTGTTGCGGTGAGAAAGAGAATCCCTGGACTCTGAGCATTGTGTGCGCGGGAGCGTCGGCCGACGATGCCCGGCGCATCGCGGCGTTTCGCCAGGGCGCCGTGTTCATCGGCAGTCTGGAGGCAAAGGCCGAGGACCCGCGTGCGGCGGCGGAGGTCCTGGAGCGCTTGCCGGCGGCTCGGACGCGCTATGTGGAATTCGCCCCGGAGCGCGCGGCAGAGATGCTGCCGGTCCTGGCCGAACGCGGCGCGTGGGCCAAAATCCGCATGGGCGGCCTCACTCCCGGAACCATCCCAGATGTTGAAAGCGTGGCGCATTTCCTCGCGGCCTGTATGCGGGAACGCGTACCCTTCAAAGCGACCGCCGGTCTCCATCATGCGATTCGGGCGACACGCGCGTTGACCGGGAACCCCGACGGCCCACGCGCGCCGATGCACGGTTTTCTTAACCTTTTTCTGGCGGCCGCCCTCGCGTATTTCGGCGCGGATGAGCCGGCCATCCTGCGCACTCTCGCGGAAGAGGACGCATCCGCGTTTTCCCTGGATGACGAGGTGATCCGCTGGCATGAGCAGACGCTCATCACTGACCAGATCGAGCGCGTACGCAGCGAGTTTGCCATGAGCTTTGGTTCCTGCTCCTTCACCGACCCCGTCGATGACATGAAAGAAATGGGATGGATATAACAGAGTCGAGCGACGCGCCCCCGCGCAGGAAATGCTGGCTGGAATCGGCCAACGATCCGGCCGCCGATTTTCCGCTGGAAAATCTTCCCTTTGGGGTTTTCGAGGGCGACGGTGCGAACCGGATCGGGTTGGCCATTGGCGATTCGATTCTCGATCTGGCGGGCAGCGCCGAAGCCGGGCTGCTCGAGGGATTGCCGCCGCCCATACTGCATGCCTGCCGAGCAGAGGACTTGAATTCGCTGGCCGAAGCGGGAACCGCCGCCGTCCGCCAGATTCGCGCCCGCGCGGCAGAGCTGCTCAGCAAGGCTGGTCAGCGCGGTAAGGTCGAGCCGCACCTCGTCCCGCAGAAGAGCGCGCGCATGGGGCTGCCGTTTCGCATTCGCGATTACACCGACTTCTATGCCTCCATCCATCATGCGACGAATGTGGGACGGCTGTTTCGGCCCGACACTCCACTGCTGCCCAACTACAAGTGGGTGCCGATCGGCTATCACGGACGCGCCTCATCCATCGTGGTCAGCGGAGCCGAGATTCAACGGCCATCGGGACAGACCAAGTCGCCGGACATGCCCGCGCCGACGTTTGCGCCGGCAACCATGATGGATTACGAGCTGGAGGTCGGTTTCTTCGTGGGACCGGGGAACGCTCGCGGCCGCCCCATTCCCCTGGACGAAGCCGAACAGCATATGTTTGGGCTGTGTCTGATGAACGACTGGTCGGCGCGCAATATTCAGTCCTGGGAATACCAGCCGCTGGGACCCTTCCTGGCCAAGAACTTTGCCACCACCATCTCGCCGTGGGTGGTATCGCTGGAGGCGCTTGAGCCGTACCGCGTGCCGGCCATGGTGCGGCCGGAGGGCGATCCCGGGCCGCTTCCGTATTTGCAGTCGCCGCGCGACCAGCGGCACGGCGGCTTTGCGATCACGCTCGAGGTCTGGCTGGCAACCGCCAAAATGCGTGCGAAACGGCAGCCGCCGGTACGGCTGAGCCGAAGCAATATGAAAGATTTGTACTGGACCCCGGCACAAATGCTGACGCATCACGCCAGCAACGGCTGCAATCTGCAGTCCGGCGACCTGCTGGCCACCGGCACCGTTTCGGGACCGACCCGCGATGCGGTGGGTTGCCTGCTGGAACGTACTCGCCGTGGCGCCGAGCCGCTGGAGTTGCCCAACGGCGAGACGAGAAAGTTCCTTGAAGATGGCGATGAAGTGATTCTCCGCGGCTGGTGCGAGCGCGAAGGCTATCCGCGGATTGGTTTTGGCGAATGCCGCGGCCGGGTGATCCCGGCTGAACCTCAGTAGACCAGGAATTTCGCGTACCAGTGCAGGATGGGCTGCCCGGCGAAGATCGTGTACAAAGCCGCGGCGCACAGAAACGATCCCAGCGGCAGGCGGGCCGCCAGAGAGCGCCGATGGCGCGGCCCCGGAACCAGCGCGGCAACTCCGAAAAGCGCAGCAGCAAAGGTACCCAGAACGAAGGCCAGGAGGGTGGGCCCGGGCCCGAGCCAGGCGGCAATCATGGCCAGAAGTTTCACATCGCCCATGCCCAGGCCCTCCACCCGCCGCAACAGGTAATAGATCCGGCGGATGATCCAGAGCAGCAGCGCCGCCAGAAATGCCCACAGCAGGGACTGACCTGCATGCCACAGGCGATCCGTGGGGAATTCCACGGGCCGCAGAGCTGCGTACGCGATCCCGAGTCCGATGCCGGTCAGCGTAAAGACATCGGGCAGGCGCAGGGTCTCGGCATCCATCGCAGCAAGGCCGAGCAGGAGAAAGCAGAGGACATCCATGCCGATGCCGGTCAGCGACAAGCCGAAGTGAAGAAAGCTCAGCAAAAACAGCCCCGCTGTGGCGAACTCCACGGCTGGGTAGCGCCAGGAAATTGCCACGCGGCAGGATCGACAGCGCCCTCGCAGCGCGATCCAGCTGAGCACCGGGATGTTGTCGACGGGGCGAATGGGCACGCTGCAGTCTGGACAATGCGAGCCGGGCCGCAGCAGCGAAGCATGTTGCGGCAGGCGCGCGACGCAGACGTTGAGAAAGCTCCCAAACGCCAGGCCGAAGAGAACGACGAAGAGGGCGGTGAGCAGAAGCGCGGCGAATCTCCTTCGAACAGCAGTGTCGCCAGCATACCGGCAACGGCATTGTAGAGTTAGGGATATGGCCGTGGAGAACGATCCAGCCCTGGCGAAGCGTGTTCCGGAATGCGATAATCGCGCCCACGCTGGCGATCGGTTTGCCGAAGCGGTCGGCATCATGGCGCGGCTGCGCGCACCGGGCGGCTGTCCCTGGGATCGCGAGCAGACCTTTGCTTCGATCCGCAAATACACCCTGGAAGAAACCTGGGAAGTTCTCGATGCGATCGAGCGCGAGAACTGGGCCGACCTCGCCGATGAACTGGGCGATCTCCTGCTCCAGGTCCTCTTCTATGCGGAGATGGCCGACGAAGCCGGACATTTCTCGATCGGCGATGTCATCGCGGGGCTGAACCGCAAGCTGATCCGGCGCCATCCGCATGTTTTTGGCGAAGAAGCCTCGGCGGCAGCCGGGAATCGCGCCGAGGGTCTGGCGATGGAAGGCATCGGAGCCGCGCAGGTTCTGCGCAACTGGGACGAGATCAAGAAACGGGAAAAGAAGGTCCAGGTCGACGCTCCGGGAAGGCTGGACACGATCTCTCGCGCGATGCCGGCGCTGGCCGAGGCCGGCAAGATCGGATCCCGGGCGGCGAAGGCAGGCTTTGACTGGCCCGACCCGCAGGGCGTTCTTGAGAAGCTCCGGGAAGAGACGAGAGAACTGGACGAAGAAGTCCGCTCAGGACAGCAACAAGCGGCGGCAGAAGAGCTTGGCGATCTGTTATTTACAGCGACAAACCTCGCTCGGCACATGAAGGTCGATCCGGAGCTTGCGCTGCGCGACGCCAACGCGAAATTTCGCCGCCGCTTTGCGGCCATGGAAGCCTTCGCGTCCAGGCCGCTCGAAGAAATGACAGCCCCGGAGCTGGAGGCGCTGTGGGCGCAAAGCAAGGGGGCGGAACGCAACCGATGAATCCGCAGACCATTGAAACGGCCATCGGAACCAGGGTGGTCCTGCGTAGCTGCCTGGGTTTCGAGGAACTGGACGCCTGCGTCCGACTGCAGATCGAAACGTGGGGCTACGCCGATGGCGACGTGATTCCGCGCCGGGTTTTCACGGTGGCCGAGCGCATCGGCGGGCAGGCGATTGGCGCTTTCGAGGGGAATCATCTCGTCGGTTTCGCTATGTCTTTGCCTGGCATTAAGCCGGCGGCGGTGGCAGGGGCCTCGCCCGTTCCTTATCTGCATTCCCACATGCTGGCTGTGACACCGCGCTATCGAAACTCCGGGATCGGCCGCCATCTCAAGTTTTTTCAACGGGAAGAAGCGCTCAGCCGGGGAATTTCTCTGATGGAATGGACCTTCGATCCGCTGGAAATCAAGAACGCATTCCTGAATATCCACAAACTGGGGGTCATCGTTCGCAGCTATACTCCGAATTTTTATGGTGTATCCTCATCTCGTCTGCAGGCCGGACTTCCCACGGACCGTCTCCATGCCGAATGGTGGATGGACTCGGAACGGGTGAAGGCTGTCCTCACCGGGACCCCATACATTCCGCCGGAAATCCAGGAGACAATCGCGTTGCCGAAAGCTCTGACCGAATGGAAAGCTTCCGCTACGAGTGTCGCCCGAGCCGCAGCGGTGCAGAGCGAGAATCGCCGCCGGTTTCTGGATGCGTTCGGGCGGGGTCTGGCGGTGGTCGGTTTCCAGGTGGATCCGCAGGGTAACGGCACTTTCGAGCTCGCACGACTGCAACAACCCGGAACGGGAGTTCTATGAGAATCGATGCCATTCTGCTTCGTGAAATTCGACTTCCTCTCGTTAAGCCTTTTCAAACCAGCTTTGGCACCACGACGGAGCGCCGGATTCTTCTCATCGAGCTGCGCGCCGAAGGCCTGACCGGCTGGGGCGAGTGCGTCGCGGGCGAGCACCCGTTCTTTTCCGACGAGACCGTGGATACTGCCTGGCTGGTGATCCAAAGCGAACTGGGGCCGATGCTGGCGAATGCGGAGCCGGAGCACGGCGGAAAATGTCCCGGCATCTTCCGTCAGGTGCGCGGTCACCGCATGGCCAAGGCAGCGCTTGAGAATGCGGTGTGGGATCTGGAAGCGCAGATGCGCCGCATTCCCCTCGCGAGCCTGCTGGGCGGAACGCGGGAGACGATCGACTGCGGCGTCTCGATCGGCATTCAGCCGACCCTGGAGCAGCAGCTGGCCGAGGTGGAAAAAGAGCTGGCCGCGGGCTATCAGCGCATCAAGCTGAAGTGCAAACCGGGCTGGGACGTGCGGGTCTTCGAGGCAGTGCGCAATCGCTGGCCGGATATTCAGTTGAGCTGCGACGCCAATTCGGCTTACCGTCTCAACGATTCCGACCATATCGTCGGCTTCGACGACTTCAACCTGCTCATGATCGAGCAGCCGCTGTGGGCGGACGATTTCTATTTCCATTCCATGCTCCAGAAGCGGCTGGAGACGCCGATTTGCCTCGACGAGTCGATCCGCAACCGTCGCGACGCGCTGGCGGCGATCGATATGGAGTCCTGCCGGATCATCAACATCAAATGCGGGCGCGTGGGCGGCTTCAGCGAAGCCATCGCCGTGCATAACGCTGCGCAGGAGCGCGGCGTGCCGGTGTGGTGCGGCGGCATGCTGGAAACCGGCATCGGGCGGTCGCACAATATAGCGCTGTCGTCGCTGGACAACTTCACCCTGCCCGGCGATGTTTCCGCCTCGAAACGGTACTGGAAGGAAGACATCATCGAGCCGGAAGTCGAGGTTTCGAAGAGCGGCGAGATTGTGGTTCCGGAAACGCCGGGCCGCGGTTTTGAGGTGCGCACCGATCTGGTGGAGAAGCTGACGGTGCGGCGTGAGGAAATTCGGGCGATGGCGGTCGCTTAGCCGCTGAGTCGAAGATTCAAACAAAGGGGAGCGGCTGCGGCTGCTCCCTTTCTCTTTGCACCAGCGTGATAGGGTGTTGGCCATGAAGAATCTTCTGATGGTTTTGACGGCGGCTATTTTGGCCGGCGGCGTGGTCGTGCGGGCGCAGGCGCCGCCTCCGGTACAGGCGACGGCGGCAGACGGTTATCAGGCGGCGCACAGCCTGGAGATGTATCGCGAGAGCAATGCGCGGATGTTCATGAACGACTTCGGGCAGCTGGAGCGTTATCGCGCAGCCGATGCTTCGCTGGCGTCTCCGATGGCGGGCGAGCCGCGCGTGGTCTTCTTTGGAGACTCGATCACGGATATCTGGAACCTGGATACGTCGTTTCCGGGCAAGCACTACATCAATCGCGGCATCAGCGGCCAGACGACGCCGCAGATGCTGGTGCGCTTTCGCCAGGACGTGATCGATCTGCATCCGGCCGTGGTGGTGATTCTGGCTGGAACGAACGACATTGCCGGCAACTCGGGACCGGAGACGCTGGAGCAGATCGAGGACGATTACGCGAGCTTTGCGGAACTGGCGCGAGCCAACGGGATTCGCGTGGTCTTCTCCTCGGTGACTCCGATTAACGCTATGAACCAGCGAGCGCTTTCGTTTTATCTGCAGCGCTCACCGGAGAAGATTCTGGCGCTGAACGTGTGG
This sequence comes from Acidobacteriaceae bacterium, assembly GCA_036269135.1. GTDB lineage: Bacteria > Acidobacteriota > Terriglobia > Terriglobales > Acidobacteriaceae > Palsa-343. Next base: position 185,171 of record DATASQ010000022.1, read on the forward strand.
CTGAAAAAGTATTGCGCCGAGCACGATCTGGTTTACCTCGATTACTTCTCGGCGATGGTCGACGATCAGGGATTTCTGAAGAGGGATCTGACCGGCGATGGGCTGCATCCCAACGCGGCCGGTTTTGCGGTGATCGCGCCGCTGGCTGAAGCGGCGATTACGAAGTCGCTGGCGCAGCCGCTGGGCCGATGAGGACCCCTCCACCCCCCCAGGGTTAAGTTTTTCGTTCAGTACCCTGTTTGCCGTTAAATACGGTTTTCTTTTGGAGGCTCCAAACGGTGAGTACCGGGAAACAGAGTAGATTTTGAAGGCCCCAAAGCAGGGGATGGAGAATCGGGAACAGGGACACGACGGAAAACACGGTAGTTGTTTGGAGGCTTCAAAGGAGCGGCCGGTAGCCAGTCGCCGGTAGCGGCGCAAAACCTGGGGTCGCGAATTGGATGGGGCAGGAACATGTTGGGCATAGGAAAAGGCCGCCGATGGCGGCCTTTTTTTGATTCTTCCCCTCTATTATCAGAATAGCAGTTGGGGCTGAGTTTGCTGCCAGATTTCCACAGAAATTTTGGCGCGGAAGTTCTTTTGTATCAATGATTGTTACTTTGGTTTGCTTTGGTACCCCTTGACACGTTTTCCACATCGGCCGTCTCCCACGAATCAGCGGCAGTGCGGCAGATGAAGGCGCGGGCGGGTTTTCTTCCTCGGGCCCGGCGAAGAGCCTGCGGCATTTCTTCATTCACTACTGCAATCCTGACAGGACAAGTGCTTGATGCGACGGAGATCGCGGAGCGTCGAACGGTGACGGCTCAGGGTCGGATCGTCTCCCGGAAGGCTGAGTGCAGAAGGCCCGCGATCACAGGTCCACAGGGATCAACACAGATTTCCACAGGCGTCAGAGCGCCAGCCAGTATAGCTCCGGAAGCGGCAGCGGTCTTTTCCCCGTTCAGGGGAAGCCGGATGGTTCTTTTGTGTATGCATCTCTCAGGTCGTGAGGGGTTACCGTCGTGTTATTTGATTTCCACACAATGGCTTGTAAGGTTATGCAGGCAATCGTATTGCACCACAGAGTGCCTCGTGATTTCGCGGATTGCGAGCGCGACCGGGCCTCCGGGCCCGATCCGGCAGTGCTGAAAGCAGGTGACTGCGGAAAGCACCCGCGCCGCTCGCCGTACCCAGAAAGTGCGAGCCGAAGGCCGTAAGAACCGAGATGTTCCAGAGCAAGCGGGGGACTGCGCATCCCGTCTTGCTGGACGTGCTGATTTGCCGGGCCATTTTTTTCGAGGGGTTGAGCAAGCCCCATGCCCTCTGCCGGGTTTTCCCGAACTGCCATTGAGAGCGGGTCTCCTCCACCGTGAATGCCGAGCAGCTGCTGTCGGAATTGCGAACCCTGGACATCCAGATCAGTGTCGATGGCGACCGGCTGCGCTGCAGCGCGCCCGAAGGACGGCTGACCCCGGACCTTGAAGAGAGAATTCAGGTTGCCAAGCCGGAGCTGCTGCGGAAACTAAGAGCATCGAAGGCAGCGACGGCCATTCCGCGGCGGCCAGCGGGGAGCGGGCCTTTGCCGCTGTCGTTCGCGCAGGAGCGGTTCTGGCTGCTGCAGAATCTCGATCCGCAGAGCACGGCATTCAACATCACCGCGGTCCTGCCTTTCCTGGGGCCTGTGGATCTGGACGCGCTGCGTTGGGCGCTGGAGTCGGTAGCGCTGCGGCGCGAAATGCTGCGGACCCGGTTCCCGGAAGAGCGGGGACTCCCGGTGCAGGTGATTGAGGACGAAGCGGCTCCGTTCGTGGAGGTGTGGGACGGGACCCGCCTGCCGGAGGCGGAACGGGCAGCGGCGATGGAAGAACAGATTCGCGAAGCGTCGCGGCAGCGCCTGGACCTGCAGAAGGGACCTCTGCTGCGGATGAAAGTTTTGCGGGCGAGCGAGGAGGAGCAATCGCTCGTTCTGACGGTCCACCACATTCTGTGCGATGCATGGGGCATGGGGATTCTGATCGCGGAGCTGAAAGGCTTTTACGGGCAGAGGACCGGGGCGTGGGCGTGGCAGGCCCCGGAGCTGCCGGTTCAATACGGGGACTATGCGGTATGGGAGCGGCAGCGGGAGCAGGCGGGAGCATTCCGCTCGCAGCTGGCGTACTGGAAAGAAAAACTCCGCGACGTGCCTCCGTATCTGGACCTGCCGACCGATCGGCCGCACACGGTATCGCTGCCGTTTGAGGCGAAGCTGGAGCCGCTGCAGCTGGACGCGGCAACGTCGAAGGAGTTGAAGGCGCGGATGGCCGAGGCGGGGACCACCCCGTTCATGACGCTGCTGGCGGTCTATCAGGCGCTGCTCCATCGCTACACGAAGCAACAGACGATTGTGGTGGGAACGCCGGTTTCGACGCGAACGCGTCCGGAGCTGGAGCGGCTGATCGGCTGCCTGATCAATACTCATGCGCTGCGCTGCGATTTTCGCGAAGGGATCACGACGAGGGAACTGCTGCAGCAGGTGCGCGGGACGGTGCTGGAGTCGCTGGAGCACAGCGATGTGCCGTTTGAGAGAGTGGTGAGCGAGGTGGTACGGGAGCGCAACCTCGCCCGATCGCCCTTGTTCCAGACGGCGTTTATCGAGCAGAAGACGCCGCACTCCGGGGAATTCCGGATCGTGAGCGGGGGAACGACCTTCGACCTGACGGTGTACGTGTGGGAGACGGAAGAGGGCTTTAGGGGATCGATCGAGTACGACGGAAATCTGTTCGACGCGGGCACGATCGCCTGTCTGGCGGGCGCCTACGCAACGCTGGCGGCGGAGATGGCGCGGAATCCGGAGATTCCGATTGACGAGCTGCCGCTGGTGAGCGAGGAGCAGGAAGCGGCGTGGTTCGGCAAGAGCCAGGGCGCGTCGATGGCGGTTCCGGAAGAAGGCGTCGACCTGTGGATCGAGCGGCAGGCGAAGAAGAGCCCGAATGCCGTGGCGGTGGTTTCTGGGGAGCGGGAGCTGACCTATCGCGAGGTGAGTGAGCGATCGAGCCAACTGGCCAACCGGCTGCGGACGCTGGGAGCAGGCCCGGAGACGGTGGTGGCGGTGTGTCTGGAGCGGTCGCCCGAGCTGGTGGTCGCCGCGCTGGCGGTATGGAAGGCGGGGGGCGCTTACGTGCCCATCGATCCGCATTTTCCGGCCAGCCGCGTGGCGCTGATGCTCGAGGATTCCGGCGCGACGGTGCTGGTGACCGAAAGCGGGTTGCTGCGGCGGATGCCGGCGACGCTGCCGGCAGTGATCTGCCTGGATCGGGAGCGGGGATCGCTGGGGCGGGAGAGCCGGGAGGCGCCGATTGCCTCGACGACCGGGAAGGCGCTGGCGTATGTGCTGTACACGTCGGGATCGACCGGCGTGCCGAAGGGCGTGGAGATCACGCATGGGGCGCTGGTGAATTTCCTGCTGTCGATGCAGCGGGAGCCGGGGCTGGAGCCGGATGACCGTCTGCTGGCGGTGACGACATTCTCTTTCGATATTGCGGGACTGGAGCTGTATCTGCCGCTGGTGAGCGGGGCGCGGGTGGTCATGGCGCCGCGCGAGGCAACGCTGGAGGGCGGCGCGCTGGCCGAGCTGATCCGGGAGGCGGGGATCACGGTGATGCAGGCGACCCCGGTGACCTGGCGGATGCTGCTGCAGTCGGGATGGAAGGGCTTTGCCGGGATGAAGATCCTGTGCGGAGGCGAGGCGCTGCCCCGGGATCTGGCGGACGCATTGCTCGCGACGGGCGCGGAGGTTTGGAACCTGTACGGTCCAACGGAAACGACCATCTGGTCCACGGTGGATCGCGTGCGGCGCGAAGGGAAGATCACGATTGGGCGGCCGGTGGCCAATACCCGGGTGCATGTTCTGGACGAGCGGGGAGAGCCGGTGCCGCCGGGCGTGGTGGGCGAGCTGACCATCGGCGGCCGCGGGCTGGCCCGCGGGTATCGCCATCGTGAGGAAGAGAACCGGGAGCGGTTTATCCGGAGCGAGCGGTATGGCGGAACGCGTTTGTATCGGACGGGCGACTGGGCGCGGTGGCTGTCGGACGGGCGAATCGAGTGCCTGGGACGCGCCGACCATCAGGTGAAGCTGCGCGGGTATCGGATCGAGCCGGGAGAAATTGAGGCAGCGCTGCACCGGCAGGCCGAAGTGCGCGAGGCCGCGGTGGTGGTGCGAGAGGATCGGGCGGGCGAACCGCGGCTGGTGGCGTATGTGGCGCCGCGGGCTGGAGCGGCGATGGAGGCCGGGGCGCTGCGTACGGCGCTGGGAAAGGTTCTGCCCGAATACATGGTTCCGTCGCTGTTCCGGCAGGTGCATGCGCTGCCGCTGACGGCGAATCGCAAGGTGGACCGGAAGGCGCTGCTGGGGCCGAAGTTCGCGCCGGGAACGGGCAGCGACCGGGACGGGGCGAAGGACGAAGCCGAGGATGGACGAACGGAGGGGACGGCGCAGCCCAGGAATCACGTCGAGGCGGTGATCGCCGAGGTGTGGCGCGAGGTGCTGAACACCGCCGCGTTTGGGATATTCGACGATTTCTTTGTGCTGGGGGGACATTCGCTGTCGGCGGCGGCGCTGGTGGCGCGGCTGCGCACGGAGCTGGAGATGGAGCTGCCGCTGCGCGCCGTTTTTCTTGACCCGACGATTGCCGGGCTGTCCAGCCATATTGCGTACGACGCGGCGCTGGGCGGATACCGGTACAGCGCGGAGATTCCGGAGTGGAACTGTCTGGTGCCGGTGCAGCCGAGAGGCGCGCGGACGCCCTTCTTTTTCATCACCGGGTACCAGAATTCCGACGATACGCTGCAGTTCCTGACACCGCTGATCCAGTATTTCGGCAAGGACCAGCCGGTGTTCGGCTTCCGGCCGCGGTGGACCTTCGGGGGCGCCGATTACGAGTCGGTGGAAGAGATGGCGCGGGAGTTCCTGAAGGAAATGCGGGCGGTGCAGCCGCACGGACCGTATCTGCTGGGCGGCATGTGCGTGGGCGGGATCGCCGCTCTGGAGCTGGCGCGGGTGCTGATGGAAGAGGGCGAGCAGATTCAGCTCATGTTGCTGGTGGATACGGAGCGCTCCGGCCCGGAAACCCTGCGTGCCGCGGAGCGGAACTACATCCGGCGGCGGATGCGGCATATGCGCGAGGTGCTGGGGACCATCGCGCACGCGGAGAAGCGGGAGAAGGTTCGCATGGTCCGGACGCTGTTCCGCCGCAAGATGGGCTGGGAGGACGATCCCGCGATTGTGGAACAGGACCGCTATTACCAGTCGAAGATGCGGTACTGGCGGATGCTGTATGCGCACTGTCCGCGGCGATACCCGGGACGGCTGATGTTGATTGTGAATGAGGAGCAGCACCGCCTGAGTCCGGACCTTGGCTGGACGGGCTTTGGCGAGGGCGGGCTGGCAATTCAGATGAGCCCCGGCACGCACGAGACCCTGTTCACCGAGCACCGCAAAGCGGTAGCGGAGACGATTCTGCAGTGCATCGATGAGGCGAGCCGGACGGCGCTGCCGGAGCGGGCCGCGAAGGGGGGAGTGTGAGCCGCGCCGAGATCATGGAGAGCCCTGCGGACGCAGCGGTGCGGGGCGAGACGCCGGCGCCGATGATTGCGGTGCGCGACGTGACCATGCGGTTTCCGCTTCCCAAGCGATACCGCGAGTGGGTGACGCATCCGCTGCGGGCGCGGCGGGTAGTGACGGCGCTCGAACATGCGTCGGTGGAGATCCAGGCCGGGGACCGGATCGCGGTGATGGGTCCCAACGGAGCGGGGAAGACGACGCTGCTGAAGCTGATCAGCGGGCTGCTGTTTCCGTCGGAGGGGGAAGTTACGGTGAAGGGGCTGAGCACGCTGCATCACAACGCGGCGGCGCGGAAGTCCGCGGGATTTGTCTTCAACGAGGAGCGGAGTTTTTACTGGCGGCTGACCGGGGTGCAGAACCTGGAGTTCTTCGGCGCGCTGGACAATCTGCGCGGGAAGGAACTGCACGCGCGCATCGGGGAGCTGATGCGGCTGGTGGGCCTGGAGGCGGCGGGCGATCAGCGGGTGAGCGGGTACAGCTCAGGCATGAAGCAGCGTCTGGCGCTGGCGCGGGTGATGCTGAGCGATCCGGAGGTGCTGATTCTGGACGAACCGACGCGGGCGCTGGATCCGGTGGCCAGCGAGGAGATGGTGAATCTGATTTTGAAGGATATTCATCGCGGAGCGCGCAAGACGCTGCTGATCGCGACGCACCGTCCCGAAGAGGCGGTGACGCTGTGCAACAAGGTGATGGTGATCGATGGGGGGCGCATCCGGGGCTGCGTGAACCTGGCGCAGCTGCGTGAGGAGGGAACGGCGCTGCTGGACTACTATCGCCGCTGTGTGGCGGGAGAGAAGGCGGCATGACGGGATTTCTCAGCAAAGCGGCGGCGTTTATCCGGCGGGATTTCCGGATCGAGTCGGGATACCAGGCGGCGTTTCTGATGGGGCTGGTGGAGTCGCTGATGCTGCTGGTGATCCTGCACTTTGTGGGGCAGCTGATTCCGGCGAAGGCTTCGAGCGGCCTGGGCAAGTACGGGCGCGGGTATTTTCCGTTCGCGCTGGTGGGCGTGGCGTTCGCGCGGTATTTCGATCTGATGCTGCGGATGTTTTCCGAGTCGATCCGGACGGCGCAGGTGACGGGCTGCCTGGAAGCGATGCTGTCGAGCCAGACGAGCGCGATTACCGTGGTGACGATGTCGTCGTTTTACAGCCTGCTGTCGGGGGCGGTGCAGCTGGTGCTGATCCTGGCCGGCGGGGCACTGCTGTTTGGCGTGAATCTGCGGGCGATGAATGTTCCGGCGACGCTGCTGGTGCTGCTGTTTTCGATTGCGATTTTCGTGGCGTTCGGGGTGCTGTCGGCGTCGGCGATTGTGTGGCTGAAAAAGGGGGATCCGATCACCTGGGTTCTGGGAGGGCTGGGCAGCATTCTGGGCGGGGCGTATTTCCCGATCGACGTGATGCCGGGGTGGATGCAGAAGATTTCGTATGTGATCCCGGTGCGCTACTCGCTGGATGCGCTGCGCTCGACAATGCTGAGGGGGGCAAGCGTGGTGTCGGTGGCGCGGCCGCTGGAGACGCTGCTGGCGATGGCGGTGATTCTTTTGCCGGCCAGCGCGGCGGTCTTTTCCGCGACCGTGCGCAAAGGCAGGCGAGAAGGCACGCTGGCGGAGTACTAGCAACGCAGAACGCTTAAAACCACGAACCAGGGCAAACGATGACATCGATGTTTCAGCAAACTCCGTCGCGGCGTGATTCGGTCATTCGACTCTTTTGCGTTCCCCATGCGGGAAGCGGGGCGACTGCGTTTCGGGGCTGGGCGCCGCGCCTGCTGCCGGAGATTGAGGTGACGGTGGTGGAGCTGCCGGGGCGGGAATCGCGCTTTCGCGAAGCGCCTTACCAGCGGATGGAAGCGCTGGTGGGGGACCTGGCCGCAGCGGTGATCGAATGCCTGGGCGCAGATCAGCCCTTCGCGTTTTTCGGCAACAGCCTGGGCAGCGTGATCGCGTTTGAGACGCTGCACGAGATTCGCCGGCGAACGGGCCGCGAGGCCGTACGCCTGTTCGTCTCCGCGGCCGGCGCTCCGCACTGCCCGCCTCCGTTGCCGCCGATGGGGCACTTATCCGATGGGGAGCTGGTGCGCGCGGTGGGCGAGCGTTACGACGGCATTCCGGCAGCGGTGCTGGCCGATGAAGAGTTTCTGGCCGCCATTCTGCCCACCCTGCGCGCGGACATCTGCCTTCTGGAAGCGTATCGACGGCGGGAGCCGGAACCCTTGTCGTGTCCGGTGACGGCGTTTGCCGGTTTGCGGGACACAACCGTTCCGCTCGACCAGGTCGAGGCGTGGAGCGAGCAGACACGCGGAGGCTTTGAGCGATTTTTTCTGGATGAAGGGCACCTGTACCTGCAGAGCGCGCGCGACTTTCTGATCGAGCGGGTGCGAGCCAGTCTGCCGGCTGCCGCACCGGTGCCGCGGGAGGAAGTCTGGCAATGAGCCGCGAACCAAATCCGGAGAATCGCCACGAGCCGATCGCGATCGTCGGGATGAGCTGCCGGTTTCCCGGGGCCTCCGATCCCGAGGCGCTCTGGGCGCTGGTCCGCCGTGGACAGGAAAGCGTGGTGGAGTATCCCGGCGGCAGGAGTCCGGAGCTGGATGCGTTCTATGCGCGGGCAGGCCTGCCGGATGGGCCGGTCTCGACCCGGGGCGGCTTTCTCCCCGATGTGGATCGGTTCGATGCCGCCTTCTTTGAGATTTCCCCGCGAGAGGCGGAGTGGATGGATCCACAGCAGCGCCTGCTGCTGGAAACCGGATGGGAGGCCCTGGAAGATGCCGGGATCCCTCTCCGGGGTCTGGAACGGGCGGGCGTTTTTGTTGGCGCGTGGATGAACGAATACGAACGCCATGCGACCGAGCATGCGCCGGTGGTGGAGTTCTTCAACATGACCGGGGGGCCGCTGTACGGCACGTCCAGCCGGGTGGCCTTCCAGTTCAACATGCGCGGGCCGGACGTGGCTGTGAATGCCGCGTGCGGATCAGCGCTGGTGGCGGTGCATCTGGCGGTGCGATCGCTGCGGTCGGGCGAGTGCTCGCTGGCGCTGGCGGGCGGCGTGAACGTTCTGGTGCGGCCGGAGATGACCCAGGCGCTCTCGCGCAGCGGCATGCTCTCGCCGGAGGGGCGCTGCAAGTTCGGAGACGCGAGCGCCGATGGGTTTGTGCGCAGCGATGGCGTGGGCATGCTGGTGCTGAAGCGGCTGTCGGACGCGGTGCGCGACCGGGATCGGGTGCTGGCGCTGATCCGCGGCACGGCGGTGACGAATAACGGGAGAAGCAGCGGCCTGCTGGCCACGCCCAGTCCGGAGGGGCAGGAGCGGGCGATGCGCGAGGCGCTGGCGGACGCGCAGGTGGATGCGGCCTCGATCGATTATGTGGAGGCGCACGGCACAGGCACGCGGGCCGGCGATCCGGTGGAGATGGCGGCGATGATCGAAGTATTCGGACGCGCCGCGCAGAGGCACTCGGCCTGCAGAACCTCTTCGGTGAAGTCGAATATCGGCCACACGGAGTCGGCCGCCGGCGCCGCGTCGATCATTCGCACGGTGGAGGCGATGCGGCACCGCCGTTTTCCCGCCAGTCTGCACGCGAAGGAACTGAATCCGAAGATCGACTGGGCAGCGGGCGTGCACCTGGAGCGCGAAGGCCGCGACTGGGAAACCATCGAAGGCCATCCGCGGCGCGCGGGTGTGAATGGACTGGGGCTCACCGGAACCAATGCGCACGTGATTCTCGAGGAGGCTCCGCCGTACGCGCCCGCGACGAAGACAGAGCAAGCGCCGGCGTTTCTCCTGCCCATTACAGCCTCGTCGGCAGCAGCGCTCCGCCGGCGTGCAGGAGATTTCGCGCAGGCGCTGGAGAAGGTGGAGCGGGGCGAGAGCTCGCTGGCCGATTTCGTCTACACGGCGGCCGAGCGGCGAACGCATTTGACGCACCGCGTGGCGGTGGTGGGATCGGACGCAAATGAGATGCGCAAACAGCTGGCGGCCTTCGCTGCGGGCGAAGAGCCCGCGTGGGTCGCAGCGGGTACGGCGCAGTCGCCGCGCAAGGTCGCGTTTGTCTTTCCTGGACAGGGTTCGCAGTGGGTGGGGATGGGGCGCGAACTGTTGCGCACCTCCGCAGTGTTTCGGCGGGCAATCGAAGAGCTGGAGCCGCTGATCGCGCGGGAGACGGGCTGGTCATTGCTGCAGCAGATCGAAGATCCATCGCTGGAAGAACGGCTGGCGCGCATCGACGTGGTGCAGCCCACGCTGTTTGCGATGGAAGTGGCGCTGGCGGCGTGGTGGGAATCCTGCGGCGTGCGTCCGGACGCGGTGGTGGGACACAGCATGGGCGAAGCCGCCGCGGCATGCGTGGCGGGGATTCTGTCTCGCGAGGATGCCGTGCGGGTGATCTGCCGGAGGAGCGTCCTGCTGCTGCGCGTAGCGGGCCGGGGCGCGATGGCGGTTGTGGAATTGAGCCGCGAAGAGGCGGAGCAGGCGATCGCGGGCGAAGAAGGGAAGATCTCCGTTGCGGTGTGCAACAGCCGGCGCTCGACGGTGCTGGCGGGCGATCCCGAGGCTCTGGACAGGATCGTGGAGGGTCTGGAAAAACGAGACGTCTTTTGCCGCTGGGTGAGAGTCGATGTGGCCTCGCACAGTCCGCAAATGGATGAGCTGCGGGAGGACCTGCTGCGCGCGTTGGCCGAGGTGCAGGGCCACGCGGGGGCGGTGCCTCTCTACTCGACGGTGCGCGCTTCGATGGGGGATGGAGCGCAGATGGACGGCCGCTACTGGGCGGACAATCTGCGCAGTCCGGTTCTGTTTGCCGATGCAGTGGAGGAGCTGCTGCGTCAGGGCTTCAACACCTTTGTGGAGATGAGTCCGCATCCGATTCTCGTTCCGTTCTTAGAGCAGACCGCGGCGCAGGCCGGTGCGGAGGTGGTGGCGGTGGGTTCGCTGCGCCGCGAAGAGCCGGAAACGGCGACGGCGCTGGTGCAGGTGGCGCGTTTGTTTGCCGCGGGTACGGAGATTGACTGGAAGGGTCTGTGTCCGGCGGGGAACGTTGTTTCGCTGCCCGCTTATCCATGGCAGCGCGAACGATTCTGGATGGAAGGCGCGGTGCGGTCGCATCGCGCCGGCGGGCATCCGCTGCTGGGCGATCGTGTGGAGACGGCTGCCGGCGAACGCATCTGGTCGGGCACGGTTTCGGCGGAGACGCATCCCTGGCTGCGCGATCACCAGGTGGAGGGAACCATTCTGGTTCCGGCGAGTGCCTACGCCGAAATGGCGATCACGGCCGGAAGGGCTGTTTTCGGCTCCGGCGCGGTTGTCGAGCAGATGATTTTGGGCGAAGCGCTGGCGGTGCCGCCGGGAGCGGGAGCGGAGATCCAGGCGATCGCCACGCCGGAGACGGCCAGCTCGTCCACACTGCGATTTTTTGGGCGCGAGACGGGCACTGACGCATGGCGACCAACCGGAGAGTGCCGGCTGCGCACCGGGTCGGACGAGGCGCCTTTCTCCGCGGATATTGCTCTTTGGCAGGATGCCGAGCTGGCCGAGCAGACGATCGCCGGAGGCCAGCATGCGCGCCGCATGGCCGAACGGGGATATGCCTTTGGACCGGCGTTTTGTTGCGTGGAGTGGTTGCGGCTGCAGGAGCGGACGGCACTGGGACAGATTCGTGCCGAGCAACCACGCGGGCAATACTGGCTGCATCCGGCGACGCTCGACGGGGCGCTGCAGGTGCTGGCGCATCTGCTGATGGAGCAGCAGGGAACCCACCAGCTGCTTCTGCCGGTTGGCTTCGAGCGGCTGGAGGTCCATGGCGGCGAAGCTCCTTCGACCGAGACGCTGCTGTGGGTTCGAGCGACCGCGGAGAGCGCGTTGCAGGGAACGGTGACGCTCTTCACTGGGACGGGCCGTGCTCTGCTGACGGTGCACGGGTTGGAACTGCGTCCTCTGGAGCATGAGGCCCGGCTGGAGGAAGCGCTGTACTCGCTGGAATGGCGGAAGCTGCCGGAGAAGCCGGCTGCTTCGACGGCTCTTGAGAAATGGATTGTGCCGGGTGGCCGAAACAGCGTGGCGGATGCGTTGGCCCAGGCGCTTCGGCAGAGAGGCGCTGAGGCGATCCGCTGCACGCCGGACGCGATTCTGACCGGAGCGGTCTCGACTGCGGGGACGGGAGCAGTGTGGCTTGCGCCCCTCGATTTATTGGCGGACACACCGCTTGCCGAAGCGGAGAAAATTCTGGCGCAGGGCGCGGCGCTGACTGCGGCGCTGGCAGAGCAGGGGGTTGCGCGGATATGGCTGGTGACGCGCGGGACGCAGGCGGCGGCAGAGGAAGCGGTCGAGAACGTGATGGGCGCGGGCGCGTGGGGAATGTTCGCGGCGGTGGCCCGTGAGTACCCGTCGCTGCCGATGGGGTGCATCGATTTGCCGGGAAGTTCGCGGGAAGAGGAAATGGAGCGGGTGGCGGCCGCGCTGCTGGACGGTCGAGAGGAGACGCGCGTCGCGATCCGGGGCGAGGGTCTGTATGGTGCTCGGCTAACGCCGTGGGTTCCGGACGGCGGCGAGCGTGTGGGGGCAGCCGATCTGCGCGCCGACGAAGGTTTCGAAGTTCAGCAGAGCGAGCGGGGATCGCTGGCGAGTTTGGAGCTGCGCACGGTTCCCGCGGATGCGCCGGCTGGAGAGGAAGTGGAAATTGCGGTGGAGGCCGCAGGGCTGAACTTCCTGGACGTCCTGCGCGCGATGGGGATGAACGAGGCCCTGGCCGGCGCGCACTTCGGCGGGGAATGTGCAGGCACGGTGGTGCGCGTGGGATCCGAGGTGAAGGCGTATCGGCCCGGAGATTCCGTGCTGGCGATTTCGCCGTCGTTCGAGGATACGGGGATGCTGGCATCGCGGGTGCGGGTGCCGGAAATGCTGGTCGCGCGGAAGCCGGAGGGCATGACGTTTGCGGAAGCCGCGGGCCTTCCCTGCGTGTTTTTGACTGCGTGGTATGGGCTGGTGAAACTGGCGCGGCTGCAGAAGGGCGAGACGGTCCTGATCCATGCGGCGGCCGGCGGCGTAGGGCTGGCGGCAATCCAGATCGCGCAGTGGCTGGGCGCGGAAGTGTGGGCGACGGCGGGCTCGGAGGAGAAGCGAGCGTATCTGCGAAGCATTGGCATCCGGCACGTGATGGATTCGCGCACGCTGGATTTTTCGCGGACGATTCTCGAGGAGACGGGCGGTCGCGGGGTGGATGTGGTGCTGAACTCGCTGGCCGGGGCCGCGATTCCGGCGGGACTCGACGCGCTGGCGGCTTACGGACGCTTTGTGGAGATTGGCAAGCGCGATATCTGGGAGAACAGCCGGTTGGGAATGCGGCCCTTCCGCAGGAATCTGTCGCTGTTTGCCGTGGACCTGGCGGATGCGGTGAAGGCGCGGCGCAGGATGGTGGGCGATCTGCTGCGGGAAGTGATGGAGCGTTTCTCTGCCGGTGATTTCTCTCCGGCGCCGACGACCGTCTTTCCTGTTTCCACGGCGGGCGATGCGTTCCAGCACCTGGTCCGCGCGGGGCATATCGGCAAGGTTGTGCTCGCTATGAACGATCCGAAGATTGAGGTTCGGCGCAATGCGGATCGTGTGCGCAGAGACGCTGTTTACCTGATTACCGGCGGCCTGGGCGGTGTCGGGTTGCAGCTGGCGGAGGCGCTGGTGCGGCACGGGGCGCGGCATCTGGTGCTGACTTCGCGGCATGCGCCGTCGCCGGCAGCGCTGGAGGGGATGGCGCGGCTGGAAAAACACGGAGCGGAGGTTGAGGTTCGGCTGGCCGATGTGAGCGATGCGAGCGCAGTGACGGCGCTGCTGGCCGGGATCACGGCGGGCCCGCGGCCTCTGCGCGGGATCGTGCATGCGGCCGGCGTGCTGGACGATGCGGTGGCGGCGAATCTTTCCGTGGAGAAGTTTCACCGGGTGATGGCCGGCAAAGTGGCGGGCGCTCTGGCGATCGACGCGGTTGTGCAACCTGGCGAGCTGGATTTCCTGGTGTATGCCTCGTCGGCGGCCGGGGTGCTGGGCAATGCCGGGCAGGGGAATTATGCGGCCGCGAATGCGATGCTGGATGCGCTGGCGCATCGGCAGCGTGCCCGGAAAATTCCGGCCGTCAGCATCGACTGGGGCACGTGGAGTGACGTGGGGCTGGCGGCGGCAGCGGAGAATCGCGGGGCGCGTCTGGAGACGCATGGACTGACGCCTCTGCGGCCGGAGTCCGGACAGGCGCTGCTGATGAGAGTCCTTGGCGCAATGCCGGTCCAGGTGGCGGCGATGCTTCTGGATGCGGATCGCTGGTGTGCGGCAGGGGCGGCCGGATCGAATCTGCTGGAGCGGCTGCTTCGCTCGACGGGTGATGGGCTGCGGGCCGCCAGCGATGGGCTGGGAGAATTCGCATCGGTGCAGGGAGAAGAGTTGCGGAGCCGCCTGACCGCGTGGGTTCGACAGCAGGTGGCGGCTGTGCTGCGGCTGGATGCGGAGCGGGTCCCGGAAGACAAGGCGGTGCGGTCGCTGGGGCTGGACTCTTTAATGGCGCTGGAGCTGCGCAATCGGCTGGAACGGCAGCTGCACATGAAGCTCTCCGCGACGCTGGTGTGGAATTATCCAACGGTCGGGAAACTGGCGGAGTTTTTGCAGAAGCGGCTGGAGGAGAATCGGCAGGGGGCCCGTCCGGAGGAGTCTCGGGCACAGCAAAGGGCGGAATCGCGGTCGGAGGATCGTGTTGTGGCGGCAGACGCGGGGCTTTCTGCCTCGGAGTTGCTGGAGGCGGAATTGCTGGAGGCGGAAACGCTGCTGAACGCACAGGCAGGGGCGCCATGACGGGTCAGCACCATGACGAGCTTCTGGATCATGCGCGCCGCATCATTCGCGATTTGCGGGCCAGACTGACGGCCGCCGAAGCGCAGAGCCGACCGGAGCCGATTGCCATTGTCGGGATGGCTTTCCGCTTTCCGGGCGCCGGCTCGGATCCGGAGCGGCTATGGACGATGTTCGCGGAAGGACGCGATGCGGTGGGCCCGGTGCCGTCGGATCGCTGGAGTGCGGAGGATTGCCTCGCTGCGGATCCGTCTTCAGGGAAGATTCCTGCGGCGCGGGGTGCATTTCTTGACGAGGTTCGCCGGTTTGACGCCGGGTTCTTCGATATCACGCCGCGCGAAGCGGTGCGCATGGATCCGCAGCAGCGGCTTTTCCTGGAGACAGCCTGGCACGCGCTGGAAGACGCGGGCTTGCCGAGGGAGCGGATTGCCGGGAGCGAGACGGGCGTCTTTGTCGGAATCCACAATCACAGCAGCGATTACCGGGCGATGCAGTTTGAGAGCCCGGAGACGCTGGATGCGTGGTCGGCGACGGGTACCGCGCACGACATGATCGCGGGACGCCTGGCGTACTGGCTCGATCTGCATGGTCCGGCCGTGGCGGTGAACACGGCGTGTTCGTCTTCGCTGGCGGCGGTTCATGTGGCCTGTCGCAGCCTCCGTGCGGGCGACTGCACGACGGCCGTAGCGGCAGGAGCGAATCTGTTGTTGTCGCCGAAATCGATGATTGCCGCCACGCAGCTGCAGCTTCTCTCGCCGGACGGACATTGTCGAACCTTCGACGCCCGCGCCGAGGGCATGGGCCGCGGCGAGGGCGTCGGGGTGGTGGTGCTGAAAAAGCTCTCGGCCGCGCAGCAAGCGGGGGATCGGGTGCTGGCGGTGATCCGGGGTTCGGCGATGAATCAGGATGGCCGCACGAATGGCCTGACGGCGCCGAATGGCCTGGCCCAGCAGCGTGTGATCCAGCGCGCTCTTGCCGAGGCCGGAGTGCAGCCGGCCGAGGTTGGCTACGTCGAGACCCACGGCACCGGTACGGCTCTCGGCGATCCGATTGAGGTGGAGGCGATCGCGGCGGTTTTCCGGGCCGGCGCGCGGCCGGCTCCGTGCACTCTGGGCGCGGCCAAGGCCAACCTCGGTCATCTGGAGGGAGCGGCCGGGATCGCGGGCCTGATCAAGGCAGTGATGGTGCTGCGGCACCGCTGGATGCCGCCCGTGGCCAACCTGCGGGAGCTGAATCCTCACCTTGCGATGGAGGGCGCGCAGCTGGAGATTCCCCGCATCGGGCGCTCGTGGCCGTCAGAACAACCGCGTATGGCGGGCGTGAGCTCGTTTGGCTGGAGCGGGACCAATGTTCACGTTGTGCTTGAAGAAGCTCCGGCAGTTGACGTCAGGTCAGCAGGTTCGGGGCGGTGGCCCGTCGTCATTTCAGCGCAAACACCCGAGGCGTTGCGGCAACTGGCGGAGGCCTTTGCCGAGCGTCTGGATTCGTCCAGGGACGTCGAGTTGCCGGCGATGAGCTACACCAGCACGGTGCGCAGAACGGCGCATCGCTGCAGAATCGCGGTCGAAGGAACGCAGCCGCAGGAGATCGCGCGGCAGCTGCGGCAGTGGCTGGCGGACCCAAAAGTCGGGTCGCGAGAAACAAAGAAGGATGAACGGCTGGCGCGATGGGCAAGCGGTGGGGACGTGGACTGGAGCGCCTGGTTTCCCGAACCGTTACACGTGGTCGATCTGCCGCATTATCCGTTTCAGGGAAGAGAGTATTGGATCGAAGACAAGCCGGCGGTTCATTCGTCGTCACCGGCTGCGGTCCAGGCTTCCCGGTCACGCATGCCGGATGGCTCGGCGGCGCCGGGCGACTGGTTCTATCAGGTGGGGCGGGTCGAGAAGGATCTGAACGTCCGCCTGAAGCGCAATGCCAGAGATCGAGCGGCATGGATTTTGCTGGGGCGGGCAACGGGGCTGAGCCGGCAGATGGCGTCTGTGGTTCGGAGCCGCGGAGAGGAGCTGGGTTTCGCGTCACCGGCAAGCCTGGCGGAGATGCTCTCCCGCTGCAGGGGAACCGGACCGCGGTATGTGGTCTGCTTTCCGGAGCAGGATGAGCCCTCGGCGGTGACGGCCGAGGCTCTGGGCGTGGTGCAGGCCTTTCTTGGCTGCGAGGGATCGGCGCGGCTGTGGTTTGTGTCCGAGCGTCCGCCAGGGGCTGTGCTGGACGAAGGGGTTTCGTCGGCACTGAACAGCTTTACGCGGGTGGCCGGACTGGAGCACCCGAATCGCGTCGGCGGCGTGATTGTTGCGGATGCCGGAAGCGCCGCTCAGGTATGCGATGAGATGGACGGCGATGCGGGCGAGGACAGTGTTCTGCTGCGCGAGGGTCGCCGCTGGGTACCGCGTCTGCGTCGCGAAAGGCTGCAGGGCAACGGCTCTGTGCCGATCCGCGAGGATCGCAGCTACCTGATCACCGGAGCGTTCGGTGCGATCGGCATGGATGTGGCCGCGTGGCTGATCGGCGCGGGAGCGCGGCATCTGCTTCTGGCGGGAAGGCGCGATCCGTCGGCGATGGGCAAGCCACAGATGCTGGCACAAATGGATGCGTGGAGAGCCAAAGGAATCGAAATACGCAACGGTGTCTGCGACGTGGCCGATGAAGCCCAGGTGGCCGCCCTGCTGGCCGAGACGGATGCCGGCGGTGCGCCGCTGGCGGGCGTGGTTCACGCTGCGGCCGGTGTTCGCTTCTCGCCCGTCGAGGCGGCGTCGGCGGAAGAGGTGCGGACTGTTTTTCGCGCCAAAGTGGAAGGTGCGCGCGTTCTCGACCGCTGTACGCGGGCGCGGGCGCTGGACTTCTTTGTGCTGTTCAGCTCGGCCGCGGCGACGCTGGGGCTTCGCAACGGCGCGATCTACGCCGCTGCCAACAGCGCCCTGCACGATGTTGTGGAAGAACGGCGAGCGCTGGGACTGCCCGCACTGTGTGTCGAGTGGGGCTCGTGGGTGTCGACTCATACCGGCGCGCAGCGTGCCCTGATTGAGAATTCCGGATTCCTCGCGATGCCGCCGCAATCGGCCCTTGCCGGTCTGGCAGCCCTGATGCAGGAAGGACGCAGCCGGGGCCTGGTGGCCGATGTGGACTGGCGGATCCTGGGGTCGGCGCTGGCCCTGCGGGGGCGCGACGCGTTGGTGTCGACGGTGTTCCGCGAAAACGATGAGCCGGCGCGCGGAAACGGCGCGGTCGAAGCGGCTGCCTGGATCGAGTCCCTGCGCGCTCTTTCGCCGGTCGAGCAGCACGAGCAGCTTTTGAATCTGATTGCGACGGAGGCTCGCGGCATTTTTGGGATGGCACCCGAGGATCCGCTGCAGGAGGATCGCGGGCTGTTCGCCATGGGGATGGATTCCCTGATGGCGGTGCGGTTGAAGCGTCGTCTGGAAGAGAGGACGGGCCTGCGCTTGCCGGGCACCGTCACCCTCACCTATCCGACGCTGGCCGGGCTGGCGGAATATCTGCAGACGCGACTCTTTGGCGATGGGGCGGTGATCACACCGGCTCCCGCGCGGACCGTGCCCGATGGGGAGCTGACGAAGGTTGCCGTCATGAATGACGACGAGACCCGCGCGGCTCTGGAGGAAGAACTGGCGGCGGTGCAGCAGACACTGGCGAGGGAGGCGCGATGAGTCATCCGGCATCGGGATTGTCGGCGGACAAGCAAACCCTCCTCGCTTTGCGGCAACTGCGGCAGCGGGTGGAGGAACTGGAGAATGCCGCGCGCGAGCCGATCGCCATCGTCGGCATGGGGTGCCGTTTCCCTGGAGGCCTTTCAAGTCCGAAGGATTTGTGGAAGCTGCTCGAGGAGAAACGGGAGGCAATTAGCGAGATTCCACGGTGGCGCGTCGACCTGGATCCGATTTTTGCGGCGTACCCGGCGCGGCCTGGCCGAACGTACAGCCGGTGGGCAGGACTGCTCGATCGCCCCGACGCGTTCGATGCGGAGTTCTTCGGGATCGCGCCGCGAGAGGCGGGAGCGATGGATCCGCAGCAGCGTCTGCTGCTGGAGGTGAGCTGGGAAGCTCTGGAAGATGCGGGCATCGATCCGAAGAATCTGGCCGGCCTGCATGCAGGGGTTTTTCTCGGGATCAGCGCGTCGGAGTATGGCCAGCGCGCGCAACATTCGGTTCCGGTTGAGCAGTTATCGGCCTATAACCTGCAGGGTTCGGCGCTGAATGCCGCGGCGGGAAGGCTTGCCTATTTTTATGGATTCAGCGGGCCGGCGGTCGCGATCGATACGGCGTGTTCGTCCTCGCTGGTGGCCATCGATCGGGCGTGCCGCAGTCTGCGCGAAGGGGAGTCGGCGCTGGCCCTGGCGGCGGGCGTGAACCTGATTGCCAGCGCGGAAGGATTCATCATCGCCTCGCAGTGGGGCATGTTGTCGCCGCGGGGCGTGTGCGCGGCGTTTGACGAGAGTGCGGACGGATTTGTGCGCGGGGAAGGCTGCGGGGTGGTGGTGCTGAAGCGTCTGCGGGACGCGGAGGCGGCGGGAGACCGGGTGCAGGCGGTGATC
>DATASQ010000023.1:0-106557 GCA_036269135.1 Acidobacteriaceae bacterium
GCGGTGCTGATATTTCAGATCGCCGTCAACGTCGGAATGGTTCTGGGGCTGATGCCGGTGACCGGCATCCCACTTCCCTTAATGAGTTATGGGGGATCGTCGGTGCTGTTCACGTTCCTGGCTCTGGGCATGGTAATGAACGTCCGGATGAGCCGGTTTGTGAACTAAGGCGGCAAACAGGTTTTGCAGGTAAGGCCCGCCGGGCGGGCGCATTTTGAGTTTCACGAATTTGATAACCGGCCAGGGAGTTGGACACGGGCCGGGCAGGATCAGGAATGAGCATGCAGAGACGGGCAACGACCCCGCCAGAGCGATCGGCAGGAGCGGTCACAAGGTCTCGGCACGCGGACGACTCTCCGGAAAATATGAATATCCTCAGCACGCTTTCACCGGTCTCCCCAACTGGACGGTTCCCAGACGGTTCAGGGATGGGCGGCAGGGGTTTGCGTGCCACCGATACCGGTCCGTCGTCCTGCGTCGTCTCCTGATCTTCTCCGGGAATCCCGTGCCGTCTGCCCTGGCGATTTGAGGCAGAATGGCAAAAGAAATTTGTATATCGAGCACGCCGCATGAGACGCGGCTGGCGATTCTTGAAGACGATCAGCTCTCGGAAATCTATTACGAGCGCGAAAACGAATACACCTTAGCCGGATCCATCTACAAAGGAAAAGTGACGCGCGTGCTGCCAGGCATGCAGTCGGCGTTTGTCGACGTTGGCCTGGAGAGGGATGCGTTTCTGTACGTGACGGATTTCCTGGAGGAACAGGAAGAATCCGAAGAATACGAGCGCGTGGATGCCGGGAATGGCCGCGAGCGCAGGCCGGGTCGCGAAGGCGGTGAACGGCGTGAGGGCCGCGAAAGCGGCGAACGGCGTGAATCGCGTGAACCGCGCGGCCGGACCCAGGAACCCGAAGCGGAGCTGTCGGCTGCCGGCGAAGCGCCACAGCGGCGGGGCGAGCGCCCCCCGGATCGCGAAGAGGGCGGTGAGTCCGGAGTGCGCCGCTGGAGAGGGCGCCGGGGACGAGGCTTCCGCGGTCGCGGAGGGCGAGAGGAAAGAGGCGGGGATCGAAACGACAGGGGTGGACGGGGTGAAGGCCGCTCCGAACAGCGCGTCCAGCCCGCAAACACTCTGGAATCGCCGGAGATTGTGGAGGAGGCGATCAGCGCCGAGCCGGTTGTGCTGCCGGAGCGTGGCGCGCCGGGTGGCATTCCGGCAAAGAACCTTCCTATTGTGCTGCCAGGCGAGTCGCTGTCGAAGTACGGCGGCCGGCCGGCGGACTCGCGTGGCTCGTCCAGCGGTCCTTCGGGGCGAGCGTCCGCGCCGGTGAGCCGGGGGGCGTCAAAGCCCTCGACGCTGGTGGATGTGCCGACCGGCTGGGATGGCGGATCGGTGCTGCCGGGGGAGACGCTGTCGCGGCATCGCCGTGGAGCACAGGCGCCGGAACTGGTGGGCAGCGTGGCGCCCGTCGCGGAGCCCGAGACGGAGTCACAGCCGGGCGTGCAGGAGTCCGGGAGCTCAATGGAAGCGCCGATTGCGAATGCTCCGGTAGCGGAGATTGCGGAGGCTTCTGAAACGATCGCCGAACACAATGTCTCCGCGCAGGAGCCGAGCCTCTCAACGGCAGCTGCCGCGGCGGCAGAGGCCGTTGAAGAGGAGACCGTCGAAGAGGAGCACGAGTACGAGCCGGAAGAAGCTTCGGCGACCCATCGGGTGGAGATGCCGCGGAGTGAGTTCCGCTTCTCTGCGCCCGCGGAAGAAGAAACGGAGATCAAAGCGGAGGAAGAGCAGACTCCTGAGTCTGCGTTCCAGCCGATGCCCGAAGGTGCGAAATCGGCGCAGACCTCTCCAACGGAGGAACCGGTATCGAGCGAGCCTTCCCCGGAGAGCGAGGTCGTGCAACAGCTGTTTGGCTATGCGCCGGGCGTTGGCGTTCTGGAAGAGGAGACGATCGACGAGGAAGAGTACGACTTTGAGCCGATTCCCGGCGAGCACGATGAGCACCTGAGCGACGAGATGGAAGAGGAAACGCTCGATCAGGCGGCTACGATCGAAGATGCTGTCCGCGACGAGCACGTGGAAAAGAGGCTCGCCTCCGGCACGCAGGTTGAGGCCGGTGAAGAGGACGAGACGGACGATTTCCGAACGGGCTTTGCCGAGACGGAAGAAGCAGAGTTCTCTGACGAAGACGCCGATGAAGAAGAGTCAGAAGAAAACGGCCTGGAGACGGCGGGAGAGCCGGCCGCAACTGCCGGGACGCCGGCACGCCGGGAGGATCGCCAGTTTGGGCGCCGCGGTGGACGCGGACGCCAGCAGCCGGGACGCCGCCACGGACGGCGGCCGAACATGCAGACCTCGGACCTGCCGATCATCAGCGAGTTGCTGAAGCCGGGGCAGGAAATCCTCGTGCAGATTGCCAAGGAGCCCATCGCGCGCAAGGGAGCACGCATCACCAGCCACATCGCGCTGCCGGGCCGGTTTCTGGTCTTCATGCCGACGGTGAACCACGTGGGCGTCTCGCGCAAGATCGACTCCGACGAGGAGCGCCAGCGGCTGAAGCGGATCCTGGTGAGCGAGAAGGGAAATGCTTCGGGCGGCTTCATCGTGCGGACCGCTGCCGAGAGCGCCAGCGAGGACGACCTTCGCGCCGATCTCCGCTTCCTGATCAACCTGTGGAACGAGATCAAGCAGCGCTCCGATACGGCGAAGGCGCCGGCGCTGATTTATCACGACCTGAACCTGATCGAACGCATCCTGCGCGACCAGGTGAGCGACAACTTTTCCACCATCTGGGTAGACAGCGAGTCGGAGTACGAGCGCATTGTGCGCTTCCTCAATCGGTTCCAGCCATCGCTGGTGCGCCGCGTGAAGCTGTACACGAAGGAGATGCCGCTCTTCGAGCAGTTCGGCATCCAGGAGGAGATCAGCAAGGCGCTGAAGTCGAAGGTGTGGCTCAAGTCAGGCGGGTCGATCGTCATCAATCAGACCGAAGCGCTGGTGGCCATCGACATCAACACGGGCAAGTACGTGGGCAAGACGGCGCGTCTCGAAGACACGATCCTGAAGACGAACCTCGATGCGATCCCTGAAATTGTGCGGCAGATTCGACTACGCGACCTGGGCGGCATCATCGTGATCGACTTCATCGACATGGACGAGCGACGCAACCGGCAGAAGGTGACCCAGGCGCTGGAAGATGCGCTGAAGGTGGATCGCGCTCCCTCTAAGGTGCTGCAGTTCAACGACTTCGGGTTGGTGGCGATCACTCGCAAACGGGTGAAGCAGTCGCTGGAGAGGACCCTGAGCGTGCCCTGCCCGGTTTGCACGGGAACCGGCATGGTGAAGAGCCCGGTGACGGTGGCTAACGAGATCTACATCGAAATGCGCAAGATGATGCGGCATTTCGAGAGGAACGACGTGCTGCTGCGGGTGCATCCGGACGTGGTGAAGGTGCTGAAAGCCAGCAATGCGAAATGGCTGAACGAGCTTGAGGAGATGACCGGTAAAACGATCATCGTGAAGAGCGATCCGGCTCTTCCGCCGGAGCAGTTCGACATACAGGGGTAGAATGCCGAAGTGGGCCGGATCCTGCCGGACCGGGCCCCACTTCATTCTCCTGGCCGATTCTGGCGCTGTCGGCTCCGCACCCGGAAAGCGGCTTTCGCGCTGGGAAAAAGCATCTTACCGTGCAACTTAGGACGAATTTCGGTGTCCAATAGGTGCGTGAGGCAGGCTTGGCGCCTGCTTTTTCCGGCTTCGTACTTTCAACGACTCTGAGGTGTTCTCAAAATGGTTGCGAACTCTGATCGGAACTGCCCGCTTGTGCGGCGCCTGTTGATTGTTGTATCTGCGGTAGCCCTCGGTTGTACTCTTCCTGCCGTCGGCCAGACCGCCTCTGCTTCGGATCTGGCGGCGGATGCGCAGAGCTCTTCCAGTTCGATCACCTACCAGGCGTCTCTCAGCACGGACGAACTGCTGGGTGGTTCCACGACTCCTTACCACTTCTCGCTGGCGGCGGCGGATGGGTCGCCGCAGTACGGCGGCGGCCACAACAATAGCCGCTATCCGAGCTACCCCAACTATCAGAGCCGCGCCAGCCACATCGCCATCGTTGCGGGCGGCGGATTTTCGGCGCCGGTGGGCAACGATACCAATGGCTACGAAACCTGGGGCTACAACCTCGATTTCGGCGGCGGGTGGAACTTCAATAAGAAGTTCGGCATCTTGTTTGAGTACCAGTTCGACCGGAACAAGATTCCCGGCGCCACGATTGCCGCGGTGGGCGCGCAGGGCGGCAACATCAACACCCACCTGTTCCTTTTCGATCCGGTTTACTACTTCTATTCGCGGCACTCCACCGGCGCCTACGTGACGGGCGGCGGCGGCTTCTCCCGCAAGGTGACGAATTTTACCGATCTGCAGCAGGTGGAGGAGTGCTACTACTTCTGCTATTACGGATATTCTTCGGAGACGGTGGCCAACTTCTCCAGCACCCAGGGTGCGTTTGATGGCGGACTGGGGCTCTACTGGAAGGCCTTCGGCCCGGACAGCAACGCCAGGCTGTTTGCCGAGGCACGCTACATCTGGGTGGATTCGCCCAAGCCGACTTCCACCACCAACGGTGAAGGCACCGAGGGTCTGGTTCCGGTGACCGTTGGCATTCGTTTCTAGCTCTGAAACACGGTGATGCGCCAGCCTCTCGTCTCTCGAGAGACTGGCGCACCGGCCCGCAAACTACCCGCATGTTCTGCCGTTCGTCCCCCCATTGCCCATCGACGGCATCGATGGTTCCTCACCGGCCTGATTGGTTTCGAGTACCGGAGTTCTATTCGTGAAGAGACAGCGCGGGATCATACTCGCGATTGCGCTGTTTGGCCTGTTCGCTCTCATGGTCACGGGTTGCGGCGTCACGCAGGGGACTGAACCGCCGCCGCCCCAGGCGGCACCGACCGAGCCGCCTCCCGTGGCAGCGGACTTTGGCTCCGTCACCATCAGCCCACAGTATGTGGCGCTTGCTCCGGGACAAACGCAGCAATTTACCGCGGTGTCCTCCACCGGAGGCGCGCTGACCTGGCTGGTGAACGGCGCCGCCGGGGGCAGCGCCGCTTTCGGAACCGTGGATTCGACGGGGAAGTACACTGCGCCGGTCTCGCTGCCGCAGAGCATCAACGTGAGCATCACCGCGGAGCTGACCTCGTCTCCGCAGCAGAACCAGGCCACCGCGGTGGCATCGATCGTCAATCGGGGAGTGATCTATCCCACGAAGAACCCGCAGGTCGTGGAATACACCGTCTATCTGCCGGCGCCGGGCAAGGTTTCCGTGGAGTTCGGGACAACGGCCAGTTATGGCCGCGACACCTGGCAGGTGAGCACGCCGACAGCTTATGGCGGACAGATCAATCTTCTGGTTGCCGGCATGCTGGCGCAGACCACGTACCACATGCGAGCGCAGATTGTTCTGAACGATGGCGCCACGTTCACCGATGTCGATCACGATCAGTTCTCCTCCGGGCTGCCGCTGACCATGGGCACGCCACCGGCGACCAGCCCCCTGACCGTCACCAGTCCCGGCACGCCGCAGTCCGGGATCGAGTTGTGGAACACGATCCTTCCTGCGACGCAGACGCAGCTGTTTGCCACCGATCTGCAGGGGCATGTGATCTGGACCTACACGTATCAGGGAACAACACTCGATACCATCCAGGGCGCACAACTGCTGCCGGATGGCGACATGCTGATGGTGATCTCCTATCTGTCCTCGCTCACGGCCGGGGTAGCCGACGCGCATCCGGGGACCCTGAATGTTGTACGCGAGGTGGATCTGGCGGGGAATACGGTGCGCGAGATCACGATGGATCAGCTCAACCAAAGGCTGTCCGCCGCCGGATTTCACGATTCGGATGGCAGCCCTTACCAGCTGAAGAGTTTTCATCACAACGTGATCGCACTGCCGAATGGGCACTGGGTATTGCTGGCTGCCTATCCGAAGAACTTCACCAACCTGCCCGGACGGCCGGGAACGACCGGGGTTCTGGGCGACGTGCTCGTGGATGTGGATCAGAATGGAAATCCCGACTGGGTGTGGAGTGCCTTCGATCATCTCGACGTCAACCGCCATCCGATGAACTTTCCGGACTGGACGCACTCGAACGACATGCTCTACTCGAGCGACGATCACGATTTACTGCTCTCGATGCGCCATCAGAACTGGATCATCAAGATCGATTTCAACGACGCAGCCGGATCGGGAAACATTCTGTGGCATCTGGGCGAGGGCGGAGACTTTAAGCTGGTCGGTGGCGTCGATCCGACGGACTGGTTCTACGCGCAGCATGGGATGAATTTTTTCACGCCGAACACGACCGGCGTATTTCAGCTGGGTCTGATGGATAACGGCAATGACCGCATTTTCCCCAGCGGTCAGGTGCAGTGCAAGCCGGATGCGGCGACTGCACCGCAGTGTTACTCGACGGTGCCAGTGTTCGAAATCAACGAGAGTAACATGACGGCAGCCCTGGTGACCCACTACGTTCCGCCCGACAGCTACTTCAGCTTCTTTGGCGGAGACGTGCAGAAATTGAGCAATGGCGATCTGCATATCGACTTCTGCGGTCCGCTGGCGGGGACGATCGTGCAGGAGCTGAATTCCTCGGCATCGAACCTGGTGTGGCAGGGCACGACGCCCGATCAGGATCAGTTCAAGGTGGATCGACTGCCGAGTCTCTATCCCGGCGTGCAGTGGTAGCGTGCTTGTTCGCAGCATCGTCCGTTCCGCACGATGCTGCAAAAATCAAAAGCGGCCGATGGCCGGCCGCATATTCAATCCCTGACCCTGATCTCTGGTTTCTATTTCCAGCTGACCGCAAGCTGCCATCGCAGGTTGCGGATGGCCGTTTTGCGCAGGACGCGCTCGTACTCTTCCAGCTCCGATACCACGGCTGCGGTTTCCGCACCCAGGGCTGACGGCGCCTCGCGCAGAAAATCATGCAGCGTGCAGATCGTGATGAGCCCGTCTTCCGGCGCGAACCACTGAGGCGGCGGCAGTGTGCGCGCCCACTCCGGATCGCCCGCGCCTTCTTCCAGCAGCAGGGCCATGGAGTTCTCATCGGCGGAGAAGAATTCCAGCAGGGGCTTCACCCCCAGGCGCAGAGCCAGCTTCTCCAGGGCATCTTCGTTGCGGGCCAGGGCGTGACCGTTCACAAAAATGTCGTAACCGGGGTCTTCTCCCTCGACGACGATGTACATCGATGCGCTCATTGGCGACAGTCTACCTGATGAGAGGATGCCAGGAAGAGGAGAGAGGATGCAGCGTTGCCAGAAGAGTAAATGGCTCGGATGATTCCCGTCTCATTGATGTTGGACGATCCACCGGAGCCGTTTGGCGCACAACATCATGCAAAAAATAAGGGGCCGGACGACTGTCGTCCGGCCCTGGAGCTGCTGTCGATGAGAGAGATGCGAGGGTTACTGATTGCCGCGGCTACCGCCGCCCCCGCTGGGACCCGCCGGACGCCGCCCGCGGCGGCGGCGGCGCCGTCCGGCGCCTGCACCGGCTCCCGGTCCCGCACCGCTTCCACCCCCACCGGGACGCCGCTCGCCCGCGGGTCCGGTGACGACAGGCACGCCATCGGCACGGTTGAAGTTGATCTCTTCGCCTTCCGCGAGATCACTTTCTTCCTCATCGAAGTCCTCGCCGCCCTCAATCATGATGGTGCTGGCGTTGGACGTTGGTTGACGCTCTTCCGCAGGCGGAGCCGGACGCGGCGGACGCGGCGCGCGCTCCGGCCGGTCGCTCCGATCTCCACGCTCACCGCGTGCGCCGCGTTCGGAGGAGCGTTCCCCCCCCTCGCCACGCTCACCGCGCTCGCCTCGTTCTGAACGTTCCGGATGCTCGCTCGATGCGGCCATGTCGCCGCCCGGGCCCGGTTCGGGCAAGCCCAGCTTCTGGCGCTGCTCGCGCAATACGGCCTTGCGGGACAGCTTGATGCGGTTGCCCTCAACGCCGAGGACCTTCACCATCACCTGATCGCCTTCGCGCAGCTCGTCCTTTACTTCGCGGACGCGATGCTCGGCGATTTCGCTGATGTGCAGCAGACCGTCGGTGCCAGGGAAAATCTCAACGAACGCGCCGAATTCAGCCAGGCGAACCACCTTGCCGAGGTAGGTCTTGCCCACTTCCGGCACGGCGGTCAGATCGTTGATCATGGCCAGCGCCTTCTTCAGGCCTTCTTCGTCGCTCGATGCCACGTTGACGCGGCCGGTGTCGTCCACGTCGATCTTGACCTGCGTGGCTTCGATGATGCCACGGATGGTCTTGCCCCCTGGCCCGATCAGATCGCGAATCTTGTCGGTTGGGATCTGCAGGGTGCGGATCTGCGGCGCAAACTTCGACTTCTCGGTGCGGGGCCCGCTGAGGATTGCCTCCATTGTGTCCAGCAGGAAGATGCGTCCGCGCCGCGCCTGCTCCAGCGCCTCGCGCATAATCTGGCCGGTGATGCCACCGATCTTGATATCCATCTGCAGCGCGGTGATGCCGTTGCGGGTGCCGGCGACTTTGAAGTCCATGTCGCCGTAGTGATCCTCAGCGCCTGCGATGTCGGTGAGGATGGCGTAGTCATCGCCTTCCTTCACCAGACCCATCGCAATGCCGGCGACCGAGGCCTTGAGGGGAATGCCCGCGTCCATCAGCGCCAGGCTGGCGCCGCAGACCGAGGCCATCGACGACGATCCGTTCGATTCCAGAATGTCCGACACGACGCGCAACGAGTACGGCGAAACATCCTCGCCGGGCAGCACGGCACTGATGGCGCGCTCCGCCAAAGCTCCGTGTCCGACCTCGCGGCGTCCCACGCCGGTCATGCGTCCCGTCTCTCCCACCGAGAAGGGCGGGAAATTGTAATGGAGCATGAACTTCTTTCTCTGCTCGCCCTCGAACGTCTCCAGACGCTGGGAGTCGTCGGTGGTGCCCAGGGTCGCGGTCACCAGCGCCTGGGTCTCGCCGCGGGTGAAGAGCGCCGAGCCGTGGGTGCGGGGCAGCACGCCGACCTCAATGGTGATGGGCCGAATCTCGTCGAAGGCGCGGCGATCGGGACGA
Organism: Acidobacteriaceae bacterium; assembly: GCA_036269135.1. Lineage (GTDB taxonomy): Bacteria > Acidobacteriota > Terriglobia > Terriglobales > Acidobacteriaceae > Palsa-343. The sequence continues at coordinate 9,093 of DATASQ010000023.1, forward strand.
ATCCGTTCCTTCGTCACCTGCTCGCGGAACATCTTTTCGCGCAGCGCTTCGTAATAGTGCGCCAGCTTCTTCTTCGCCGCTGCGGCGTTCGCGTCGTCAGGGATTTCTGCCTTCAGCTCATCCTGAATGGCTTTGACCAGGACCTGGCTGTCAAGCTTCGGGTGCGCCTTCGTGTCCAGAGCGTCTTTGAGCCGTGCACCCACCTTTGCGTCCAGCGCTTCGAAATACGCCTGATCGAACTCCGGAGCTTTCACATCGCGCTTCTTCTTGCCGGCGCGTGAAACCAGATCCTCAATGGCGGCCACGATCTTCTTAACTTCGCTGTGCCCGAATTCGATCGCTTCCACCACGGTCTCTTCCGAGGCTTCACTGGCGCCGCTCTCGATCATCACGATGCCGTCTTTGGTGCCGACCACGGTGATGTTGACTTTGCTGTCGCGGCGCTCCGGGTACGAGGGATTGATCACGAACTCGCCGTTGATCTGTCCGACGCGCACGGCGCCGATCGTCGCCCCAAACGGAATGTCCGACAGGGCCAGCGCCGCGCCTGCCGCATTAATGCCAATGATGTCCGGATCGTTTTCCTTGTCTGCCGAAAACACCAGGGCAATGATCTGGGTTTCGTTGCGGAACCCTTCCGGAAACAGCGGGCGGATGGGCCGGTCAATTTGCCGGCTGGTGAGAATCTCGCGCTCGCTGGGGCGTCCTTCGCGTTTGATGAATCCGCCGGGGATGCGTCCGCCGGCATACGCGTACTCGCGATAGTCCACGGTGAGGGGGAAGAAGTCGATGCCTTCCCGGGGATCGGGTGATGCAACCGCCGTGGCCAGCACGGCTGTGTCGCCCGACGTGACTAACGCTGCGCCCGAAGCCTGCCTGGCCATCCGGCCGGTTTCAAATGACAGCCGCTTGCCGCCGGCAAGCTCGACCGATACTTCCTGCTTCATGGTTTCCTCTTTTCGTGATGGGGCGATCGGGCGGGCATCCGCGGCGCTGCGGGTGATAGGGAGCCGGGAGAGCGGAGAATTTGCGATCGCGATAACTACTTCGGGCCGCGCAACCTGCGGATGGGCGCCGCCCTTCACGGTCCGTGCTCTTTCGGTTCCGGTCGCGCGAGCGCCGAAGACCCGGCCCGGCCGTGTTATTTACGAATACCCAGCCTCGTGATCACAGTCCGATACCGCTCGGAGTCATGGGTTTTCAGGTAGTCCAGCAGTCGCCGGCGCTTGCTTACCAGCATCAGCAGGCCGCGGCGCGAGGCATGATCCTTCGCGTGGAGCTTGAAATGCTCGGTCAGGTCGCCGATGCGTGAGCTGAGAACTGCGATCTGCACCTCAGGACTGCCGGTGTCGCTGTCATGGGTGCGGAAATTCGCGATAACTTCAGTTTTCTTTTCGGGTGCCAGCACGTCCGTGCGTACTCCTCTGAATTTTCGTCGTTTACACTTCCTAAGTGTCTGGCCCAAGAATAACATGGGGCGTGCTGCAAAGACCACCGTTCGTGCCTCGCAGCGAGTTTTCCCGGCGTGACCCCGCGGCGTCGATCCTCTTACCATGACTTGCCATGCGCTCGGTCTCGCGCCCGGCGAGTGAAACTCACACTTCCAGACGCGGATTCAGGGATCACGCCTGTTGATCGATGGAGCGGGCCATCAGACGCCGTACAGCCATGCCCGCGTATGCCCCCAGCATGGGGATGGCAAGAATGACGAAGCCGCCCAGGATGTTGCCCCGCGAGGGCTTCTCAATGACGAGGTTCAGCGGAACCCAGAGCCCAATCGCCAGGGCCCACAGCCACGCCCGCCGCGGCCCGATCAGACCCAGCAGTCCGGCCGTCAGCAGCAGCAGGCCCGCCGTGATGCCGGAGTCGTCCCAGTGGGGACGGCTGTCGATCCATGCGATGGCCAGACCGAGGGCCAGAGCCACCCCCAGCAGGATCCCGTGCAGAACCCGGTCTCTGCCGGCGGCAAATTTCGCCGCCACCATGTGCGCATCGCCAAAACGCAGAAGAGCTTCGTCCGACGCTGCCTCCGGCGTCAGACCGCGTCGGACACCGTCATCGATCGCGTCGGACAAATGGCCGCGCGTTTCCTCGAGAAAGCGCGCGTCAGAGACGCCTCGCTTTCGAAGCTCCGCCCCCAGCCGGGACAGATACGCTTCCACTTCCTGGGGCACCCGGGCGCTCATGCTATTCCCTCCACCACACCATCCACGGCCTGGGCAAACCTGCGCCAGTTCGATTCCTTCTCTACCAGGCTGGATCGCCCTTTCGCCGTGAGCTGGTAGACCCTTCGCCTGCGACCGCTGCTTTCCGACCATTCACTGGCTACCAGACCTGCGTTTTCCAGGCGGTGCAGTGCGGGATACAGGGTGCCCTCCGGCAGGTCGAAGGTGCCGCCGCTGCGCAGTCGCAGGGTTTCGACAAGGGCGTAGCCGTGGGCGGGCCGGCTCTCGAGGGCCGCCAGCAGCAGCATATCCAAATGACCTTTGAGTGCTTCGCCTTGCATACCTCGCAATACTATGCCTGACCAGCCGATGGGACAAGTTGGATCGCATTTTGGGGATAAATCAAATCCTGGTTTTGGCCTCAGACCGCCAATCACTCTTGACATCTACACTGTGCGATGCATAGTATACGTCGCATACGATGCTTGACACGGTACAGGCCGACGCTCTCGACAATCTGCGCCTGGAACTCCGTCGCGGCTCTCTCGTGCTGGCGGTTCTGGCCGCCCTGCGCAACGAGCAGTACGGATATACGCTGCGTCGGGAACTGGCCGAGCACGGGCTGGAGATGGACGAGGGCACGCTGTATCCGCTGCTGCGGCGGCTTGAGGCCCAGGGCCTGCTGATGAGCGAGTGGCGCGCGCACGAAAAGCGCAACAAGCGCTTCTACCGCCTCTCTCCCGACGGCCGCCGCATCCTCCTCCAGCTGATGGCGGAGTGGCAGCACCTCGACAACTCTGTCCGCGCTATTTTTCAGGAGAATCATCATGGATCTCATTAACCGTTATCTGCAGGCGGTTCGCTTCTGGCTGCCGCGCAAGCAGCAGGACGACATGATCGCCGAGCTGTCGGAAGACATTCGTTCGGAGATGGAAGAGCGCTCCCGCGCGCTCGGCCGCCCGCTGACCGAAGGCGAGGTGGAGGAACTCCTGCGCCAGCGCGGGTCGCCGATTCTGGTGGCGAATCGATATCTGCCGCAGCAGTCGCTGATCGGGCCTCTGCTGTTCCCCATCTACCGGTTTGTGGCGATGGTGGTGACGCTGGTTCTGCTGGTGCCGATGTTCCTGGGGTGGCTGGTGACGCTGCTGAGTCCTGGCTTCGGCGCGATCCGGTCGCATCACTGGCTTTCACTCGCCGGACTCACCTGGTCGCACCTTTGGACCGGTTGGTTTGCGGCCATGGGTATTGTCACCCTGGTGTTTGCAATCCTCGAGCGAACCCATGCCCAGCAGCATATCCTCGAGTGCTGGAATCCGCGCAAGCTGCCGCCTGTCCGACACCCGAGCCTCATCCCGCGTTCCACGTCAGCCATCGAGCTTGCGGTCAATCTGGCCGTCCTTTTCTGGTGGACCGCGAATATGGCGCCGCCGCTCCGCTTCCACTTTGGCGAGCTATTCATCGCGTTCACCGCCCAGTGGGCGATCTTTTTCTGGGCGACCCTGGCCCTCACCCTGGCCAACTCCGTGTTGGCCAGTATCAATCTGGTCCGGCCCTTCTGGAGCACGCCGCGGATTACCGCTCGCCTGCTCGTCGACCTGATCGGCGCGGTCTTTTTCTGCTGGCTTCTCCGGGCGCATATCGTGGCCGCGGTGGTTTCGCTCACGTTTACGCCCGAGAAGACTCTGGCCGTAACGCAATCGATGAATTATTGGCTCGCGCGGATGTTTCCCTATGCGGTCTTCGCCTGCATCGCGGTGGCAGCCGCCAATCTGTGGCGCTACGTTCACCTGAAGAAGAAGCCGCGGGCGCGGAGCCCGCAGGCCGCCGCGGTATAGAGAGCGCATTCCACACCGACGGTGGCCGGCGTGTGTCGGGCACCTCGCACCTTATCGGGCGTCGGTCCGGTTAGGATAGCTACGGAACCGCTCTCTTCCATGAACGTGGTCAATCCGGATTTCATGCGCCGCGCCATCGCGCTCGCGTCGGACAATGTCCGACAGGGTGCGGGCGGCCCTTTTGGCGCGGTAATCGTGCGCGACGGCGCCATCGTGGGTGAAGGCGCTAATTCCGTCGTGCGGACCAGCGACGCCACCGCCCATGGGGAGATTGTCGCCATCCGCGATGCCTGTCGCCGCCTGAAGACCTTCAGTCTGGCCGGTGCGGAGATCTATACCAGTTGCGAACCGTGCCCCATGTGCCTGGCCGCGCTTTACTGGGCCCACATCGACCGGATCTGGTACGGGAACACGAGCGCCGATGCTGCCCGCATCGCCTTTGACGATGCGGCTCTTTACCGCGAGTTCACTCTCCCGGCTGCCGAGCGCCGCATTCCCAGCGCGACGCTCCTCCACGAGGATGCGTGGGAGTCGTTCCAGCTTTGGCTCGATTCGCCGAACAAAACTCTGTACTAAACAGCCGTCTGCGCTCGCCGGTCAGGTTCCCCGCGCGTCGGTTCGTGCCGTTGTTGCCCGCGCCCTGCGCCCTGAGTTGCACCGATCCACAGGGCTCGCGCATCATTCTGCGTATGGACTATCGCTTTCTCGGACGCTCCGGACTCAAAGTCTCCACTCTCAGCTTCGGCGCCGCCACCTTCGGCGGCGGGAACGAGTTCTTCGCGGCCTGGGGCAATACGGGCGTCGAGGACGCCCGGCGCCTCGTCGATCTTTGCATCGATGCCGGTGTCAATCTGTTCGACGTCGCCAACGGCTACTCCACCGGGCTGGCCGAAGAAATCCTCGGCAAGGCTCTGGGCAGGAAGCGCAACCAGGTTCTCATCTCGACCAAGGTGTTCTTTCCTATGGGTGAAGGCCCGAACGAACTGGGGTCTTCGCGCTTCCACATCCTCGATCAGTGCGACGCCAGTCTGCGCCGCCTGGGTACGGACCACATCGACATCTACCACATGCACGCCTTCGACGCGTTCACGCCGGTCGAGGAGACGCTGGACACCCTGCAGACGCTGGTCCGCGCCGGGAAGGTGCGCTACATTGCCTGTTCCAACTTCTCCGGCTGGGCTCTGATGAAGTCGCTCGACGTGTCCGACAGGTATGGCTGGCCACGCTACGTCGCGCACCAGGTGTACTACTCGCTGATCGGACGCGAGTACGAGTGGGAGTTGATGCCTCTGGCGCTCGATCAGGGCCTCGGCGCACTGGTCTGGAGTCCCCTGGGCTGGGGACGTCTGACGGGCAAGATCCGCCGCGGTAAGCCCATGCCGGAAACCAGCCGTCTGCACAAGACTGCGGACGCCGGGCCGCCGGTCGAAGAAGAATATCTCTACCGCGTGGTCGACGCCCTCGACGAAGTTGCGAAAGAGACGGGGAAAACGATCCCGCAGATCGCACTGAACTGGCTGCTGCAGCGGCCCACGGTATCGAGCGTGATCGTGGGCGCGCGCAATGCGGAGCAACTCCAGCAGAACCTGCAGGCCGCCGGCTGGAACCTCACGGCTGCGCAGGTAGAGAAGTTGGACCGCGCCAGCGAGCAGACGCCGATCTACCCCTACTGGCACCAGCGCGGAACGCAGTTCCGCAACCCGCCCGCCACGGCGGAGTACGGCAAACAGGCCTGAACGGCGGCAAGCTCCCTGCAAAGCGGGGGGACCGGCGCCCGCCGATCCCCCGCTTTGTCGGACAGCGTCGGAGGCACTGTCGGACTTAGTCCGACAAGCCCTAGGCGGTGGCGAAGGGGTCCTCCAGCGACGGGCTGGCCGGCGTCAGCAGCTCGGCGCCGTTCTCGCCCACATGCATGTCGTCTTCGAGGCGTACCCCAAATTCGCCTGGGATATAAATCCCTGGCTCGTCGCTGAAGACCATGTTTGCCTGCATATGCGGATGCAGCTCCCAGCCGAACATGTCGTTCTTCACCAGATACTGCCACTCGTGCATGTCCATGCCCAGGCCGTGTCCGACGCGGTGCGAAAAGTATTGGAATCCCGGGCCGTAACCGGCATCGACAATCACCTGACGGGCCGCCGCGTCCACACTGGCCAGCTCCACGCCCGGACGTGCCACCTTCAGCGCGGCCTGCTGCGCCTGGTGCACGATGCCGAAGACCCTCTTCATCTTGTCCGACGGCTTGCCCAGCACAAACGTCCGCGTGATGTCCGACGTGTAGCCTTCCACTTTGCATCCGTCGTCGATCATCAGAATCGTTCCTTCGCGAATCGTCTGCACGGAGCGCGACCCATGGGGGCTGGCTGTGTAGGTGCCGATGTTCAACGTGGCATCTCCCGGCAATCCGACCTGTTTATAGCCCTCTGATACCAGCCGCTCGACGTCGCGATTGGTCATGCCCTCCTGCAGCGACTCGTAGACGGCCTTATAGACCGCCAGCGTCGCCGCGCATGCCGTCCGGATGCACTCAATTTCATGCGCGTCCTTAATCATCCGGCAGCCGCCGGTCACCGGAGTCGCCACCGCGAACGTGAGCGCCGGTCCGGCCTGGGCCAGGCTGTTGGCAAAGACGAACTTCATCTCCTCATCCAGACCCACGCGGCCCGTCGCGATGCCTCGATCCCGCAGCCCCTTCACCGTGAGAGCAAACGGGCTCTCGTCCTCCTGCCAGGTGAGCACGTCGGCGTCAGTGCCGAACGGCCCTGCCTCCAGCAGCTCATGCGCGCGGGCGTTCTCAAACGCCGGGCACACCACAAAGGGCTTGCCCTTTGCCGGAATGACCAGCGCCCACAGCCGCTCGCCTCCATTCAGGCCGATATTCGCGAAGTATTGCGAGCTGGTTGCGTTGTTGGCCAGGAGGATGGCATCCATTTTGTGCTCGGCCATCAGCTGCTTCGCACGCTCAATGCGTCCCAGCCGCTCCTCATTGCTGATTGGCTTTACGCGCCCGACAAAAGAGGGCAGCGCCGCAATCGGCGCGGGCAATTTTGCTGACGAGTCCTCGTCCGCCGACTGACCGAATGAGGGAAGGGAAGCGGCCGCCGCGGCCGATGCCGCAGACACCCGCAAAAAGGAACGACGTGAAAACATGCGAGCTCCTGTTACGAAATTAAATTCGGTTCCATCTCGGACCTCAAACATCAGACCGCACAAACGTAGAAGAAAGACTAACCGAATTTGCTGATCGTTGTGTTTCCGCGAACGCGGCGCGCCGCTGTGCGTGCGCGGCTTGCCGCCGTCCTGCAATCCACACAAACACCTGGATTTCCACCAAAATAATCCGCTTGCGGAGCAACAGAATCGTGAGAGTATCTTTTCAACGGAAGAGCAATCTTCCCGCGAAGAAAGCAGAAAGCGGCCTTCGCGAGTGCTGGCAACAGCGCTCACAACCCGGCGGGAAACCGGCGGGTGAATGTCGGCAGCCACGAAGCTTTTGCAGCGAGTCTGAGCACGAACTGGACGCAGGGTAACGCGGGCTTTGCCTGTGGCGCCCGGTCCAACTTGGGTTCACCCACCGCGGCGCTCCGGTCCCGAACCCGGATCTTCGAAATCGGAAAAGTGGAGGGCGAGTTCCCGCAAGGGAAGTCGCCCTTTCGCTTTTTCTCCCGATCGAGAGTGGGAGAAACTTCACCGTAGAGGATAACGGCGCAGACGTATACTTCCCCCCAAATGAGATTCCGCCGCTCCGCGCTGTCATGCCTCCTCGTTGCTGCGCTCGCCGCGCCGGCCTTCGCCCGTGTCACCGGCATCGACATCCTGCGCCGCGAGCCGGTCCTCGGCGGCATGGCCTTCGGCGCCACCGGCCCCTACGAGAAAATCGTCGCTCGCGTGTATTTCGCCGTGCGTCCCGACGACCCGCACGACCGCGGCATCGTCGACCTCGATCTTGCCCCGCGCGACGCACAGGGCGAAGTCGAATTTTCCGCCGACCTCTGGCTGCTGCGCCCCGTCCACGGCGGCAATGGCGCGCTTCTGCTCGAAATCCCCAACCGCGGCGGCAGGAGCATGCTGCGACTCGTCGATGGCGGCACGCCCTCATCCGATCCTAGCGCGGACTCCAACTTCGGTGATGCCTGGCTGCTGCGCCAGGGTTACACCCTCGCCGATCTCGGCTGGCAGTGGGACGCGCCGCCGGGAGGAATGCGCCTCTACGCGCCCATCGCTACTGATCATGGGCAGTCCATCACCGGGTTGCTTCGCGATGACTTCACCCCCGTCGCCACCACCAGCGACTGGCCGCTCGGCCATATCATCGTGGGGCATATGGGTGGCACCGAGTACCCAGTCGCCAACCCAAACGATTCGCGCAACGTCCTCACCGTGCGCGCGACGCCCACCGGTGCGCGTACTGTCATTCCGCGCGATCAGTGGTCCTTCGTTCCGCCGGGTGTGCCGCACGTTGTGCCCATCGCGCAGGCCAGACGACTCGATGCCCCGCACGGTTCCATCCATCTCAATGGCGGATTCCAGGCAGGCCGCATCTACGAGCTGGTTTATGTGGTGAAAGATCCGGTAGTCGCTGGGCTCGGCTTTGCTGCGGTGCGCGATTTTGTGTCCTGGACTAAGTACGGCAACAGCCACATCGCCGCCCAGACCGTCGCGAACGCCGCGCCGGAGATCCTCGCTCCTCTCGCTCCTGTGCAGCGCGCCTATGCTATGGGCATCTCTCAGTGCGGACGCTGGCTGCGCACGCTGCTCTACGAAGGCTTCAACCAGGACGAGCAGGGCCGCATGGTCCTCGACGGCATCCTCGCCCACGTGGGCGGGGCGGGACGGGGCAGCTTCAATGTCCGCTTCGCTCAGCCGTCGCGCGACTCGGAGCCCATGTCGTCGATTTTCTGGCCCACCGACATCTTTCCCTTCACGGGCCTGCCCGAGCCGGATCCGGCGCACCCGCACGCCGCGCCCGAGGGCCTGCTCGACCGCGCGCGCGACGAAAATGTTGTGCCGAAGATTTTCTTCTCGCATACCTCCTACGAATATTGGGGCCGCGCCGCCTCGCTCATCCACACGACCGCCGACGGCAAGCGCGACATGCCACAGGATCCAAACGTCCGCATCTACTTCTTTGCCGGCCTGCAGCACTTCAGCGGGCCCTTCCCGCCCCGGCGCGGCACGGGTGAGTTCGCCAGCCAGAATCTTGAGACGCCGCTGCCCATCCGATGGTTCTGGCGCGGCATGATCGCCAACATGAACCGTTGGGTTCGCGATGGGGCCGCTCCACCGTCCACCACGATCCCGCACCTTGCCGACGGCACGCTTGTGCCGCTCAACAAGCTGATGTTCCCGGCCATCCCGGGGGTCCACGTACCTCACAGTGTGAATGAGGCCTGGCATCTGGATTTCGGCCCGCATTGGCAACAGACCGGCATCCTCTCCGTGCAGCCGCCCATCGTGGGCGCCGCGTTTCCGGTGCTGGTGCCGCAGGTCGACGCCGATGGCAATGACCGCGCCGGCGTGCATCTGCCCGAGATCACCGCGCCGCTCGCGACTTACACCGGGTGGAACCTCCGTGACCCCTCCACCGGCGCGCCCGAACAGCGCGTTTCCTTTCTTGGCTCGGAGTTTCCCTTTGCGAAGACTCCCGCCGAGCGCAAAGCCGCCGGCGATCCGCGCCCCTCCTTGGAAGAGCGCTATCCTGGCGGACGGGACGCGTATCTCGCGCACTACAAGAGAGCCGTCGACGCACTGGCCCGTGCGCGCTGGATTCTCCCCGAGGACGCCCCGGCTCTCATGCAGCAGGGCGCCGCCGAATGGGATTACGCAACGAAGTGAGAGGACAAGCGGGCGGCGGGGACGGATCGCCGGGCTCTGTTCGCCGTGCCCCCGATTTGTCGTGCGCGGATCGTCGCGGCAGGCAGATCCTCGCTTGATCCCGCTGGTCAGCCGCAAAAGCGGCGCGCATTGCACAGAAGAAACGACCGCGCCCCCGGGGCTTCTGATACTTTCTGCAAAGCTCGGCAGTTCTCATTGCATGGATCAGGGATTCGCGCGCGGGGGCGGCGGGACCAGAAGCGCCTGGAGCTGCCCGGCAAGGCCGGCGTTGGCGGCGGCGATGTTCTTGCGCCAGGTGCCACTGAGATTGGCGGGCCGCACCGGCTCGGTCAGCGTCCAGAGGAGGAAGTGGGTTTTGGCATCGTAGAGGGTGATCTCGTACTGGAACTGCCAGGTCGTGTTGGCGAGGATGCGCTGGAACTTCCAGCCATCATGGTTGCCGATCAGGGGCGCGGTGCAGCGAACCTCGATGACGAGGTCAGCCTCGGCGGGATCGCTGACGAGCTGATAGCTTTTCCAGTTCAGCATCGTGGCGTAGAGGGAGTCATAGGTGTTGGTTTTGGCGAGGCCGAGCTCATCGAACGCCTGCTGGGAGAAAGCGTCCATGCCGGCGTTGGCGATAAAAATGCGATGGGCGGTGCGGATGGGCGTCGGGATGGGCGCCGGCGGGGTTGTCAGCGGAGTAGTGCTTTGAGCGAAGAGCAGAGGAGCGGCACAGAGAAGCGCTGAGAGAAACAAAGACCTGCGGGTCAATGCGTTCATGGGAACCCTCAACTTCCGGCGATCCGGAATCGCGCCGCGGATCGCAGATTGAGAGACGAGAGAGGCGGAGGGAAAGATTCGCAGGATGACAGGGATCGGTAACTAAAGATCACGGATTAGCAGGCAAACCTCAGGGGGCGGCCACAGGCTCCATCAGGAAAGGGCAAGCCGTGGAAGTCTCCGGCATCCCATCCTTATGTGCCCAACAGAAGGTGCATAAGGATGGGCCGCCCGGGCATCCCCTTAATGGATGCGGATGTCACCGGAGCCGGTTTCGATGCGAACGGTAGGGCCGCCGCCGTTGATGTCGCCCATGATGTGATGACGCTCGAGGCTGCCGTGCGTGGTGATGGGGGGATCGCTGTGCACGGAGCCGGAGCCGGTGCTGGCGTCCAGGGTAAAGTGCGAGCCGCCGGTATTGAGCGTGATGTCGCCGGAGCCGGTTTCGAGCTTCCAGGGGGCGTTAGGATGGCCGCCGATTTCAATGTCGCCGGAGCCGGTTTCCGCAAAGAGCGGGCCGTCCACTCCCTGCAGGTGAATGGCACCGCTGCCGGTGGTGGCCTTCACGTCGTTGGAAGACTGGAGGCCGGCTCGGATTTCGCCGGAACCCGTCCGGAGCTCGACGCGCCCGGTGAAGCCGCTGGCCTCGATGTCGCCGGAACCGGTGTTGGCCTTGAGCGGACCGCCGAGATCCTGAAGGCGCAGGTCGCCGGAACCGGAGCTGGCTTCCAGCTGGGTCCCTTTGGGCGCGGTGATGTCGTAGTCGATGGACACGTTGCGGATCCAGTCGGTGTGCCGGCCGATGGTGATGACGTTGCCGGCCTGATCGATGGGGGGATTGCTGACGACCTGGTGAACGCGGTCATCGGCGGAGTCGCCGAAGCCCCACCCGTTGGCGTGGACGTGGCCGATGATGTGGACTTCGCTGGAGGAGCCGGGGGAAACGTGTACGTAACCGGAGCCGGTGGCAATAGTGAGCATGACCTGACCGTTCACGTGCAGGGTCTTGTCGAAGGTGCCGTCGGCGGCGAGGGCGGCGGCCGGCAGACAGGCGGCGATGGCGGCGAGGGTGAGCCACGGAATGATGCGAGAACGGATCATGCAAACCTCCTCAAAGGGCGATGGGAGCGGCGACAGCGGAACGGGTGAGAAGACGATGCCCGGAGCCAGAGAGGCTCGGCGGCACCGCGCTGGTTTGCGCTCGGCGGACGTCTCCCTGATGCGCAGAAACAGATACGCAGAGGCGAGGGATTTGGTTCCGGACCGGGGTCCACGCGGCCGACTGGCCCTCCAGGCGGGGCCTTTCCGGCTCCGGTTGCAGGCATCGATCGCTGGTAAGGGGAATCAGCGTCGGTGGTCGGACCCATTCACCCCGAAGCGCTTTGACATTTCGGCGAACAGGAAGCCGCGGCCCGGGTGGTAGGGCTGGACCCATTCGCCATCGATGACGAACTGGGGGATGGCACGTTTGCCGACGTGGGTGAGGACTTCCTGCGCCGCGCCGGGGGTCTCTTCGATGTCGATTTCGGTGTAGGGGATGTTGTGGGCATCGAGGAAGCGCTTGGCTTCGCGGCAATCGCGGCACCAGGAAGCGGAGTAAACAAGGACCTGCACGGATTTCATCCTATCGCAACAAAACGGCAGTCTGGAGTGATGCGGCGCACACGCAGGAGGATTGCCGCTCCAGATTGCAGGGGGCAGGCGATCGCGCCTCAGCAGAGGGAGGGCGCGGCGCGAGAAATGGCGCGGGAGGTGTACCCCGCGTCGCCGAGGCTAAAGACAATGTGGATGGTCGTTTCCACTTCGACGGGCTGGCCGTTGAGGATCCAGGGGCGGTAGCGGGCACGATGGATGGCTTCTACGGCGGCGGGGACGAGGAACGGTGGTCCGCTGAGAACATGAACACTGGCGATGCGGCCATCCTTTCCGATCACGGCGTCGACGGTCACAGTTCCCTGAATGCGGGCCTCAAGCGCAAGGATGGGGTAAACGGGCCGGATGGGCACGATGAACTGACCAGCGGCAACTCCTTCGGAAACACGAATGCGGTCGTGGGATTTCGGCCGGTCGGGGACGGCAGGCGGCGTGGAGGAGCCGAGGTTGGGCAGGCCGAGGATTCCGGGGCGGGCGCTGTCGAGGCCAGCGATGTTGGGGCCGGGCGGGGCCGTATCGGCGAGCGGCGTGATGCGCGTCGGGATGCGGCTGGGCGCGAGGAGTGACGATCCGAGAAACTCTGTTGGCCGGGCCGCTGCGGCCTGTCGAGGCTGCGCGGGTGCCGGGGCCGCGGACGATGGCGGAGTGACGACGGGGAGGATAAGGAACTTGCGGGGGAGGGCCTGGGGGAAGAGAGAAGGGAGCAGGATGAGGGTGGTGACGATGGCGGACTCCACGAGGAATATTCCAGCGACGTAGCGCTGAGCGCGGGTGCGGACGCGATGGGTAGACTCGACGAGGCTGTCTTCGAACATGGCTCCTCTTTCCTGACCGGGGCCAAAGGGAACCGGCCCTGGGTCACGGTGCCTGGCGTTTGTGGCCGATGAGAACGAGGCGGCGCGCAAGCCGATCGTGTTCGGGCGACCACTGCCTGGATAGACAACGGCGGGGCCGGCAGAGTTCCAGGCGCTTTAGAGTTTTGAGTTTCGAGCTTCGATCAACCGCAGATGGGCGGCCACTTCATTTCGCCTCACGAGGCTGTTCGGCGCCGGGCACCCAGGCGTCGACGATCGTCTTTGCCATGCTGGCGATGAGGAGTTCGGCCTGGTTGTCGGGGGTCCAGCTGGTGTCGGCGTTGTCGTGGGTGAAGGCGGAGATAATGATCGTCCCGTGCCTCGTGTAGACGGCGCCGACATCGTTGCGGACGTGGTCGAGAGTGCCGATTTTGTCGGCGATGGCGGAGTCCTTTTCGGACGTGTCGATGGCTTCGAGGTAGCGGGGGATCATCTCGCGATCCTGCTGAACCTTGAGCATGTGCATGGCAGCGGCGCAGAGATCCTGATCTGAGGGGATGGGGACGGCGCTGGAAGCAGCGCCGGGCCTGGGGCCAAGGCCGCAGGTGACGAAGCGCTCCATGACCAGGGCCATTTCGCGGGCCGTGGTTTTGCCGAGTCCGAACTGGGGCTGGTCGGCAGGCTCCGGGCCTTCCGCGGGCTGATAGACCTTCTTGTACAGCCACGTGTTGTGGAGGCCGAGGCCGGTGGGCGGCGGGGCGGCGATCTCGTCGTCGATGGCTTTGAGGCCGAGGTGGTCGATGACGAGATTGGTGGCCGTGTTGTCGCTGACCGCGATCATGAGGGTGAGCGCGTCTTTCAGGGTGAGGGTAAGGGGCGTGTCAAGGAACAGAAGGACGCCAGAACCGGGGACCTGATCCTGGTGGCGAAGGGTCAGCTTGTCGTCGAAGTGCACACGGCCGGAGCGGATCTGCTGGAGGGCGGTGTAGAGGACGGTGAGCTTGATAACAGAGGCCGTCGGGACGGGCTGGTCGGCGTCGAGGCTGACCGTTTGGCCGGTGGCGAGGTCCTTTGCATAGAGGGAAACCTTGCCGTGGAATCCGGCGATGCTCTGCTGGAGTTTTGAAGTCAGGGCGGCGTCGTTTTGGGGGGAGGCGGGCAGTGCGGCAAGAGCGAAGGCGAGCAGACAGGTGAGGTGTTTCAGCGATCGCGGGGCCATGCCGCACTTTATCAGGTCACAGGCCACAGGTTACCGGTGACAGGTTGCAGGGTGACAAGCGTAGATTTTGCGGGCGTATTCTGGCTGCCGGAGAGGCAGGCGTATGGCGGAGCTGGTGCTGCACGTGAATCGCGAGGAGAGGCGCACGGAGGCGGCGGAAGGCGAGCCGCTGTTGTGGGTGCTGCGGAATCGTCTGGGTCTGACGGGGACGAAGTACGGCTGCGGCGAAGGGCAGTGCGGCGCGTGCACGGTGCTGCTGAACGGCGAGCCGGTGCGGTCGTGTCTGACGCCGGCGTCGGCGGTGTCGGACGCACAGATCACAACCATTGAGGGGCTGGCGCGGGAGGGGGAGCTGACGGCGGTGCAGGAGGCATTTCTGGAGGAGGGGGCATTCCAGTGCGCCTACTGCACGTCGGGCATGATTTTAGCGGCAACGGCGCTGCTGGAGAAGCATCCGCATCCGTCCGACGCGCAGGTGCTGACTGCGATGAACGGGAATGTCTGCCGGTGCGGAACCTATCCCCGGATCAAGGCGGCCATTGCGCGCGCGTCGGACACGAGGAAGAAGGAGGCCGAGCATGCCCACGCATGAGCTGGATGTCGAGCTGGGCTTTAAGGGAGTGCAGGAACGGGTGCGCGCCTTCGAACTCGACCGTCGGACCTTTCTGAGGTTGTGCGGGGGCGGGCTGTTGGTTTGTCTCAGCGCGTCGGACACGATGGCAGACGCGCAGGAGTCGGGACGGCATTTTGGCGGACACGAACGGCCGCAGGAGATCAGCGACTGGATCCGCATTGATATCGACGGCCGGGTGACGGTCTGCACGGGCAAGGTGGAAGTCGGACAGAACATCCGCACCTCGCTGGCCCAAAGCGTGGCAGAAGAGCTGCGGGCGCCGTTCGGCTCGATCGCCATGGTGATGGGCGACACGGATCTGGTGCCCTGGGATGCAGGGACGTTCGGCAGCCAAACGACGCCGACGATGGGTCCGCAGTTGCGGAATATGGCGGCAGCGGCTCGGCAACTGCTGGTGGAGACGGCGGCGCAGCGGTGGAGCTGCGATCCGGCGGAGCTTGAAGCGGCAGACGGCAAAGTCACGAATCCAGGGACGCGGGCGTCGCTCACCTACGGAGAGATCACGCGGGGCGAGAAGCTGACCCGAACCGTCAGAGGGGATCCGCCTCTGACTCCGGCGAGCGCGTGGAAGATCGCCGGGACGCCGGAGCTGAAGGTAAACGGGCGTGACTTTGTGACAGGACGGCACCGTTATCCGTCGGACATTGTCCGACAGGGGATGTGGTTCGGAAAGGTGCTGCGTCCCGCAGGTTTTCAGGCGACGCTGGTTTCGGCAGACACGAGCGCCGCAGAGAAGATGCCGGGCGTGCAGGTGATCCGGGACGGCGACTTTATCGGCCTGGTGGCGGGCGATGTGTGGACTGCGGAGCTGGCGCTGGGCAAGATCGAGGCGCAATGGAAGGTCCCGCCGCAGATTTCGAACCGCGAGCTGTTCGCAGCGATCCGAAAAGGCGGGGGCGGAGATACACGCGAGGGTGCGGCGTCCGACCTTGAACGAGCTTTGTCCGACGCGCCGGTAAAGCTGGAGCAGACGTACACGGTGGCGTATATCGCGCATGCCCCGCTGGAGCCGCGGGCGGCGGTGGCGGAGTGGCAGGACGGCAAGCTGACGGTGTGGACAGGAACGCAGCGGCCTTTTGGCGTGAAGGACGAGTTGGTGCGCGCATTTCGCCTCTCGCCGGACAAAGTACGGGTGTTGATGCCGGACATGGGCAGCGGGTACGGCGGCAAGCACACGGGTGAGTGCGCGCTGGAGGCAGCGCGACTGGCCAGGGCAGCAGGAAGGCCCGTGAAGCTGATCTGGACGCGCGAGGAGGAATTTACCTGGGCGTACTTCCGGCCGGCGGGCGTGATGGATGTGCGCGGGGCCGCGCAGCAGGACGGAACGCTGGCCGCGTGGGAGCACCACAATTACAACTCAGGTCCGTCGGGGCTGCACACGCCTTATAAGGTTGGGACAAAAGTCGAGGAATACCACGAGTGGGAGGAGCCGCCGCTGGCGCAGGGATCGTATCGCGGGCTGGCGGCGACGGCGAACCACTTTGCGCGGGAGTGCGCGATGGATGAGCTGGCCCATGCAGTGGGGATGGATCCACTGGCATTCCGGATGAAGAACCTGGAAGATGCGCGGCTGATGGCAGTGTTCATGGCGGCTGCTGAGCGGTTTGGATGGGGCCGGGAGAAATCCACCCCGGAGCGCGGCTTCGGCATCGCCGGCGGAACGGAGAAGGGCGGCTACACGGCGGCGTGCGTGGAGGTGGCCATGGATGCGCAGAAGAAGGTGAGGATCCGGCGCGTGGTGCAGGCGTGGGAGTCGGGGGCGGTGGTGAATCCCGACGGCCTGCGCAACCAGGTGATGGGGGCGGCGGTGCAGGCGATCGGCGGCGGCCTGTTCGAGTCGATCCAGTTTGCCAACGGGAAGATCCTGAATGCGCACTTTGCGGATTACCGGGTACCGCGGTTTGCGGATGCGCCCGAGGTGGAGGTAGTCCTCATCGACCGTAAGGATTTGCCATCGGCCGGCGCCGGGGAGACGGGCATTGTGGCGGTGGCCCCGGCGGTGGGGAACGCACTTTTCGCAGCAACCGGGCAGCGGCTGAGAAGCATGCCGATGGCGGTCGGAACGATCGGCAGCTGAGTTTCGTGCGCGTTTCAACGCGGCGCATCTTAAGTCAGGGGATTCGAATCCGGGAGCGAGAAGGACCAGACATTGCAGCCAGGATTAAGACGGAGGCGGTGGCCGAAACTGGCGGTTCTCGCGGCATTGGCTTTTGGACTGGTGGGAGCGGCGAGAGCGCAAGCGGCGCATCCGCCCCACGAGAAGGCAAAGACAAAAGCGCCCAAACAGATCGCCGTCACGTTTGACGACCTGCCGGTGCATGGTCCGCTGCCGCCCGGCGAGACGCGGCTGGAAGTGGCACAGCGGGTGATCCAGGCCCTGAAGGCGGCGCATATGCCACCGACCTATGGGTTCGTGAATGGGCAGCGCGTGGAGGATCATCCGACAACGGTGGATGTGCTGGCGGCGTGGCGCAAGGCAGGCTATCCGCTGGGGAACCATACATGGTCGCATATGAATCTGGATCAGGTTCCGCTCCAGAATTTTGAAGGCGATATTGCGAAGGACGAGCCGCTGCTGCGCCTGCAGATGAACGGCGCGGACTGGCACTGGTTTCGGTTCCCGTATCTGGCGGAGGGCAATACGATCGAGAAGAAGGCCGGCATCCGGGTGTATCTGGCGCAGCACGGCTACAAAATCGCCGGCGTGACGATGAGCTTTGCCGATTACGACTGGAACGAGCCCTACGCCCGCTGCAGCGAAAGGCACGACGCGGCGAAGATCGTCTGGCTGGAGCACAGTTATCTGCAGGCCGCCGAGGACGATATCGTCTTCCGTCATACCATGGCTGAAAAAGTGTTTGGCCACGATATTCCTTACGTGCTGCTGATGCATATCGGGGCCTTCGATGCGCGCATGCTGCCGCGGCTGCTCGCCATGTATAAGCGGGACGGGTTCGCGTTTATCTCGCTGGAAGATGCGGAGAAAGATCCGTTCTACAGGTTCGACGTCGATCCCCGGCTGTTGCCGGGACCGGATTCGCTCGAGAGCGCCATGGAGGAGAAGCACCTGCCGCTGCCGAAGCACATGAATTACGGGCCGGACCTGGAGAAAACGTGCAGGTGATGGAAAAATTCAGACGCCGTCGGGTGTCGAGACGGATGGGCGCAGGGCTGTACAATAGGCGCAGCGCCCACAACCGAGACAATCTGCCTGGAATGAAGGCTGGACGTGATCCGGTTGGCGCTCTGAGACGTTGATCCCTATGATGCTTCGTGTTCCCTTGCTTCCTGCTCTGCTGGCTGCCAGCGTGGGCCTCGCCGTTCTTCCCGCTGCAGCTCCCGTTTTGGCTCAAGGGCGGAGTTCCTCCGACACACAGAACCAGCAGTCGCCTTACCACGGGACGGTGGTGGAGGATATTGCGGCGCGCGTCAATGACCAGGTGATCAGCAAATCCGACTACGATCGCGCGGAACAGGAGCTGGAGCAGGAGGCCCGGCAACAGAGCTGGACGCAGGCGCAGCTGATGGAGCAGAGGCGGGACCTGATGCGCTCGCTCATCGACAACCAGTTGCTGTTGTCGAAGGGCAAAGAACTCGGAATCAACGGCGAGACCGAGGTGATCAAGCGGCTCGACGATATGCGCAAGCAATATCACCTGGCGACGCTCGAGGACCTGCAAAAGGCGGCCGAGGCGCAGGGCGTTTCCTTCGAGGACCTGAAGGAGCAGATTCGCGAGAACGTGATCCGCTCGGAGGTGATCAGCCAGGAAGTGGGTTCGCACATCCAGGTGTCGCCCTCGGAGGTTCGCGCATTCTACGACTCGCACCGGCAGGAGTTCGAAAAACCCGAAGAAGAACGGCTGAGCGAGATTTTGATCGCGACACCGAATCCCGACGATGCGGCGCAGGTGGCCGATGCGAAGAAGAAGGCCGCCGACCTTGAGGAACGCCTGAAGAGCGGCGCGGATTTCGCCACGGTGGCAAAGGCCGATTCGGGCGGCCCGACGGCGGCGCAGGGCGGCGACCTGGGCGAGTTCAAGCGCGACGATCTGCATTCGAAGGAACTGGCGGACGCGACCTTCAATTTGCCCGCGGGACAGTTCACCCAGCCGATTCGGACGCGGCAGGGCTGGCTGATCCTGAAGGTGACGGAGCATCAGAAGGGCGGCATAGCCCCGCTGGACGATGTGCAGAATCAGATACAGGAAAATATCGGCATGCAGAAGATGGAGCCGGCGCTGCGCGCCTATCTGACCAAACTGCGTAACGAGGCTTCCATCGACGTACGGGCGCCGTACTTTGACTCTGGCGCTACGCCCAACGAGATCAAGTTCGTTCAGAGCGCGTACACGCCCCCCCAGGCAAAGAAGAAAAAGAAGCACAGTGAGCGTGCGCGCTTCCGCCAGAAGGTGCGGCGGCAGAAGCCGGAGAAGGAGACCGCCGCTGGCGTCCCCTCCGGAGTGCCGACGCTGGACAAAGTGAACGGACAGGGGGCGGCGGGGAAAGAAGTTGCCAGCAACAAGGGCACGGAGAAGCCGGGGAAGAAGGAAAAGATTCGGTTCGGACAGGCGCCGCGGGAGACGCTGCCGCCGGGGCCGACGCGCCAGATTAATGCGGGCGCGGGTGGCGCCGAGTCGGTACAGGGAGCGGAAGCGGGATCGCAGGTAGCGGCCAGCCAGCCGGAGAACGGTGTCGCTCTGACCAACGCGCAGGGCAACGTGATCGACAGCAGCGCCAATGGTCAGCCGACAAAAAAGGTACGCTTGTCCGACCTGGGCAGGCAGTCGAAGGCGAAACAGCGCGAGATGGCGCGGCGGAAGAAGAGGCAGAAATTCGCGCCTCCATCCGAGGTGCCGCAGCAGGTGGCCGCGGATCAGCTGCAGCAGTCGGCGCTGGGCCTGAACGGCGACACGACGAAGAAGCCGAAGAAGGTGAAGGCGAAGAACGCGCCGAAGCGGCGACTGTCCGATGAGGATCAGAAGGGGCAGGCCGCGCAGCAGCCGAACGGGCAGCCCAATGACACCGGCACCCCGGGCACGGGCGCAACTGCGCCGCAATCCTGAGGCCTTCGGGAACCGCTCGAGAGGGCCGCACACGAGATGAAAGACCTTTGGGTGGTCGATCTGGCGAGCCGGGAGAACCGGGATATCACCGGATTCTTTGCGGTCGCCGCCAGGCAGGTGCGCAGTGGCCGCGACGGCGGCCGCTACTTTGCGTTGACGCTCGGCGATCGCACCGGGCAGATTGAAGCGCGCATGTGGGAGCTTGCGGAAGCCGGGGACTTCGACGCCGGCGACGTGGTCAAGGTGCGCGGTCAGGTCTGCCGGTACAACGAGAAGCTGCAGATCAAACTGGACAAGATCCGGCAGGCGCTGCCGAACGAGTATGAACTGGGCGATTTTGTTCCGACGACAGAGCGGGATATCGATCAGATGTGGGCGGAGCTGGAAGGCTGGGTCGCGAGCTTTCGCGATCCGGATCTGAAGGCGCTGCTGGAAGTCTTTCTGCGCGATGCAGAGGTGGAAAAGGCGCTGCGGCAGGCGCCGGCGGCCAAGGGCATGCATCATGCGTGGATCGGCGGACTGCTGGAGCATGTGCTGTCGCTGATGGGATTGTGTGATTCGGCGGCGCAGCATTATCCCGGCGTGAACCGCGATCTGCTGCTGACTGGCGTGGCGCTGCACGACATCGGCAAGCTGCGCGAGCTGGTCTGGGGAACGAGCTTCGAGTACACCCTGGAAGGGCAGATGCTGGGGCACATCACGATCGGCATCCGCATGATCGAGGAGAAAATTGCAGCGATTCCAAACTTTCCCGCGGCTAAGCGGCTGCTGGTTGAGCATCTGGTGCTGAGCCATCACGGACGGTACGAATTTGGATCGCCGAAGCTGCCGATGACCCCGGAAGCGGTCATGCTGCACTACCTGGACGATCTCGATGCCAAGATGCAGACGGTGCAGAACGAATTCGCGCGGAACGAGGCGAATGGACGGGCGGGCGCGGAGATGACGGACTGGGTGCGGTCGATGGAGCGACCGCTGCTGAACACCGCGGCCTATCTGAAGACGGAGGAACTGCGCCGGATGGCGGGAAATACGCCGGAGTCCCCGGTCGCGGAAGAGAAGCCAGAAGAGAAAGTTGAGGACAGGAACCATGCCCTACCTTTTGAAGACTGAACCCGGAACCTATTCGCTGGACGATCTGGCGCGGGAAGGCGAGACGGTGTGGGACGGTGTGTCGAATCCGCAGGCGGTGAAGTTTCTGGCCGGAATGCAGCGCGGCGAGATGCTGGTGATCTACCACACGGGCGAGGAAAAGCGGACGGTGGGACTGGCGAAGGTGGTGGCGGTGGACGCCGGCGATCCAAAGCAGCCGCTGGTGAAGGTGAAGTTTGTAAAGCGGACCAAAACGCCGCGGACGCTGGCGGAGATCAAAGAGGAAAGCATGTTTGCGAACTCGCCGCTGGTGAAGATGGGACGGCTTTCAGTGGTGCCGCTGAGCGAGAAGCAGTACGCATGGATTGCGACCGAATAAGAACGGAATCATCTACAATCAAGGCGGGTTAAGAGACGATCATGCTGCGTTTTTCCACAGCCGGCGAATCGCATGGGGAGAGCCTTGTGGCTCTTCTATCGGGCATGCCCGCGGGCGTTCCCATCGACGAAGTACGCGTGAATCGCGAGCTGTGGCGGCGCCAACAGGGCTTCGGACGCGGCGGCCGCATGCGCATCGAAGCCGACACGGCACATTTCCTGAGCGGCGTCCGGCACGGGAAAACGATCGGGTCGCCCATTGCGATTACCATCGAGAACCGCGACTGGAAAAACTGGACGGATGTGCTGCCGGTGGGTGCGGGCGATCCGGCAAAGCATAAGGCGGTAGCCTCGCCGCGACCTGGGCATGCGGATCTCGCCGGGGCGCTGAAGTGGGATTTCCCCGATGCGCGGTATGTGCTGGAGCGGGCCTCGGCGCGCGAATCGACTGCTCGGGTGGCGGCGGGAGGCGTCGCGAAGCAGCTGCTGCTGGAGTTGGGAATCGACATCGCCAGCCATGTGATCCGCGTGGGCCGCGCCGAACTGGAGCGGACAGCGAGCTGGGATCAAGTTGCGGCACTGCGCGCGAAGGACGAAGTTCTGCTGAACTGCGTGGACGCGGAGACCGAAGCCCGCATGAAGTCCGAGGTCGATGCGGTCCTGCGGACCGGCGATACGGTGGGGGGCGTCTTTGAGGTGGTGGTGCACGGCGCGCCTCCGGGGCTGGGCACCTGCGCCAACTGGGACGAGCGGCTGGATGGGCTGCTGGCACAGTCGGTGATGTCTCTGCAGGCGGTGAAGGCGGTGGAAATCGGCCGCGGCGTGACGGCGGCGGAGTCGCTGGGATCCGAGGTGCACGACGCCATCGGTTACGCGCAGGAAGTGAAAGATGGCCACCATACCCGGTTCACGCGCGAGCAGAATAACGCCGGGGGGCTCGAAGGCGGCATCTCTAATGGTGAGGAGATCGTGGTGCGCGGGTATCTGAAGCCGATCTCGACGCTCCGGCGGCCGCTGCCGTCGGTGCGTTTCGATACGCGCGAGGAGACCAGGGCAGCCTATGAGCGCAGCGACGTTTGCGTCGTGCCCGCAGCGGGTGTGGCCGCGGAAGCGATGGTGGCGCTTACCATGGCGCGGGTAGCGCTGGAAAAATTCGGCGGGGATTCGCTGCGCGAGCTGAAGCGGAATTACGACGGGTACGTGGAGCAGGTGGGGAACTACTAACTTTTAGCGGATGGCGTATAGCGTTTAGAAAAATGATCAGGGACATCGTTAAATATCCGGACCCGATTTTGCAGCGGCCGACCGAGAAAATCGCGGAATTCAATGCAGAACTGCGCGCGCTGGCGGCAGATATGTTTGAGTCCATGTACAAGGCGCAGGGCATCGGCCTGGCGGCGCCCCAGATCGGCGTGGGCAAGCGCATCACGGTCATCGACCTCAGCAATAAACAAAATCCGAACGACAAGATCGTGCTGGTGAACCCGGAAATCGTTCACAAGGAAGGCAAGCAGGTGGAGGAGGAGGGCTGCCTGAGTCTGCCGGACATCCGCGACAAGGTGGCGCGCGCGGCGAAGGTTACGGTGAAGGCGCAGGATCTGGACGGGAAATGGATTGATCTGGAGGGCACGGAACTGCTGGCGCGGGCCTTCCAGCATGAAATCGATCATCTCGATGGCATTCTGTTTCCCTGGCGGGTGAGCGCGCTGAAGCGGGACCTGATTCTGCGGAAGATTCGCAAGCTGCAGAAAACCGGCGAGTGGAAATGAAGCTGGTCTTCTGCGGGACTCCTTCGTTTGCAGTGCCCACGCTGCAACTGGCGCTGCGGGCGGGCTACCACGTGCCCCTGGTGGTGACGCAGCCGGATCGGCCGGTGGGCCGCGGGCAGATGCTGACCGCGCCTCCCATCAGGACGACGGCGATGGAAGCCGGCATTCCCGTCGTGCAGCCGGAGAAGATCAAAAACAATGCTGAGTTTCGCGCGCAGCTGGAGGCGATCCGTCCCGACGCGATTCTGGTGGTGGCGTATGGGCGGATCATCCCAAAGTGGATGCTGGAGCTGCCGCGACTGGGCAATCTAAACCTGCATGCCTCCCTGCTGCCGAAGTATCGTGGAGCCGCGCCGATCCAATGGGCCCTTGCGAATGGCGAACCATCGGTCGGGGCGACGACTATGCGGCTCGACGAGGGGCTGGACACCGGCGACATTCTGCTGCAGCGGGAGATGACGGTTGCGCCGGATATGACGGCCGTGGATATTTTTCCACTGCTGGCGGAGATGGGCGCGGACCTGATGATGGAGACGCTGCGCGAGCTGGATGCGGGAACGATCGCGGCGAAGAAGCAGGATGATGCGAAGGCCACGCTGGCGCCGATCCTGGCGCGGGAAGACGGGCGGATGAATTTCGCGCAGCCGGCCATGACCCTCTACAACCGGTGGCGCGGTTTTCAGCCCTGGCCCGGGGCGTGGACCACGCTGGGCGGGAAAAAGCTGAGCGTGCATCGTCTGCTGCCGACGGATCTGCGGGGTACGCGCCGGATGGAACCGGGCCAGCTGCTGGCTGAGCAGGGGACGCTGTTTGTGGCCTGTGGCGACGGGAGCTGGCTGGAGCTGGTCGAAGTCCAGATGGAAGGCAAGCGCCGCATGACGGCTGGGGAATTTCTGCGCGGGCACGCGGTGGAGAGCGGGACGCAGCTGGGACTAGCCGTCCAGGCGGACGCGGGGCTGGAGTCTCGCTAACTGGGCGTCGCGGCTTTCGAGCAGACTGAGAGAATACCCCTGTGATCGCACCGGCTCGACGCGCTGCATTTCGGATCCTCCTGCAAATCGAAACCAGCGACGCGCACAGCGATGAGCTGCTGCGTTCGCCCGAAGTGGATGCGCTGTCCGCGGCGGACCGTCATCTGACGACCATGCTGGTGCTGGGCACGCTGCGCTGGCAGCTGGCGCTGGACGCGCAGATTCGCCAGCTGCTGGCGCGGCCTGAGGCGAAACTGAGTGACGAGGCGGCGACATCGCTGCGTATGGGGGCGTATCAGTTGCTGCATCTGGACCGGGTTCCGGCGCACGCGGTGCTGAACGACAGTGTGGAACTGGTGAAGCTGGGCAAGGAGAGCGGCGCGGCCGGGATGGTGAACGCTGTGCTGCGGAAGATTCAGTCCGCCGGGAAAACACCGCGGGCCACGAAGACGAGATCCGCAGGCGAGCTCGCGGCGCGGTGGGCTCATCCGCCGTGGATGGTCGAACGGTGGGCGCGGCGCTATGGCATGAAGGCGGCGGAGGCCATCTGCCAGTGGGATCAGGAGCCTTCCAGCAGTGCCATACGGACGGAGACGGATGCTGGGTTCGCCGATCTGGAGACGGAGCCCGGGGCGTTCCTGTCCTGCGCGCGGCGCGTGGTGCGGGGCGATGCAGGACGGAGCGAGGCCTTTCGCGATGGACGCATACGGATCCAGGACGAAGCATCGCAACTGGTAGCGGAAGTGCTTGCCGCGGACGGGCAGTCTTCGCAACCAGCCCTGCCGCGGAACCAACCCACGCGGATGCTGGATCTGTGCGCGGCGCCGGGAGGCAAGACGGCGATCATGGCGGAGCGGCTGCCAGGAGCGGCAATTACCGCTGTTGACGTGAGCCGCAAACGGCTGGACGCGATGCGCAGGATGCTGCCGCCGGCGCTCGCGGAACGAATGCACTTCGAAGTTGCCGATGCAACGAAGATGGCGCTGCGGCCGGAGTGGGACCGGATCCTGTGCGACGTGCCGTGCAGCGGAACCGGGACGATGGCGCGGAATCCGGAGATTCGGTTGCGAGTGACCGAGGCGGATCTGGCGCGGCAGAAGGAGCGGCAGATGGCGATTCTGCGCGCGGGCCTGGCGGGTCTGCGGCCGGGTGGGCGGCTGGTGTACTCCACCTGCTCGATGGAGCGGGAAGAAAACGAGCAGGTGGTGGAGGCTGTGCTGCGCGACACGCCGGGATCGAGCGTGGTTCCGGTGGAGGGAATCCTCGACGAGATGGCGGCGCGGGGCGTGCTCACGGCCGAAGGTCGCGAACGGCTGCGGAGCGCGACCGAGGGACCGTATCTGCGAACCATCCCCGGCGTGCATCCGTGCGACGGATTCTTCGCGACCGTGCTGCAGAAATAGAGTTTAGGTCATAGTCAGCTCTGACACGCCTGTCAGCAGTCGAGCTGGCTGCGCGTCACCCGTAAGCCGTCGAGTCGGCCGAGGAGCGTGAGCGCCACCTTATCCGGATCAAAGAGGCGGGTGGCCATGGTCATTACCTGCTCTTCGGTGACGTTTTCCACGCGGTTCAGGATTTCGTCGAGGCCGAAGAAACGCTCGAAGTACATCTGCTGGCGGGCCAGGTTCGACATGCGCGACATCGAGCTTTCGAGCGACAGCAGCAGATTGCCCTTGAGCTGGTCTTTAGCCCGGCGGAGTTCGCCCGGCTGCAGCGGCTCGGACTTGAGCCGGCGGAATTCCTCCATGATGAGGTCGATGACCTGCAGCGCGCGATCGGCGGAGGTTCCGGCGTAGACGCACAGGGAGCCCGTGTCGCGATAGGGATTCAGGTCGCTGTAGATGGCGTACACGAGGCCGCGCTCTTCGCGCACGGTCTGGAAGAGGCGGGAACTCATGCCGCCGCCGAGGATCGTGTTGAGGATCAGGGTCGTATAGCGGGAGGTGTCCGCCACGGGCGGCGCGGGCACGCCCAGGCACAGCTGCACCTGCTCCAGGGATTTCTTGTTGCGCATTTGAATGCGCGACGTGACGGTCGGCGCGGCGCCGTCGGAGCAAACGCTGCCCGGGGCCAGGGAAGAGAAGTGCTGGGCCACCAGCTCGACGAAAGTGTCGTGTTCGAGATTGCCGGCGGCCGAGAAGACCATGTTGCCGGCCTGGAAGCGCTGCTGAAAGAAACCGAGCAGGGTGTTCTGATCGAAGCTGCGGACGGTGTCCCGGGTTCCCAGGATCGGCTTGCCCAGCGGATGCCCCTTCCAGAAGCCCTGGGTGAAGATTTCGTGGACCAGGGTGTCGGGGCTGTCCTCGTCCATCTTGATCTCTTCGAGGATGACGCCGCGCTCACGCGCGATCTCCTCGGCCGCGAAGACGGGGTTGAGGACAAGGTCGGACAAAACGTCGAGGGCGGTGGGGACATGCTCGTCCAGCACCTTCATGTTGAAGCAAACGGTTTCCTTGCCGGTAAAGGCGTCCAGATTGCCGCCGATGGCGTCCACTTCGCGGGCGATGCGCTGCGCGGAGCGGGACTTCGTCCCTTTGAAGACCATGTGCTCGACAAAATGAGAGATGCCATTCAGCTCCGGTACTTCATGGCGGGAGCCGGCGCGCATCCAGACGCCCATGGCGACGGAGCGCACATGCTCCATGCGTTCGGTGAGGACGACGAGTCCGCTGGGAAGGACAGTACGGCGAATATTGCGTTCCTGGGTCATTTTCGATTTTCGATCTAGAGGAGGCTCGCGCGGCCGGTTCTGCTCGATATTCGATGCGCTATGCTCGGGAATGCGGATGAAAACCGGCGGAAAAAGCCTTGTCACCATCTTAGACGCTCCCCGAGCCCCGGGAGATGAAGGACTTTTTGGCCTTTCAAATCAGCAACTTGCGTCGAGCATGGCACCGTTTCGGTTACCAATGTACCGGGTCCGCCAGCTTGCAACAGCCCTTTATCAGCAGCGGATTGGGGCCCTGGAAGAGATTACGACGTGGCCGAAAGACCTGCGCGAGCGGGTTGCAGCGGCCGGGTTCCGAGTGGGTCTGCCGGAGATTGCGGAGACCTTTCGTTCAGTGGACGGCACGGAGCGCTACCTCATCGCGGGCAACGACGGGCAGACCGTAGAGACGGTCTGGATGCCCGAAGGCGACGGTGGGGGCGACGGCTCCTTCGAGGAAGAGGAGGTCGAAAGGTCGCCAGGAAAGAATTGGTCGCGGGCGACAATCTGCGTCTCCAGCCAGATCGGCTGCGCGGTGAATTGCCAGTTTTGTCTGACGGCGCGGCTGGGGATTTTGCGCAACTTGTCCGCCGGCGAGATTGCCGGGCAGGTAGCCGCAGTGCTCAGGCGCCAGGACGCGGAGCCGGGGCGAGACCGGATCAACCTGGTCTTCATGGGCATGGGCGAGCCGTTCCTGAACTACGACGCGTTCATGGCGGCGGTGCGGCTGCTGGTGGAGGAGATCGGCGTGCCGGAGTCGCGGATGACGGTGTCCACCTCGGGGATTGTGCCTGGAATCCTGCGCTTTGCGAAAGAGCCGGTGCGGCCGAAGCTGGCGATCTCGCTGAACGCGCCCAATGATGCGGTGCGGGAGGGCGTTATGCCGATCACCCGCAAATGGAGCATCGCCGACGTCATCGAAGCGGTGCGGCAGGTGCCGCTGCGTCCCCGGGAGCGGGTCACCTTCGAGTATGTGCTGCTGGGCGGGGTCAATGATCGTCCGGAGCACGCCGACGAAGTAGCGCGCCTGCTGCGGAGGGCGAATTTTCCGGCGAAGGTAAACCTGATTGCCTGGAATCCTGGGCCGGAGGTGCCCTTCGTGACCCCGGCGGCGGAGGATGTGACCGGGTTCCAGGAGCGGCTGCGAACCCAGGGTGTGCCCGCTTTCGTCCGGCGGCCGCGCGGACGCGACATCTATGCGGCCTGCGGGCAGCTGAAGAAGACCGGGAAGCAGAGTCTGGAGTTTGGAATTTAGCCACCGGCCCCTTCTGGCCGAAGCCGGCGCAAACTTCCGGGCACCGGTTCTGTCTTATGGGACTGCGCCCGCCAGGCTGCGCATCGGCAGCGAGAGCAGGGCGTCTGTAATGCGGTCGGGATTGTGGCGGAGCACGTTGCCCTCGTCGGCGAAGTTGCCGGTAATACACTGCACCCCGAGAGCCTCGATACGATCGATGTCGGCGACGGTTACCTCCGCGCCTTCGGCAGCGTAGCGCTGGCGGATGGCCTCGGAGACGGGCGCGGTATTCACGAGGGCAAAGTCAAAGACGGGGCGCCCGGCGTGTTCGTAGATGCGCTCAATGTGCTGCGACGCAGTGAGGTGCAGGCTCTCGTTGGCCTGGGTCATCAGGTTGCAGAGAAAGACGCGGGTGCCGCGCGCCTCGCCCAGAGCCTCGGCGATACCGCGGACCAGCAGGTTGGTGATGATGCTGGTGAAGAGCGAGCCCGGGCCGATGGTGATGAGATCCGCCGCAGCAATGGCGGCCAAAGTTTCCGGAGGCGGCGGCGGATCGGCGGGCTCGAGCGTGAGCTCGACGATCCGCTGGCGGCTGGCGGTGATGTTGGTTTCGCCGCGAACGATCGAACCGTCTTCCATACGGGCGGCCAGGGTGACGTTGGCCCCGGTGGCGGGGAAGATGTGTCCGCGGGTTGCGAGGATCTCGGCCGCCAGGCGGATGGCCTGGGCAAAATCGCCGGTCATCTCCGTGAGGGCCGCGATGAACAGATTGCCGAAGTTGTGACCGCCAAGATCGCCGCCGTTGCGGAAACGATGACGAAACAGCCGGGAGATCAGGCGCTCGTCCTCAGACAGCGCGACCATGCAATTGCGCAGGTCGCCGGGGGGCAGCATGTTGAAGTCGCGGCGCAGCCGCCCGCTGGAGCCGCCATCGTCGGTAACCGTCACCACAGCCGTCAGGTCGGCGATCAGCGGTGCGCGGGAGGGTATGGCCAGCAGGCCGGCGCCGTGCGGCACGCGCTGTTTGAGACCACGCAGCAGCGTGGAGAGACCCGTTCCCCCGCCAATCGCGACAACGCGCAGGCCTGGGGGACCGGAGATTTTCGCGGCTCGAGTGCTCACCAGTCAGGAGTCCAGGCTTCAGTCTAAACCCAAACCACGGGGCGGTTCTCCTCAGCCCGGCTCGGGATAAAGAAGCTCCGTGAAGCGCGGATCGTCGGCCATATCGACGAAATCGGGATCGCTGCGCGCCTGGATGCGGTTCGCCGGGTTCAGTTCGATGGCGCGGCTGAGATGGTCAAGCGCCTCTTCCGCCTGGCCGGTCATACTGCTCAGCACCGCCATGCCGTAATGCGCGAAGTCGGCTTTGGGAGAGCTGGCCAGGATGGCCTCGAACTGGTCGCGCGCCTCTTCCCAGGAGCCGGAGTTGAGCAGCGAAACCGCATAATCGTACTGCTCCTCGGGCGTGTCAAAGCTGCGCGAGTCGCTGGCGCAATTGCGGTCGCAAACAGTGATGTACACGCGGACGCGCTCGAGGATCTCCGCGGGTGCGTCCCGGGAGAGCTTCTCGAAGGCGGCGCGCGCCTTCTCGTACTTGCCCTGCTGCATCAACTGGACGGCGTTTTGGTAGTCGGCGATCATACGGGGCGATTGCGGTTCAGCGGGCGCCGGCTTGGCCGCGGTCGTGCGCGGGCGCCGAGCCGAGGAGGAATCACGGGCTTCCTGCATTCGGGCCATAAGGAGTTCGTGCCTCGAAGACGCCATACGCTCGGCGGCCTCTTGTGCTGTGACACCGTTTTATACGCAGATTGCACTGTGGCGTCAAATCGAGGTCGCGGCCCGAGCGATTTGCTCTTCGTGCCCCGGCTGCGGAGAATGGGAGCAAGTGGTTGTGGCTATCCGAAATCTGACGACTTTGACAGCGGTGGGGATCCTCCTGACGGCATCGGCCGCCCGCGCCGGGCGGAAGCCCCCCCCTGCGGCGCCTCCTCCCCCGCAGCCGGCGATTCGCATCGAGGTTGCACCCCTCGGCTATGTGCCTCCCGGTTCGTTCTATCTGACCTATCGCCTGTCATCGGCGGCCATGGGATTTCTCGACGACGACCACTTGCTGTTTACCTTTCGGGTGGGCGGGTTGCTGAAGCGCCTGCCCAGCGATCAGCTCGACGACGACGATCAGGAGATTCGTGCGCTGGTGCTGAATCTGCACACCGGCAGAGTCGTGAAGCAGACCCAGTGGCGCGAGCATGACCGCTCCGCGTATCTGTGGCCCTACCAGAACGGTCAGTTTCTGGTTCGAGTGCGGGATTCGCTTTTTCTGACCGATGCTTCGCTCGAGCTTCGGCCTTTCCTGACGCTCTCCGCAGGGCTGCGCTACGTGCAGATATCCCCGGACCGGAAGCTGACCGTGCTGGAAACGGACGAACCCGAGAAGGCGCAGCCGGTCATCGACGACACGCGGGCGCTGGGAAGCGGCACGCCCATGAAGGTGATGATCCTGCGCTCCGGGACCAGCGCGGAGGTCACCGAGACCCATGCCCGCGGCGTAACGCAGGTCCCCCTGCTGGGTGCAGGTCTGCTGGATACGCTGGAAGGCACAAAGCTCGACACCTGGGTCGTACGCTGGGTGCCGTTCCAGGGCCAGCCGCGGATTCTGACTGAAGTGAAAACCGACTGCCGTCCGACGCCTACCGCGGTGAGCGCCACCGTGACGCTCATTACGGGTTGCTACCTCGATGGCGACGATCATCGGGTCGCCGCTGTTTCGGCCGACGGGCAGGAGCTGTGGCAGGCTCGCTGGCAGAATAAGTATGTATGGGGCTGGTTTACGTCGGCGGAGAACGGCAGCCGCTTCGTCTATGAATCGCTGGAGGTGAATCGGCCCATCAGCACCTTCGATGCGCTGTATCCGGAAGACGTTCAGGCGCAGCTGGCCGGCGTGTACGACACGCTGACGGGAAAAGTGGTTCTGGTGAAGAACGCGACGCCGGTGCTGTCGGCGGGCCAAAACGTGGCGCTGTCGCCCGACGGAATGCGCTTCGCGATCCTGCGCGACGGGGCCCTTGAGATCTACGACCTGCCCCCGGTGGAAAAGCAGCCGCAACTCTCGTCGGCAAAAAGCGCCCGCCCGGGCGAGTGATGGGAAGCCCGCTTGGGGCCTTCCACTACCCGCCCGTCGAGACGTATTGACATCTCACAGGGGTGGGTGCGATTCTCAAGGGTTTTGCCGGGGGTGTTTTGCGATGAATCCGCCAGGAAACGCGGTGGGCGCGGAGGCACAGAGGCTGACGGTGGCCGCTCCGTATCTGATTCAACAGAAGTGGGACGCCTACACCGAGGAGCAGCATGCCGTGTGGGCGGAGCTGGTGCGGCGGCGGATGCCGCAGCTGCGCGAACACGCCGCCGATGAGTATCTGGACGGGTTCGAGCAGATCGGATTGAAAGAAGACTCGATCCCGAACCTGGCCGAGGTGAACAAGCGGCTTTCGACAAGAACCGGGTGGAATGCGACGCCGGTAAGCGGCTTCCTTCCGCCGGATGCGTTCTTCGAGATGCTGGGCGCGCGGCAGTTTCCCACCACCACCTACATCCGCAGCCGCGAATCGATGGAATACACGCCGGAGCCGGACATCTTCCACGACGTCTTTGGCCACGTCCCGATGCACGCGCATCCTGTTTTCGCCGATTTCCTGCAGCAGTACGGGCGGGTTTGCGCCGGGCTGATGCACGACAAGGACAAGCTGGAAAAGATGGGCCGCCTCTTTTGGTTTACGGTGGAATTCGGGGTAATCCGGCAGAAGGGGACGGTGAAGCTCTACGGCAGCGGGCTGATCTCGTCGCACGGCGAGGGCACGCATGTGATCGAAGGCAGGCCGGAGATTCGCGACTTTAACCTGGACCAGGTGATGGAGCAGAAGTTCCTGGTGTCGGAGGAGCAGAAAGTGCTGTATGCGGTCGATTCGTTCGACCAGATTTACGAGGCTGCGCAGGAAGCCGAAAAGCGGCTCTGCTGAGCGGCATCTCGGCTTGTGACTGGCCCGCTGCGGGTCCAGGGAGCCATAAGGGCCGCCCGCGACTCCGAAAAGTAACGGTAAAGTCGCGGAATTTGCAGAGCTTTTATCTCCGTGGATGCACAATACGAGAATTGACCTGATTTTGCGGACACCGCCAGCCGGGGCCGCGCAGGGACGTGCAGGAGGGACAGGTGCCTCGGATCCATTTTCAGTTACAGCTCGCCGAGCTGAAGGACAAGTTACTGGCGATGGCGGCGCTGTCGCAGCAGGCGGTGAAGGCGGCAGTGGACGCGTGGCTGCAGCGGGACGAGGGGCTGTGCCAGTACGTGCGCGAGAACGAGACGGCCATCAACATGGCGCAGCGCGAAGTGGACGAGATGGCCTACGAGCTGCTCTCCCGCGAGCAGCCGATGGCCATCGATCTGCGGTTCATCCTGGCGGTGATCAAGATCAATGGCGATCTGGAGCGGATCGGCGACATGGCCGTGAGCATTGCCACTCGCACTCTGGACCTGCTGGATCATGATCCGCTGGATTTGCCGGTGGACATTGGCGGCATGGGTGACTTTGCCGTGCGCATGATCCGGTCGTCGCTGCAGGCGCTGCTGGATGGCGACGCGCTGCTGGCCGAGTCCGTGCGCGATATGGACGACGAGATCGACCGCATGAACCGGGTCGCGATTCTCGACCTGACGCGGCGCATCCAGGAGCAGCCGGATTGCACCGATCAGGCGCTTCCGGCGATTCTCATCTCGCGCAACCTCGAGCGCATCGCCGACCATGCAACGAACATCGCGACCGACGTGATTTTCTGGATTCGCGGCGCGGATGTACGGCACCAGCTGTCGCTGGCAGTCGACTGACGATCAGGGATCAGGGGTTAGGGGTTAGAAGACGAATCCCTGGCTCGGCGAATTTCGCGGCGAGGTCATGCTGATTCGCTGCTTCCTGCTTTCCGCGCACGGGGCAGCAGCCATCCCAAAGCATCTTCCAGCTCGACATCCTTCACATCCACCACCACCACGGCATCGCCGATGCCCAGCGGCAGCACGAAGCGACGGGTGCCGGCGCGATTCTTCTTGTCGCGGCCGGCGGCGGCCAGCAGCTGCTCGGCGGTGGCGCGGAAGGACGGCAATGGTCCGTAACCGAGGATCGTCTTCTCAATCCGCTCAGCCTGGGCGGGGGCGACCGTGGCGCGAGCGAGGCCTGCCTGCAGCGCGGCGAGCATGCCCCAGGCAACGGCTTCTCCATGGAGCAGCCGGCGGAAGCCGGTTGCCGCTTCGATGGCGTGGCCGAGCGTGTGTCCAAAGTTGAGGATCATGCGCAGCCCGGACTCGCGCTCGTCGAGGGCGACGACAGCGGCTTTCATGCGAATCGAGTCAGTGATGACGCGCTCGAGCGCGGCCGCATCGCGGGCCAGAATCTTCCCGGTGTTCTGCTCCATGAAGCGGAAGAGAGCAGCGTCGCGGATGATGCCGGCCTTGACGCTTTCGAAGAGTCCGGCGCGGAACTCGCGATCAGGCAGCGTCTGCAGCACGTCAAGGTCAGCGAAGACCGCGCGCGGATGATGGAAGCTGCCGATCAGATTTTTTCCGGCGGCGAGATTGGCGCCGGTTTTGCCGCCTACCGAGGAGTCCACCTGCGCGAGCAGCGTGGTCGGCGCCTGAATGTAGTCGATGCCGCGCATGTAGATGGCGGCGAGAAAGCCGCTGAGGTCCCCGACAATGCCGCCGCCGAAGGCGACCAGGACGGAGGAGCGGTCGGCTCCGGCGCGGGCGAGCTGGTCGGCCAGCTTCTCCACCTGAGCGAGGCGCTTGAACCGCTCGCCGGCTGGCAGGAAGAGGACCGTCGGTTGGGCGGATGCAGAGAAGGCGGCGAGCAGCTTCTGGCCCCAGAGGGCCCAGATCTCCGTTGAGGTAACAACGAAAGCCCGGCTGGCAGCCGACTTTTGGACTGTCCGCGCGAGTTCCGGGAAGAGGTTGCGGCCAACATAGACTGGGTATTTCGCCGAAGGGGTCTGGACGGTGAGGGCCGGCTTCACGGTGATTCCATCGTACTGTAGGGCTCTCTTCTTGTGTTCTGTAGGGCTCTCTTCTTGTGTTCGGCCGCCATTTGGGCCTTTTGTCGGGGTTTGCACTTTAGCGCTGGCGTCCATGCCTTCATTGACCTGCGGGATCCGGGTATCACAGGCTATGGGGCATCCCGGAGTGATCTGCCGCTATACTCAGGCCAGAGTCATCGCACAGCTCTGAAGCGCGCGGTTGAAGGACCGGGCGAAGTTCCGTGCGAGGGCAAGAGAGGGACAGGAGTCGTGCTGGGCGCCTTGCGTTTTGTATGGAATGCGACCACCGGCCATCGTCTGCGGCCGTGGCGCAGCGAATATGTGAAATGGCGGATTGAAACCTACTCGGGCCTGAAAGCCGAAGAGTTGCGCATGCGCGATGTGATCGGGTTCGCCTGGGGCGAGAAGGGGAATCTGCTGCGTTTTCTGCGCTGGACCGATCGGATGGAGACGTGGAAGCATGCAGGCGGTCACCGGCGGCCGGAGCCGGGAGAGTGATAAGCCTGGACGCGATCGACGGGCGGCATCGCCGGACGCGGCGGGAGTTCCTGAAAGATGCGGCTGCCGCGATGGCGGCGGGAGGCGCGGCTGCGGTGTTGCCTCTGGGTTGCGGCGGCGGGAAGACTGCAGCAGGCGCAAGAAGCGTGCCGACCGCGCGAGGACAAGCGCCGACACTGACCGATGTGAACGGGCCACGGTCCCTGCGGGCGGCAGCGGCCGCGCACGGGCTGCTCGTGGGCTGCGCCGTCGTTCCGGAGAAGCTGGATGGCGAGCCGGCCTACGCGCAGACGGTCGCCGAACAGGCAAACATTGTGGTTCCGGAGAATGCGCTGAAGTGGGCCGCCCTGCGGCCGTCGCCGCAGCAGTTCGATTTTCGCGGCGCGGACGATGTGCTGGTCTTTGCCCTGACCCACGATCAGCGGGTTCGCGGACACAATCTCTGCTGGCACGAGGCATTGCCCGCGTGGTTTGCCACGACGGTGAATCACTCCAACGCGGCTCACTATCTGACGCGGCATATTGTGACCGTGGCGGGACGGTACGCGGGGAAGATCCACTCGTGGGACGTGGTAAACGAGGCGGTAGACGTAAAGAGCGGGCGTCCTGACGGGCTGCGGGATTCGCCATGGCTGCGGCTGATTGGGCCAGGGTATATCGAGTTGGCGTTTCGCACGGCGCGGGCGGCCGATCCCCATGCCTTGCTGACGTACAACGATTACGGAATCGAAGGGGACACGCAGGAGCAGATCGACAAGCGCGGGCAGGTGCTGATGCTGGTGCGGCGGTTGCGGGCGCGGAGCGTGCCGATTGACGCGGTGGGCGTGCAGAGCCATTTGACGGCGGGCGATCCGCTGCCAGGCGCGGGGCTGATCCGCTTTGTGCGGGAGCTGGCGGCGATGGGGTTGCAGGTGTTCATCACGGAGATGGACGTGAACGATCGCAATCTGCCCGAAGCCGTGGCAGCGCGCGATACGGCGGTGGCGGCGGTCTATCGCGCGTATCTGGGGATGATGCTGGCCGAACCAAATGTGAATGTGGCGCTCACCTGGGGGATCACGGATCGATATACATGGTTGCAGGGCGCAAAGCATGGGCGGGCGGATGCACGTCCGGAGCGCCCGCTGCCGTTCGACTATGACTACCAGCCGACACCGGCATTTTTTGCCGAACGCGCCGCGATTGAGACGAGGCGGAAGTCGGCCCTGCCGGCGGCGAATCCCTATGCGCCGTTTCGGCCTGGAGCAACGGAACCGGTCTGATCTAATAAGAAACATGGCGGGACGCTGGTTTTCTGCGGGTGGGGTGTTCATGTTGCTTGCGGTGCTGGCGACGCCGGCGTGGGGGCAGCAGCCGTTTCCGGGAGAACCGCCGCAGAGCCAGAACCAGTCGAAGCCCCAGGCAGAGCCGTTTCCGGGAGAGCCGGCGCAGACGCAGCCTTCTGCGGCGCCGAATGTGCCGCGTGCGGCCGGTCGGCCGCCGGTCGATCCGCGCGATCCTAACCTGTATCTGCCGACCTTTCGCGTGAGCACGAGCGTGGTGATTGTGCCGACCCTGGTGGAAAAGCCGGATGGGTCCGTCCTTTATGGGCTAAAAGAGAAAGATTTTGAGGTACTCGACAACGGCGTGCCGCAGAAGCTGCAGGTGGACGATGACCTGGACATGCAGCCGGTGTCGCTGGTGGTGTGCGTGGAGCGGGGGCGCGATGCGCCGCTGGAGTTCGACAAGATTGGCCACCTCGGGCCGCTGCTGCAGCTGTTCACCGGCGACGGACATGGACAGGTGGCGCTGGTGGCCTTTGATTCGAATCCGACCTGGGTCGAGCCGTTTACGGACAACAGCGATGCGATTACGCGGGATCTCGAGAACATGCCCGCAGGCGATGGCGGCGCCGCGATTCTGGATGCGGTGGGGTACTCGGTGAATCTGCTGGAGCAGCAGCCGCCCGATCATCGACGGGTATTGCTGCTGATCAGCGAGTCGCGCGATCACGGAAGCCGGCACTTCAACATCCCCGAGCTGGTGGAGCGGATTGGGACCAGCAACACGCTGGTGCTGAGCATGGAATTCTCGCCCTCGAAGGCCGAGATCATCAATTGGGCGAAGGGCGAACCGAAGGTCGCCGGCGGCGGTCTGCTGGCCGGGCTGCTGATGACGATGAATGCCATGCGGCGGAACACGCCGAAGACCCTGGCCGCGCTGAGCGGGGGCGAGTACGATCCGTTCACGAAGGAGAAGGGATTTGAGCAGCGCGTGGCAGAAGCGGCCAGCCATGCGCGCAACCGGTACATTCTGAGCTTTCATCCCACCGACCTGACGCCGGGGCTGCACACCATCGAGGTGAAGCTGACGCAGGACTACGGGGCCCAGGTGGTGGCCCGGAACAGCTACTGGGCGATTCGGCGCGACGCTGCAGGACAGCCGCAGTAGCGAAGCGCGGAGCACAGCGGCTGCATCCAACAGGGAGTTCCTGGGAAATTTTGAAGCGGAAGAGGATTGCCAATGGGCGAGCATGTGAAACTGCGGGCCGCGGATGGATTTGAGCTGGATGCATATGTAGCGCGGCCGGAGGGTACGCCAGTGGCCGGGCTGGTGGTGGTGCAGGAGGCGTTCGGCGTGAATCACCACATTCGCGAGGTAACGGACGAATGGGCGAAGGATGGGTTCCTGGCAGTGGCGCCGGCGCTGTTCGATCGCGTGCAGCGAGGAGTGGAGCTGGGCTATGGGCAGGAGACCCTGCAGCAGGCGATGGGGCTGATCCGGCAGGGCAACACCGATGACCGGGTGATGGACGTGGCGGCGGCATTGGACTACGTGCGGCGGGAGACGGGGAAGAAGGTCGGAGTGATCGGCTATTGCCTGGGCGGATCGATGGCGTGGCTGGCGGCGACCCGGCTCAATCCTGATGCGGCCGTGGGCTATTACGGGAGCATGATCGCGCAGTATGGCGGAGAGGCGTTGCACGCGCCGGTGATGCTGCACTTCGGCCAGGAAGATACGCATATTCCGAAGGATCAAATCGACGCGAAGGTGGCGGCGGCGCATCCGGAGGTGCCAATCTACTGGTACGCGGGGGCGGGGCACGGCTTCAACACAAGCGATCGCCAGAGCTATAACCCGGAAGCGGCCAGGCTGGCGCGGGAGCGGTCGCTGGCGTTTCTGAAGAAGAATCTTGATCTCTAACGCTTAGCGGACAGCGGCAGGGCACACTCATCAGGATGGCGGCAGACCCACTACAACCGAGCGGCGGGCAGAGCGGCTATTCGCACGCGTGGCGGGCCCTGCGGCATCGAAATTTCCGGCTGTTCTTCGGTGGGCAAACAATCTCGCTGGTAGGCACGTGGATGACGCGGATCGCCACCGCGTGGCTGGTGTATCGACTGACCCATTCGGCGCTGCTGTTGGGCATGGTGGGCTTCGTCGGTCAGATTCCAACGTTCCTGCTGGCGCCGTTTGCCGGGGTGGTGGTGGACCGAGCGAACCGGCGGCAGGTGCTCATCTGGACGCAGTCCCTGGCCATGGTGCAGTCGCTGCTGCTGGCGTGGCTGACGCTGAGCCACCGCATCACCATCGCTGAAGTACTGGTGCTGAGCGCGTTCCAGGGGCTGATCAACGCGTTCGATATGCCCGGCCGGCAGGCCTTCATGGTCCAGATGGTCGAGGACCGAAGCGATCTCTCCAATGCGATCGCC
The DNA here is from genome assembly GCA_036269135.1 of Acidobacteriaceae bacterium. Lineage (GTDB taxonomy): Bacteria > Acidobacteriota > Terriglobia > Terriglobales > Acidobacteriaceae > Palsa-343. Next base: position 47,469 of record DATASQ010000023.1, read on the forward strand.
ATCAACTCTTCGATGGTCAACGTGGCGCGCCTGGTGGGGCCCTCGCTGGCCGGGCTGGTGATTGCCGCGAGCAGCGAGGGATATTGCTTCCTGATCGACGGCATCAGCTATATCGCGGTCATCATTTCGCTCCTGATGATGCGGGTGCATGTGGCGGCAGTGCGGCGGGCGGCGGCCGGGATGTTCCAGCAGCTGCACGAGGGCTGGTCGTACGTGTCGAGCTTTACGCCGGTGCGGACGATTTTGATTCTGTTCGGCCTGGTGAGCCTGATGGGCATGCCATACATGGTGCTGATGCCGATTTTTGCGGCGAAGGTGCTGCATGGCGGGGCGCACACGCTGGGGTTTCTGATGGGCGCGGCGGGCGCAGGGGCCCTGATCTCGGCGTTTTCTCTGGTGCTGCGACGGAGTGTGCGCGGTCTGACCCGGATGATCCCCATCTCGGCGGTCGTCTTTGGCGCGGGTCTCGTGGCGTTTGGGTTTTCGCGGTGGCTGCCGCTCTCTCTGGTGCTGATGCTCTTCACCGGCTTCGGCATGCTGCAGGGGATGACGGCGAGCAACACCATCATCCAGACGCTGGTGCCGGAGGACAAGCGAGGCCGGGTGATGAGCTACTACACGGCGGCGTTTGTCGGAATGGCGCCGTGGGGAAGCCTGCTGGCGGGGTCGATGGCGCACTGGATCGGGGCGCCGCGGACGGTGATGTTCACGGGTTCGTGCTGCATCGTGGGCGGCATCTGGTTCTGGACCCGGCTGCCGGCCATCCGGCGCGAGATGCGGCCGATTTATGAGCAGATGGGGATCATCACCCCGATCCCGCAGCCGCAGCAGGAACAGGCGGCGAACTGAGGACCGCAGCAGGGCGGCAGGCGGAGATTCGGTTAGCGGAGAAGCAGCCCATGAAAGGGGAGGCAAAAAAATCCCCGGGACGCTTGGTGCGCCCGGGGATTCGGGAGGCCATCTCTGTTTGCAAAGACAGAATAAGTCCTGCCGGGGCGCAGCGCGTCGGGACAAAGATTGCATTTTCTGTACAACTTTGGTTGGAGGGCCGGGTTAGCGAAGACATTCCAAAATGGGAACGGAGAGGAAACGGGAATTACCATCTTCCGTTTTCTCCCGCTGGAAAGGCGCCGCGCGCAGCGACGGCCGCGTAAAATGCGGCGCTTTTCCCAGAGGAAGCCGCATGGCTCTGCGGGTGCTGCAGATTTGTCTGGCGGGGATCGACTGCGCGTACGGCATGCTGCTGGTGGCGGGGTACGGCCGCAGCGCGTGGCACATGGCGGGCTGGCAGCAGCCCGCACTGGCGCTGATTGTTTTCTCGGTGCTTCCCGCGAGTGTTCTGTCGGTGCGTCTTTCGACGCCGGCGGCAATTGGGCAATTCGCCTGCGCGTTTCTCGGCAGACAGCTCCTGCACAACGGTCCATGGCCGGACTTGCGCCTGGTGGCAGCCTTGTCGATGACGCTGGCCGTGGCCATGGTCGCGGTAGCCGTCTTCCGGGGCGTCGTCGAAATCACGCGCGAAGCCTACGGCGAGACGGAGCATCAGGACGACCGGTACATCCCGGAGGTCAACGAAAACGAGGCCGACCTGAAGGTCGCGACGGCGGGTGGGGCGCGGAATCAGCTGTGGTTCTAGTAAGACAGCCTCGGGCACGGAGCTCGGAGCCGGGAGCATTCACCACAGAGGACACGAAGACCGCCGGTAGCTGACGACCAGTCGCTATGCGTGGCGCGGGGTCGGCTTTTCGCGCGGAGTCTCCTTCTCATGGTGGCCGTTGCCGCCGTTGGCCGGCTGCTGCTGCGGCGTGAGCAGAACCCGGCGCAGGGCCCGGATCAGCTCGGGACCCGTTTCCTCGAGTTCGCGGAGGTGCCAGGCGGCGAGCGATCCGAGGAGCTTTTCGCCGAGGGGCGTCATGCGCAGCAGGATGCGGCGGTGGTCGGTGGGATCGGGACAACGGCGGAGCAGCCCCTGCTCAATGGTGCGATCGACGAGTTCAACCGCGCTGTTGTGCTTGAGGAGCATGCGCGCGGCCACGTTGGCGATGGTGGGATCGAGTTCCTCAGGCATGCCCCAGACGCACTGCAGAAGCTGATACTGCTGGGCGCGAATGCCGGCGGCGCCGGCAGCGAGGCTGCTGAAGTGCAAAAACTTTCTTAGCTGAAAACGAAATTCCGCCAGGCGGCGCATCTGGGCACGGGTAAGCGGGGCCGGTTCCTTGGCGGTGTGCTGGATGTGTCCGTTCGTGGCGATGGAAACGACACTGGGACTTTCGCTGAAATTCATGCGTTTATCGTAGCACGATATATCGTGCTACGACATTTGAGCGTCTTCGCTCCCCTCCGGCGCGCCGGGATCGGCAAGAATGGCGCGGGCGTCGGTTTCATCTTCGGATCGCACCTGGAGCTGGAGGGGTCCCAGCCCGGGTTCCATGATGCGGGCGTTCTCTCCGGAGAGAAAAGCCTCAATACCCGCGGATTCGAGCCGGCCTCTGGCCAGTTCGGCTTCAAGAGGTTCGGTAAAGCTGGCAACTGTCACCACGTTTGTCATATTTTCCATTGAGTCGACGCTCCCATTCGGTTTCTTATCATCTTAATCAACGAAATCCCAGGGAGATGGCCTTGCACAGGAGTTCCACATTGAGATTTCTCGCCTTCTGTCTACTCGCGTGCCTCGGCGCTTCTGTTGAGGCGTACGCCCAGGCTCCTCCCGATCTTCTCGTCGCGGCCGGACATTGCGTCGCCACCGCCAGAGGAGATTGGTTCGATCTGGCCCGCGACGACCCGTATGCGCTGGAACTGGGCACTGTCTCCGGGGGCCCGTCGGGTTCCGCTGGAGAGGCTCTCTACCTGATCGATTTCACCACGCCGACACATTCCCAGGGCTTGGCCTTCGCCTTCCAGACTCGCGGCAAAGGCTCGCATCGTGAGCTGACTCTGGAGTCGCGAACGCGCTTTCGCCAGACCGTGGATGGGACGCAGCAGGTGAGCTTAATCGATCCGCCGCTGGGCGGGATCAGTTCCCAGGATGGAATTCTCGGCGCCATTCAACAGGTTGGGTTCCATACCTGGAAAGTGCCGGTCGCCGACTTGCGCCACAGCGCGAAGTCTGTTTCCTGCAGCACCACAGGAGCCCTTCGATAGCCAGGTTCCCGTGTGCCCTTGCGCCCGCTGAAGACGCTGCGACGATAGAATGAGAGGTTCTGTCGGAGGAGATCTGCTTTGATTCCGCGTTATACACGGCCCGCGATGGGGCGCATCTGGAGCGAGGACAGCCGATTCCGCGCGTGGCTGGAAGTGGAGACGGTGGCCAGCGAGGTGCTGGCTGAGGACGGGATTGTACCGCGCGAGGCAGCGCAGGGGATCCGCAAAAAGGGTGGCTTCGATCTGGAGCGCATCCACGCGATCGAAGCCGAAGTGAAGCACGACGTGATCGCCTTTACGACGGCGGTGGCGGAGAAGGTGGGTCCGGAGGCCCGCTGGCTCCACTATGGGTTGACCTCGAATGACGTGGTGGACACGGCGCAGGCGCTGCAGGTGAAGGCGGCCTCGGCCATCATCCGCGAGGACATTGACCGGCTGATGAACGTGCTGCGGGCGCGGGCGCTGGAGTTCAAGAACACGCCGATGGTGGGCCGGACACACGGCATGCATGCGGAGCCGACCACGTTTGGGCTGAAGCTGCTGAACTGGTACGCGGAGATGCGGCGCAACCAGAGTCGCTTTGAAGCGGCTGCGGAACAAATGCGGATCGGCAAGCTGTCCGGTGCGGTGGGGACGTTTGGGCACATCGGTCCCGAGCATGAGGAGCGGATCTGCGAGCGGCTGGGCCTCGAGCCGGCGCCCATTGCGACGCAGGTGATCCAGCGCGACCGTCATGCCTATTATGTGGCGACGCTGGCGGTGATGACGGCGACGCTGGACAAGATGGCCACCGAGGTGCGGCACCTGCAGCGGACCGAGGTGCGGGAGGCGGAGGAGTTCTTCTCGGAGAAGCAAAAGGGCTCGTCGGCGATGCCGCACAAGCGGAATCCGATCACGGCGGAGCAGATCAGCGGGCTGGCCCGGGTGGTGCGATCCAATAGCCAGGCAGCCTTCGAGAATGTGGCGCTGTGGCACGAGCGGGATATTTCCCACTCGTCGGTGGAGCGGGTGATTCTGCCGGACTCGACGATCCTGACGGATTATCTGCTGGCGAAGACAGCGGGCCTGATTGAGAAGCTGCGGGTGTATCCCGCGCGGATGCAGAAGAACCTGGACTCGACGGGGGGACTGATCTTCAGCGGGCAGCTGCTGCTGGACCTCGCGGAAGCGGGGATGCAGCGCGAAGAGGCATATCGGCTGGTGCAGGCGCACGCGATGAATGCGTGGCAGAACGAGCTGGTGTTTCGCGAACTGGTGGCGGACGATCCAGCGATTACCGGGAAGCTGAGCGCGAAGAAACTGGAGCGGACGTTTGACCAGAGCCGGCAACTCGGGAATGTGGATGCGATTTTTGCCCGGGTGCTGGGATCCGGCGGGAGCCACGAGCCCCACGCATGAGCGCCGCGTGGAACTTGACGGTAGCCGTGACCGGCGCGAGCGGCGCTGCGTTTGGGCGGGCTCTGCTGCGGGCTCTGGAGGCGGATGAGCGCGTGGGGCGGGTGCACTTTGTCGCTTCGGAGAATGCGCTGCGCGTGCTGGCGGAGGAGCTGGGGATTTCCGGGCGGACGGGGCTGGTGGAGAAGCTGCTGGGGCGGACGTCGGCGAAGATTACGCAGCACAGCGAGAGCGATATTGGGGCGTCGATTGCGAGCGGGAGTTCTCCCTCGCACGGGATGATCGTGATGCCGTGCAGCATGGGGACGCTGGCGGGGATTGCGAACGGGCTGGCGAACAATTTGATCCAGCGAGCGGCGGACGTCTGCCTGAAGGAGCGGCGGCCGCTCATTCTCTGCCTGCGGGAGACGCCGTTCAACAAGATTCACATTCGCAATATGGGGCTGGCGGCGGATGCGGGGGCTACGATTTTCCCGATGATCCCGGCGTTTTATAACAAGCCGGTGGACTCAGAGGAGATGGCGAAGCAGTTTGTGTGCCGGGTGCTGGCGCACGTCGGGCTGGCGCAGGCGGATGCGTATGTGTGGAAAGACAAGGGCTAGCGTCTGGCGTATAGCGCCCAGAAAACCACCATCAATTAAACAGTGAGGCGGACGAGCTGTTCGGCTTCGATGCGGGGGCCGAGGATCGAGACTCTCGGCACCTGGCCGCGCGCCATCGCGACTTCGTCGCATTTGTAGAGGCGCGGGCAGTTCTGGCAATCCTTGAAGATTTTGTCGGGGAGCGCAGTGCGGTCCTCCACCTCGCGGAAGCCGTAGCGGAAGAAGAAGTCCGGGATGCGGGTGAAGAGGCAGACGCAGCCGACGCCGTGCTCTTCGGCCTCTCCGAGGAGGGCGTGGAGCAATTCGCCACCGACACCGTGACTTTTTGCCTCGGGACGGACCACGATGGAGCGGACTTCGGCGAGATGCGGTCCGTAAAGGTGGAGCGCGCCGCAGCCGAGAAAGATGCCGCCTTCGGATTCGGCGACGGTGAAGTCGCGCACATTCTCGCAAATTTCGGCGAAGACGCGGCGGAGCAGGGTTCCGTCGCCGGAGAGGCTGTTGACCAGGTCGTAGATGTCGGTGGCGTCCTGGAGACGGGCCTTACGCACGCGCATCGGGCACCTCCGGTACGGGTGGCGGCGCGTGCCGCGCGGCGAGAGACTGAACGCGAGTCTGAGCATCGGCGAGGGCGGCGTGGACGCGGTTGCGCGCGGTGCCGCCGAGGACATCGTGGCAATCGAGCGTGGCCTGAAGCGAGATGGCGGCAAAGAAGTCCTCCTCGAACTCTTCGCCGAACTGGCGGATCTCGTAGAGAGAGAGATCGCCCAGCTCGCATTTCTTGTCGACACAGTAGCGCACGGCATGGCCGATCTTCTCGTGAGCCTTCCGGAAGGGAACGCCCTTGTGGACGAGATACGTGGCCGCGGCCATAGCGTTGAGGAAGCCGGACTGCGTGGCTGCCAGCATGCGGTCGTGGCGGAAATTCAGAGCGCGGGTGAAATCCGGGAGCAACCGTAGAATGCCGGCGAGCGTATCGGCCACTTCGAAGACGGGTTCCTGGGTCTCCTGCATGTCTTTGTTGTAAGCGAGAGGCAGGCCTTTGAGCAGCGTGGCGAGCGTGGTGGCGGCGCCGAGCAGCCGTCCGCTCTTACCCCGCAGCAGCTCTGTCAGGTCCGGGTTCTTCTTCTGCGGCATAGCGCTGGAACCCGTGGAAAATTCTTCGGGCAGATCGAGGAAGCCGAACTCGGCGGTGGAGTAGAGGGTGAGCTCTTCGGCAAAGCGCGACAGATGGATGCCGAGCGTGGAAGCGGCCTGCGCGAATTCGAGAGCGAAATCGCGGTCGCTCGTAGCGTCCATGCTGTTCGCGGTGGGAGCCGTGAAACCCAGCTCGCGGGAGGCGATGGTGCGGTCGAGAGCGAGGGTGGCGCCGGCCACGGCTCCGGAGCCGAGGGGACAGAAGTTGAGACGCACGCGGCAGTCCTCGAAGCGGGAGATATCGCGGAGGATCATCTCAACATAGGCGAGCAGCCAGTGCGCGATAAGGACGGGCTCGGCCCGCTGCAGATGCGTGTAGGAGGGCATCGCGGCGGTTTCGGCCTCGCGCGCCTGCTCGAGAAGCGCGAGCGCCCATGCGGTGAGCTGGGCTGCGCAGGCAGCGATGGAATCGCGGACGAAGAGGCGCAGATCGGTGGCGATTTGCTCGTTGCGGCTGCGGCCGGTGTGGAGCTTCAGCGCGAGGTCGCCGATCTCGGCGGTGAGCGACAGCTCGACGAAGTGGTGGATGTCCTCGGCTTCGGAGGAGGCCATGGCCGCGGGTACGGCGTTGCCGGAGCCGGCAGGGATGACGCGCGCGAGGATTGTGTCCAGGCCGCATAGCGTGGTTTCCAGCTCGGCAGGCGTCAGAATGCCGGCAGCGGCGATAGCGCGGGCGTGGGCCTTGCTGGCGGCTACTTCCTGCGGCAGCAGCCGTCCGTCGAAACCCAGCGACCGCTGCCAGGCCTCGAATTGAGGATCGGGGGCTGCGCGAAAACGGCCGGACCACATTTTGGCGGGTTGATCGGACATCAGGACTCCTCGCCTTTGGTGGTCCCGCTGTTGAGCCGCGGCATCTCGGAACCCTGGCTCAGGGTGATGAGGCCGCTCTCGGCGTAGGTCATCAGCTTGGCGCGGGTGTCCGTGATATCCAAATTGCGCATGGTGAGCTGGCCGATGCGGTCGCGCGGGGAGAAGACGGAGTCGGTCTTCTCCATGCTGAGGCGCTCGGGGTGGAAGGTGAGGTTGGGCGACTCGGTGTTGAGAATCGAGTAGTCGTTGCCGCGGCGCAACTCGAGCGTGACCTGGCCGGTAATGGGGCTCGCGACCCAGCGCTGCGCGGACTCGCGGAGCATGATGGCCTGGGAATCGAACCAGCGTCCCTGATAGAGGAGGCGGCCCAGCTTGCGGCCGTTCTCGCGGTACTGCTCGATGGTGTCCTCATTATGAATGCCGGTAATCAGGCGCTCATAGGCGATGAACAGCAGGGCCAGCCCGGGCGCCTCGTAGATGCCGCGGCTCTTGGCCTCGATGATGCGGTTCTCGATCTGATCGCTCATGCCGAGACCGTGGCGGCCGCCGATGCGGTTGGCTTCGAGCAGCAATTCGACCGGATCGGAAAACTCGCTGCCATTGAGGCCAACGGGAAAGCCTTGTTCGAAGCGGACGGTCACTTCTTCGCGCTTGACCGCGATATCGTCCCGCCAGAAGGCAGTGCCCATGATGGGCTCGACGATCCGGATACTGCTGGACAGCTGTTCGAGATCCTTGGCTTCGTGGGTGGCGCCCAGAAGGTTGGAGTCGGTGGAATAAGCTTTCTCGGCGGACATCTTGTAATCGAAGCCGGACCGCTGCAGGAAGGCGGACATCTCCGCGCGGCCGCCGAGCTCGTCGATGAACGCCGCGTCGAGCCAGGGTTTGTACACCTTGAGACGGGGATTGACCAACAGGCCGTAGCGATAGAAGCGCTCGATGTCGTTGCCCTTGAAGGTGGAGCCGTCGCCCCAGATATTGACGTCGTCCTCCTGCATGGCGGTGACCAGCATGGTGCCGGTGACGGCGCGTCCGAGCGGTGTGGTGTTGAAGTAGGTAACGCCGGCGGTGGAGATGTGAAAAGCGCCGGACTGCAGAGCGGCGATGCCTTCGCGCACCAGGGGACCGCGGCAGTCGATCAGGCGGGCCCTTTCCGCGCCATATTCGAGCGCCTTACGGGGGATGGCGTCGTAGTCGGTCTCGTCGGGCTGCCCGAGGTTGGCCGTGTAGGCGTAGGGCAGCGCGCCCTTCTGCTTCATCCAGTGCAGCGCGGCGCTGGTATCGAGGCCGCCGGAAAAAGCGATACCGACCTTTTGGCCGACCGGCAAATTTTCAAGAATTACCGACATTGCGTGCAAAAACCTCGGGATGGTTCGGTTCTCTGGGGCAGCATTATCGCCTCGCACGCCCACCCTGTCGCCCTGTGGCGGCGACCGGGATGGGCAACCTGGTTGTTACTGCTTTTCGCCGCGGCCGAGCAGCATGAGCAGCAGGGCCTTTTGCGCGTGCATGCGGTTTTCGGCCTGGTCGAAGACGACCGACTGCGGCCCATCGAGCACGGCGTCGGTGACTTCGGCGTTGCGGTGCGCGGGCAGGCAATGCATGAAGACGGCGCTGGGTGCGGCCTGGGCCATCAGCGTCTCGTTCACCTGATACGGCTTGAAGATGGGAGCGCGCTTGGTCGCTTCATGCTCGAAACCCATGCTGGTGCACACGTCGGTGTAGACGGCGTCGGCATCTTTGACGGCAGCGACAGGATCGTTGACCAGGCTGATGTTGGACCCGGTGACGTTGGCGATGGCACGGGCCTGGGCGACGATGTCTGCTTTGGGGGCGTAGTTCCTGGGCGTGCCCACCGTGCAGTGCGCGCCCAGCTGGGCAGCGGTGAGCATGAGCGAGTGGCAAACGTTATTCCCGTCGCCGAGATAGGTGAAGTTGAAGCCGGTGAGATCGCCGAAGCGCTCCTGGAGCGTCATGAAATCGGCGATGGCCTGGCAGGGATGCTCGAGATCGCTGAGCGCATTGATCACCGGCACGCTTGCATACTGCGCCATCTCGGTGATGGTGTCGTGCGCGTAGGTGCGCAGCACAATCACTTGCACCCACCGCTCGACGTTACGAGCGATGTCGGCCAGCGATTCGCGCTCGCCAAGAGGCGATGAGGTCTGGTCGACGAACAGCGCCGATCCGCCGAGGGTATTCATCGCCGTCTGAAAAGTGAGACGCGTGCGCAGCGAGGCCTTCTCAAAAAACATGACCATCTGCTTCGCGTCCAGGGCCCAGCGGTACGCGCCGGGGTTGGCCTTGACGTCGTGGGCGAGGTCGAGAATCGCCGCCAGCTCTCCGGTGGTGAGGTCGGCGACGGAGCACAGATCCCGCCCAGCCATCGAAACCGCGGGCGATGTAGATTCCACTTCCTGCAGGACTGCCGGTTTAGCTGCCAATTTTCTTTCCTCCTGTGACCGGCGCGGCTGCTGTGGGCGCCGCCTGCTCGGTGAGAATTTGGTCGAGTGCTGCGATGGCCTCGTCCACGTGCTCCCGCTGCAAAATGTAGGGCGGAAGGAAGCGCAGAACGGTCTCGCTGGTGCGGTTGATGAGGATTGTTCGATCCGTCATCGCGGTGAGAACGGACTTGGCGAGGTCGGCGGAGTCGAGTTCCAGGGCCAGCATGAGGCCCAGACCGCGGACATCGGTGATGCAGGCGTGCTTTTCAGCGAGGCCGTTGAGCTGGTCGCGGAAATACTGGCCCACGGCGGTGACGCGTTCGAGCAACCCATCGCGCTCCAGGGTTTCGAGGACGGCGAGGGCCACGGCGCAGGCCAGCGGCCCGCCGCCGAAGGTCGTTCCATGCATACCGGCGTGTATGGCGCGGGCGGCCTCTTCAGTGCAGAGCATCGCGCCCAGCGGGATGCCGCCGGCCAGAGGCTTGGCGAGCGTGGTGATGTCGGGCTGAATGCCATAGTGCTGGTACGCGCAGAATTTGCCGGTGCGGCCGAGGCCGGACTGGATCTCGTCGGCGATGAGCAGCGCGCCGGTCGAGCGGGTGAGATCGCGCGCCGCCTGGAGGAATTCGTGCGAGAGCGGACGGATGCCGCCTTCGCCCTGGATGGGCTCGAGCAGAATGGCACAGACCTCGGTGGAGAACTTTGCCTTCAGGTCGGCGACGTCGTTGAAGCGGACGAATTCGACGCCGGGCATGACGGGATCGAAGGGCTCGCGGTATTTGTCTTTCCATGTCACGGCGACAGAACCCATGGTGCGTCCGTGAAAGCTGTTCTCGAGGGCAAGGAATTTCGTGCCGAGAGGTGTGCCTTCGCTGCGTTTCAGTCCCGCATAGGCGCGAGCGAGCTTGAGGGCGGCTTCGTTCGCCTCGGTGCCGCTGTTGCAGAAGAACGCGCGGTCCATGCCGGTAGCTTCAGTGAGACGCAGGGCGAGCGCGGCCTGGCCCTCCGTGTAATAGAGGTTCGACGTATGGATGAGCTTACGGCTCTGGTCCGCGATGGCCTTTTCGATGGCGGGGTGAGCGTAGCCCAGAGCATTGACGCCGATGCCGCTCAGAAGGTCGAGGTAGCGCGTGCCGTGGTCGTCGATGAGGTATACGCCTTCGCCGCGGACGAAGAGCAGAGGATAGCGGTCGTAGGTGCCGAGGAGAAGCTTCGCCTCGGCGGCACGAAGTTCGTCGAGTTGCATGGATCTCCTTTCAGTTGGGTGTGGGGACGTCATCGCAGCGTTGCTCATGCGACCATCACCTCCGTGCCGTGCGCGACGCGGCTGCTGCAGAGGTCGGGGAGCATGTCGGCCGAGGCCGCAGGCAGGATGCGCACACGTTTGACCCCGTTGAGCAGGGCTTCGCGGCAGGCGCTGAGCTTGGGCAGCATGCCGCCGGTGATGACGGCGTCGCGTGTAAGGGCCGCGATTTGGTCGATGGAAAGCCAGCGCATCACGCTGCCGTCCGCGGCCAGCACGCCGGGGACGTCGGTGAGAAAGACCAGCGCGTCGGCCTTGCAGGCGCCCGCGCAGGCCGCAGCCATCTCGTCGGCATTGATGTTGTAGTACTCGCCGTCGAACCCGAGCGCGATGGAGGAGATCACAGGGACGGCGTCCATCTGCCAGATCGCTTCGAGCCAGCGGGGATCGGCGGAGGCGATTTCACCGACGAAACCGAGGTCCGGGGCAGTTTTCTTCTTGCGGGCGCGGAAGACGAGGCCGTCGCCGCCGGAAAGGCCGACAGCGGGCTGTCCATGCGAGCCGAGGGCGGCCACCAGAGCCTTATTGACGCCGCCGCCGAGAACCATAAGCGCGGTGTCGCGCGTCTCGGCGTCGGTGATGCGCAGGCCGGCGACGAACTCGCTCTGCTTGCCGAGTTGCTTCAGCGTGCGGGTCAGTTGGACGCCGCCCCCGTGCACGATCGCCACCTGGTGGCCGTCCTTTGCCAGCTCGGCAATGGCCTGGGCGCAGGCGTGCAGGAGCTCGTGGTTTTCCAGCGTCGCGCCTCCGAGTTTCACTACGTATCTCATCGCAGTCCTTCCGCTTCTTCGAGGCCAGCCATCAGGTTCATGTTCTGCACCGCCTGGCCGGCAGCGCCTTTCAGCAGGTTGTCGAGACAGGAGACGATGACGCATCGTCGCCCGTCGGCGGAGAGTTGAAACCCAATGTCGCAGTAATTGGTGCGGACCGAATATTGGATTTGCGGCAGCTGGCCGGCAGGGAAGACGCGGACCAGCGGGCTCTCGGCGAAAAATTCTCGGTAGAGGGATTCGACTTCGCCGGACTGGCGCGGTTGGGCAAACCAGACGTACATCGTGGAAAGAATGCCGCGCGGAATGGGCAGCAGATGCGGCGTGAAAACGATCTGGTCCGGCGCGAGCGAGAGCTGCTCGAGCAGCTCGCCGGTATGGCGGTGGGAAAAGACCCCGTACGCGGAGAGGTTGTCGGCCGCGTGCATGAAATGCGTTTTCGCTGTGGGCGCTTTACCGGCGCCGGAGACACCGGACTTGGCGTCGCAGACGATGCCGCGATCGAGGTCGATCCAGTTGGCGGAGACCAGCGGCTTGAGGGCGAGGATGATGGAGGTCGCGTAGCACCCGGGATTGGCGACGAGAACGGCGTCGCGAATCTCATCGCGATGCAGCTCAGGCATGCCATAGACGGCTTTCGTCTGAATAGAGGTGGCTACTGATGACCCCTCGTCGGCAAACTGATAGACGGCGCGGTTTTCCGCGCCGGTAAGGCGCCAGGCGCCACTGAGATCGATGACACGGAGGCCCTGATCGAGGGCTTCGGGCACCAGCGTGCGCGATTGCTCGTGGGGTGTGGCGAGGAAGAGAACCTCAATCTTGTGGTCCCGCAGCCGACCCCAGGAGAACGGCTCGATACGCAGAGCCTCCGGTCCGAGGCCCGTGCCGTTATTGTCCATCAGGTGGGGATGGAGAGAGGCGAGAGGCTCAGGCTGCGCGTCGGCGCGGCTGAGCAGCAGAGGCGGCTGGCCCTGCAGCGCGGGATGATGCAGGAGCAGGCGCGCCAGCTCCATGCCGGCATAGCCGCTCACGCCCATCACTGCTGTTTGAATCCTCGTCTCCATGATTCTCCGCATCCCTGACTGCAAATTCGTTTGGACTCTCACGGTCCTGATTCGATTCGTTAATTTCTTCCTGCTCGCGCCGCCCCCTCCAACCGGACGAGATCAGCCGATCATTCGCTCCAGCTTGTCGCGCAGCGCTGAAGCCCGCTTCGCGTCGGGGCAGATGATCAGCACCGTGTCGTCGCCGGCCAGCGTGCCCACGACCTCATTCCAGTCCTCGTGGTCGATGGCCAGAGCGACAGGCTGAGCGGCGCCGGCGCTGGTGCGCAGTACGAGCTGGTTCTGCGCCTGACGAACGGCGAGGCCGAAACTGCTGAGGACTTCGTCGACCCCGGGCTCTTCTTCCTCCTCGACATGACCGTTGCCATTGGGCACCTCGTAACCGCGGGGCCCTTTGAACAGACGCAGCTCGTGGAGGTCCCGCGAGAGCGTCGCCTGGGTGACATCGAAACCACGGCGAATGAGCTTACGGCGCAGCTCGTCCTGGCTGGTGATGGATTCACCAGTGACCAGGCGCCGGATCGCGGATTGCCGTTCATGTTTGCTCACAACGCAAAAAATCGCGGCCCGCAGGCCGCGCCTCTATGTATAAAAATACAGAACTGCTGTATAAATATGCAAGAGCTTTTTCTCAAATCTTTTCCGTTCGTTTTACCCGCCGGCCTGCCGCAATATTCGTCGCCGGCGCTATTTTTCCCGTTTTTCCGCTGCGCGGAAGAAACGAAAGGCCGTTATAGTTGGATATGGGAACGAGAAAATGTGCTGATCCGGCCCTGTCGACCGGCGGCTCCCGGCCCACCCCTGGGGTCCGCAATGCGACCCTCATCGATTCGCGGTTCGATCACGAATCGTGCGGCGTCGGTTTTGTCGCTACGCTCGACAATCAGCCGTCCTATGACATCCTGGCGAAAGCGCTCACCGCTCTTGCTCGGCTGGCGCATCGCGGCGCCGTGGCTGCTGATGGAAAGTCCAGCGACGGCATTGGCATCCATACCGCCATTCCGCGCGAGCTGCTGCTGACCGATACGGGGATTTCGCTGGATGCGGCGAAGCCTCTGGCGGTGGGGATGGTCTTTCTGCCCGCCGACGCCACGGCCAGCGCCGCGGCGGTGCGCGAGCTGGAACAGGCCACGGTGGCGCGCAATTGCACGATTCTGGGTTGGCGCACCGTTCCCACGCGCCCGGAAATTCTGGGAGAGATCGCGCTGTCCACCCTGCCGGTGATCCGCCAGGTGCTGTTGACCGATGCATCGACGAGTCCGCGGCCCTATCAGGACCTGGAGCGGCGGCTGTATCTGGCGCGCAAGCAGTTCGAGCGCAGCGGGGCGGCGGGCTACGTCTGCTCGCTGTCTTCTTCTTCCGTTATTTACAAGGCGATGTGCGACGCGCGGCTGCTGCCGGAGTTCTATCCGGACCTGGCGGACCCGCGGTTCGTCACGCCGTTTGCGCTTTTCCATCAGCGCTATGCCACAAACGTGGCGCCCTCGTGGGATCGCGCGCAGCCGTTTCGCATCCTCGGGCACAACGGAGAGATCAACACGATCTGGGGGAATCGGGCGCGCATGACGGCCCGCGCCGCGACGCTGCCCGATGAGCTGCGGCCGATCTTTACCCCGAGCGGGTCCGATTCGACCAGCCTGGATGAGGTCATCGAGCTGCTCGCGCGCAACGGGCGCAACGTGGCCGAGGCAGTGCGCATGGTCATGCCGCCGGCCGATACCGGGCGGCATTCGGCTTTTCTGGCCTATCACGGGGACTGCATCGAGCCATGGGATGGGCCGGCGGCGGTGTCGTTTACCGACGGGCACCTGATTGGCGCGGCGCTGGACCGGAACGGGCTGCGCCCCTGTCGATTCTTCGTGACAGAGGACCATCTCATCGTTGCCGGCTCCGAAGCCGGTCTGGTGGATCTGGATCCGGAGAAGATTGTCCACAGCGGACGGCTGGGCCCCGGGCAGATGCTGCTGGCCGATCTGGATCGCCACCTCTTCTACGAGGATGATGAGCTGCAGGCCGTGTTCGACCAGTCGGCGCCGCAATACGAGGCGCTGCTCCAGAATGCAACGCTCGATGCCGACACGCCGGTGCAGGCGATTGATGGGGCGGAGCTGAATCGCCTGCAGCTGGGCTTCGGCTACACCAAAGAAGACGTGAACATGGTGCTCAAGCCCATGGCTATGGATGGCAAGGATGCCACCTGGTCGATGGGCGACGACACGCCGATTGCACCGCTGGCGCGGACGCCGCGGCCGGTCTATGCGTTTTTCCGTCAGCGATTTGCGCAGGTCACGAATCCGCCCATCGATTCGTTGCGCGAAGCCTGCGTGATTCAGCTGCATACGCGGCTGGGCCCATGGCCGCACGTCCTCAATACCCGAGAGAAGCTGCCCGGCCTGTCGCTGCAGTCCCCGTTTCTTTCGCTGGCGCAGATGGAAGCGCTGCACCGGCGCAGGCACGATTTGGCGAGCGATCTGCCGCTGGCGGTGCTGGACTGCATCTTCCATCCCGGCTGCAATCTGCTGACGGCGATCGACGATCTGTGCACGAGAGCCGTGGAATTGGTGCGCGGGGGCGCGGCGGTGCTGCTGCTGACGGACCGCGGCTGCGGTGAGCAGGCGATTCCGATTCCCATGGCGCTGGCCCTGGGTGCGGTGCATCACAGGCTGATTCGGAGCGGGGAGCGCATTCGCGTGGGCCTGGCGGTGGAAGCCGGCGATTGCCGCGATCTGCACCATGCCGCGGTGCTCATGGGCATGGGCGCGGGGGCGATTTGTCCGTGGCTGGCGCTGGAGACGGCGCGGCAGATGAATCCCGAAAAGGGCGAGGCCAACCTGCTGCACGCCTTCGATCTGGGCCTGGCGAAGATCATGTCGAAGATGGGGATTTCCGTCGTGGACAGCTACCGCGGCGCCCACCTGTTCGACTGCCTCGGACTGAGCCGGGAAGTGGTGGACCGGTGCTTTGAAGGCACGCCTGCGCCGATTGGCGGCATTGGCTTTCCGGAGCTGGAGGCGACCGTGCGCGCGTTGTGGCTGGGCACCCAGAGTGGCGAGCCGGGCGCGGAGAATTCCGAGGCAGGGGATGGCGGCGGCCCGCTCGTGACGGTGGCCGCGAGCAAAGAGCTGCCGGATTATGGATGGGTGCGCTTCCGCAAGGCGGAGCGGGCTGAGCCGCATGGATGGCAGCCGCAGACGGTCCGTTTGCTGCAGACAATTACCGGCGCCACGAAGGCGGCGGCGACGGCTGCTGCCGATCAACCCGCCGCATGGCAGGCGTTTACCACCCAGGCGACGGAAAAGGAGCCCACAGTTTTGCGCGACCTGCTGGAGGTTCGGCCAGCGGCGCAGCCCCTGCCTGTGAGCGAGGTTGAACCGGCGAAGAATTTGTATCGGCGGTTCATTGCCAGCGCGATGTCGCTGGGATCGCTGAGCCCGGAGGCGCACCAGACGATTACGGCGGCCATGAATCAACTGGGAGGCCGGTCGAATACGGGCGAGGGTGGGGAAGATCCCGCCGTGTATACGCCCGACGTGGATCTGCCGCTGGTGGGCGCGAAGGTGCCGTCCCGTCTGCTGAACAACAAGGTGAAGCAGGTGGCGTCAGCGCGGTTCGGCGTAACGGCGCAATATCTGATGCATGCCGAAGAGCTGGAGATCAAGATCGCGCAGGGCTCAAAGCCGGGCGAGGGCGGCCAGTTGCCCGGGCACAAGGTGACGGAGCTGATTGCGCGGTTGCGGCATGCGCAGCCAGGAGTGCAGCTGATCAGTCCGCCGCCGCACCACGATATTTATTCGATCGAGGATCTGGCGCAGCTGATCCATGACCTGCGGCGGATCAACCCGCAGGCGGCCATCGGGGTCAAGCTCGTCTCGGAATGCGGCGTGGGTGTGGTGGCCGCGGGTGTGGCCAAGGCCTACGCGGACTACATCGTGATTGCCGGCCACAATGGCGGCACGGGGGCATCGCCGCTGTCGAGCATCAAGTACGCGGGGAGTCCGTGGGAGCTGGGACTGGCCGAGGCGCAGCAGGTGCTGATCCGCAATGGGCTGCGCGGACGGGTGCGCCTGCGCTGCGATGGCGGGTTGCGGACGGCGCGGGATATCGTGATCGCTGCGCTGCTGGGCGCCGACGAATACGCCTTTGGAACCGCGGTGCTGGTAGCTCTGGGCTGCGATATGGCGCGGCAATGCCACCTGAATACGTGTCCAACGGGAATCGCGACGCAGAGGCCGGAGCTGCGGGCGAAGTTCCGCGGGAAGCCGGAGCACCTGGTCCGCCTCTTTGCGGGCCTGGCGGAAGAGATCCGGACGCTGCTGGCCGAGCTGGGGCTGCCGTCGCTGGAAGCGGCGATCGGGCGGACGGATTTGCTGGAGCAGGTGCGGTTCGACGGGTGCCTCGATCTGAGCGCGATGCTGGCGGCGCCGCCCGATGGCGGAGCGGCGGGAGCGCGCCATTGGCAGGGAAGCCGGAATCTGCGGCCGGAAGAGCATGCGCCCATTGACGATGCCTGGGTTCAGCCTGCGCTGGCGGCGTACGAGGCGGCCGAGCACTTCGTCATCGATTCGCTGATCGCCAATGAGGACCGGACCTTTGGGGCCCGTCTGGCGGGAGAACTGGCGATGTTGCAGTCCGGCGGCAGGACGTCGCCGGCAACGCTCACGTTCCGGCTCACCGGAGAAGCGGGGCAGTCGTTTGGAGCGTTTGCGGTGCCTGGGATGCAGCTCATCCTTAAGGGCCTGGCCAATGATTTTGTGGGCAAGAGCCTTTCCGGCGGGGAAATTATCCTGCGCGGACAAGGGCGCGCCGCGCTGCAGCCGGAGCTGCATACGATCCTCGGCAACGTCGCGCTTTATGGAGCGACCAGCGGGGCGCTGTTCGCGGCTGGCTGCGCGGGGGAACGGTTTGCGGTCCGGAATTCCGGCGCTCTGGCCATCGTGGAAGGGGTCGGCGATCACGGCTGCGAGTACATGACCGGTGGCCTGGTCGCGGTTCTCGGGAAGACAGGAACGAACTTCGGCGCCGGTATGACCGGCGGGCTTGCCTGGGTCTTCGATGAGGACGGGCGCTTCCTGTCAGAGAAGCGGCATCACGCGCAGTTTCTGACGCCCGAGCCGTACGACCAGCTGGATGCCGAGGCGAAGGAGAGCCTGCTCGGGCTGGTGCAGCTGCACGCGGAGAAGACCGCGAGCACGCGGGCCTATTGGCTGATGTCGAAATGGGAGGAACTGGCGCCCCGGTTTCTGCGGCTGACGCCCCGGCCGCAGGTGTAGGCCCGCCCGGCGTTCGGGGGACAAAAGGAATCTGCGACGGTGCGGGAAGGCCGTCGGCGGCCCGCAATTCCGTGTATCCTTTGGTTAACCCGCGACATCGATAGCGTCGGTTATTTGCCAGTTTCCATGGGTTTTTCTTCTGCCTTCTTCCGTCGTTCCGGGCCGGTTCTGGTCCTCGGGATCCTGCTGCTGCAGGGTTGTGCGCGCTTCGCGCCGCATGGGTCACACGAATATGTCTACGTCTGGGCGCGCGGGACCTTCCTGCGCGATCGGGTTGCCGCGGTGAGTAATCGCGTCGCTGAGGTGACGAATGGACAACGCCTCGATGTGGTGGAGCACGGCCGTCGATTTCTGAAGGTGAAGACCGACAAGGGTGAGGTGGGATGGATCGAAGATCACGCGGTCATCGACCAGAGCGTCTACGACCGGTTTGCACAGATGAAGAAAGACAACGCAGACGATCCGGTAGTGGCGACGGGCGTTCTGCGCGAGGATTACTGGCTGCGGGACGCGCCGGGGCGGGCTTCGGACCGCTTTTATCTGGTCCCGGAAAATACCAAACTGCAGCTGCTGATGCGGGCGTCGGTACCGCGGCCCGAGGCGCCGCAACTGGTCCCGCTGCCCGTGAAGAAGACCGGCAGGACGGAGAAGCAAAAGAAGACGAGCCTGGACGACCTGGCCAATCCTGCGCTGGAAGACTACTGGCTGGTTCGGGACGGCTCAGGCCAGGTGGGCTGGGTGCGGGGGCGGACCCTCGACGAGGATGTTCCGGATGCCGTTGCCGGGCTGGCGGAAGGCCAGAAAGTCGTCGGCGCCTATGTGCTGAAGACCGTGACCGACCCGGATTCGAACCTGCCCGGGAACCAGGTTCCCGAGTATTTGACGGTGCTGGCGCCCTGGAGGGACGGACTACCGTTCGATTTCGATCAGGTCCGGGTCTTCACCTGGAACGTGAAGAAGCACCGCTATGAGACGGCGTATCGTGAGCGGAACATTGCAGGGTATCTCCCGGTGAAGGTGGGCCAGCAGACCTTCGGGAATCAAACGGAGCCGGTCTTTTCGTTTCGGGCGGCTACGGATCCGGAGGCCGCTTCGCTGGATCCGCGGACCGGCATGGTAAGGCCGGGCAGCACCACAACCATGGCCTATCACATGGAAGGCGTGCTGGTGCGGCGGGTGGGCGCGCCGTCAGAGCCTCAGGCGGTCTCCGCCTCGACTCCGAGGGAGCCAACGCATCGCGGACATCGTCACCGTCGGCGTCGGCGCTAGGTTCTGCAAGAGGCGCCTGCGGGGCCTGAAGCGGATTTGCGCAAACGCGGCGCAAGCTCGTATGGTGGATTACACGCCCTGATGGTGGGTGCGGCGGTCCGGATTTGGCTTCGCTGTGGTTTTTCAGTCGTTGGCAGGGTCACCATTGGGACAAATAAGAGGGAAAAGGAGATCGGCTCATGGACAACAAGCCGGCACAGAACATTCAGGACACTTTCCTGAACACAGTTCGCAAAGACAAAACCCCGATTACGATTTATCTGGTGAGCGGCGTGAAACTCACTGGAAAGATCCGTTCGTTCGATAAATATTCGGTTCTCCTGGAAAATAACAGCCAGGAACAGCTGATTTTCAAGCACGCCATCTCCACCGTGGTCAGCACGCGTTCAGTGCTGCACGGGGAGCACCGGCCTCCGCACGGCGCGCAGGCGGGACCGGTGGCGGTAGCGCCGCCAGGGGCGGCGCAGGAAGCCTCCGGATCCTGAGGGATCGGAGGTCAAAGCAGGCGCACACCTTGTCATGCCGTTGAGTGCGACGGGTCGGAAGGCGGAGTGCGCTCTGCTGGTATCAGTCTCTTTTGGGCGCCCGGGGAAAGGTCTGTCCCGGGAAGCGGCGCAGGCGCGTGCCGCGGCGCGCAGTGAAGACACGGACGGATCAACTCCCGTGGGGCCGCCCAGGCCGCTGGCCGTCGAGGAAGAATCGCGCCTGGAGGAGTTTCGGGAGCTGGTGGTGAGCGCCGGCGCGGCGATCGCCGCGGAAATGGCGCAGCACCGGCCGAAGGCGGATCCGGCGACCCTGCTGGGTAGCGGCAAAGTAGAGGAGCTGGCGGCGGTGGCCGCGTCCAGCCAGGCCGATCTGGTCGTCTTCGACCACGATCTGAGCCCGACCCAGCTAAGAAATCTGGAAGATGCGCTCCCCTGCCGGGTGATCGATCGGACCCAGCTGATCCTGGACATCTTTGCGCGCCATGCGCGGACCCGCGAGGGCCAGCTGCAGGTCGAGCTCGCACAGCTGGAATACATGCTGCCGCGGCTGACGGGGCGCGGCAAAGCCATGTCGCAGCTGGGCGGCGGCATCGGCACGCGCGGACCGGGCGAGACGCAGCTGGAAACGGATCGGCGGCGGATTCAGCGGCGGGTATTGCAGCTGCGGCGGGAACTGGACGCGGTGCGGCGGATTCGCGCGCAGCAGCGGCAGCGCCGCGAATCGGTGCCGGTGCCGACCGTGGCCCTGGTGGGATACACGAATGCGGGGAAGAGCACGCTGTTCAATGCGCTGACGCGCGGAGGCGTGCTCGAGTCGGCGCGGATGTTTGCCACCCTGGATCCGAAGTTGAGCGCGATCCATCTGCCCAGCCGGAGAAAGATTCTGCTGTCGGATACGGTGGGCTTTATCCGCGACCTGCCCCACACCCTGGTGACGTCGTTCCGGGCGACGCTGGAAGAAGTCCGCCAGGCAGAGGTTCTGGTGCATGTGCGAGACGCATCCAGTTCGCTGCGGGAGGAACACAAGGCGGAGGTGGAGAAGGTTCTGGCAGAGCTGGATGTGCTGAAAAAGCCGCGGATTGAGGTGCTCAATAAAGTGGATCTGCTGAGCGAGGAACAAGCGGCCGCGCTGAGCCGGCGGGGCGTTCCGCTTTCCGCGAAGATGCGGGCCGGCCTGGAGGAACTCCTGGAACGGATCGACGAGGAACTGGTGCAGGACCCGATTCTTGAACAGAAATTTCAGGTGCCCCAGTCGGAGGCGGAGACGTTGGCGGCTCTGGAGGCCGGAGCTGTGGTTACGGATCGGGAGTACGAAGGAAACCTGGTGCGGATGACGGTGGCCGGTCCCGCATCGTTGCTGGGACGCTACCGAAGGTTCCGGCGGGTGCAAAACGGCTGAGATTTCCCAGTAAACAAAACGAACCGGATGACAGAGTGGTGGGAACTCCGATCATCCGGTTCGCCGACCCTGATCCGGGTCGAGGTGGTATTCTCATTCTACGCCTGAACCTGGCTCGGTCAAGGCCTGAGTGTGGCGGGATCAAAAAAAATCGAACTCGCTGCCAGGGCTTGATCGGGAGCTGCAGAAGCCAGAGTTTCGAGGGTGTCGTAGCAGTAAGTGTCTTTGGTCATTTGACACTCATTTTTGGCGTCTGTTAGAACCTAAGGTTCCACCTGATACTTCAGCCGTTTCCGACCGCCAGCCTGTCTATCTATGGATGAGTTGCTGCATCAGATTGGTGATCTTGCGCTTGGCTCCGTGCCGACGCTGATCCTCTTCATTTTGCTGGTTTTGGCGTACCGGTTCATCCTGTACGGCCGCCTTCAGCAGATTCGCGCAGAGCGCCGCGAGAGAACCGCCGGCGCGCTGGAGAAGTCGCGCCTGGCCATTGCCGAGGCGGATGTCCGCGCCCAGGAGTATGAGGCGAAGCTGCGGGCAGCACGGGCGGAGATTTTCCGGGCGCGGGAGCAGCGTATCCGCCAGTGGAATGGCGAGCGGGAAAATGCGCTGGCCGCGGCTCGACTGGCAGCCCAGCAGCAGGTGCATGCGGCCCAGACAGCGCTGCAGGCCCAGGGCGTCGAGGCGCGGAAGCAAATTGAAACCTCTGCCGGCCAGTTGGCGGCACAGGTGCTGGCGGCGGTCCTGCCTTCGACCGCGGCGGAGAGCGTGCATTGAAGCGGACTGTCCTCAATCTCTGTCTGGTATGTATTTTCGTTTCGCTGTCGGGAATGACAGCGCCGCGGCTCCGCGCCCAAATCCAGGCTCAGGCAGCGCCCACGCCTTCTCAGGCAGCCGCCCGGTCGATCGCCAAAGACGAGCACATGGACGCGCCGGAAGGCGAGAATCAGATTGATCAGTACCGCCATTCGGCGACCGTGCAGGCGATTGCCCGGATTTTGCACGTCCGCACGGAAACCGCGGCGGAGATTTTTGAGGACGTTAACTCCGGTGTGCTGCTGGGGGCGATCCTGATCGTGTTGTTCAGGATCATTCCGAAGCTGTTCCGGAACCGCTCGGAGAAGCTGCAGCAGGATCTGGTAGGCGCGCGGACTGCCACCGAGGAGGCCAATCGCCGGCTGGCCGAGGTGGAAGCGAGGCTGCAGCGGCTGGATTCGGAAATCGACGCGATCCGCCTGCAGGTGGAACATGAGGCCGTGCAGGATGAAAAACGCGTCCATGCGGCAATGGAATCGGAACGTGAACGGATTGTGGCTTCGGCTGAGCAGGAGATCGCTGCCGCCCAGGCCGCGGCCCAGCGCGATTTGAAGAAATTCGCGGCCGATCTGGCGATCGATCACGCCATGCGCAAACTGCAGCTTTCCGCGGATACGGATCGAGCGTTGATTCGCGAATTTGGTAAAAGCCTGAACACCGGGTCGAAGGGGAAGGCGTAAATGGCGAGTTTTGCATCCCGATACGCGCGTGCCTTCGCAGATGTGCTGTTTGAGGGGCGGCTGAATGTGCAGGACGCCCAGCGGCAGCTGGCGGATTTCGCCGCCGCATGGCACGAGAGCCGGCCTTTGCGTGAATTCTTCATGGATCCGTCGTTCCCGGTGGAGCAAAAAGTGGCGCTCCTGGACAAGCTGAATGCCCGCCTGCAGATGTCGCAGCAGGCGAGAAACTTTGTCGCGGTGCTGATTCGCAACGATCGCATCGCCGGGCTCGACGACGTGCTGGCCGAGTTTCGGCGAGAGGTGAACCGGCGGCTGAACATCTCCGAAGCGAAGGTGATTTCCGCGCGCAAACTGGACGAACCGGAGCGGCGGGAACTGGAAAAGCAGATTGCCGACCTGACCGGCGGCCAGGTGGACGCTCATTACGAAGAAGACAGCTCCCTGATCGGGGGAGCCGTGGTTCAGGTCGGAAGCACGGTGTACGACGGTTCGGTGCGCGGGCGGCTCGAGCGGCTCCGGGAAGAACTGACAGCGAGTTAAGCAAACCCACAGCAGCACAACAGGATTCGGAAACAGAAGAGCATGGCGCAAATCAAGGCAGACGAAATCACAGCGCTCCTGAAGGAGCAAATTGCCAATTACGACGCGAAGATGCGCGTCGATGAGGTCGGAACCGTCATCACCCTGGGCGATGGTATCGCTCGCCTGCACGGACTGGACAAGGTGATGGCTGGCGAGCTGCTGGAGTTTCCCCACGGCATCGCCGGTCTGGCCATGAGTCTCGAAGAGGATCAGGTGGGCAGCGTGCTGCTCGGCGACTACACCGAGGTGCGCGAAGGCGACCAGGTGAAGCGCACAGGCAAGATTCTGAGCGTGCCGGTGGGCGACGCCATGATCGGGCGCGTCGTGAACTCGCTGGGTCAGCCCATCGACGACAAGGGGCCGATTCAGAGCTCCGCGATGTTGCCCGTGGAACGGCTGGCGCCAGGCGTTATCGATCGCCAGCCGGTGCGTGAGCCCATGATGACCGGGCTGAAGGCCATCGACTCCATGATTCCGATCGGCCGTGGCCAGCGCGAGCTGATCATTGGCGATCGCCAGACCGGCAAGACCGCCGTGGTGCTGGACACCATCATCAACAACAAGAGCAACGACCTGATCTGCATTTACTGCGCGATCGGGCAGAAGCGCTCTTCGATTGCCCAGGTGGTGCAGACCCTGGAAGAGTACGACGCCATGGGCCACACCATCGTGGTGGCCGCGTCCGCGTCGGAACCGGCGCCCATGCTGTATCTGGCCCCCTACGCCGCATGCGCTTTGGGCGAATACTTCCGCGACAAGGGCCGTCATGCCCTGGTGATCTTTGACGATCTGTCGAAGCACGCCATCGCTTATCGCGAGATCTCGCTGCTGTTGCGCCGGCCGCCCGGCCGCGAAGCCTATCCCGGCGACGTTTTCTATCTCCACTCCCGGCTGTTGGAGCGCGCCTCAAAGCTGAGCGACAAGAATGGCGGCGGCTCGCTCACGGCACTGCCGGTCATTGAGACGCAGGCAGGCGACGTGTCGGCGTACATTCCGACCAACGTGATTTCGATTACCGACGGGCAGATCTTCCTGGAGACGGATCTGTTCAACTCCGGCGTGCGCCCGGCGGTGAACGTGGGCCTGTCCGTGTCGCGCGTGGGCTTTTCGGCGGCCATCAAGGCGATCAAGCAGGTGGGTTCCACGCTGAAGCTTGATCTGGCGCAGTATCGGGAACTGGCCGCCTTTGCACAGTTCGGCAGCGACCTGGATAAGATTACGCAGAATCAGCTGAACCGTGGAAAGCGTTTGACCGAACTGCTGAAGCAGCCGCAGTTCCATCCGATTCCGGCCGAAAAGCAGGTGATCATTCTCTTTGCCGGGACGCAGGGCTATCTGGACGACCTGAAGGTGGAGCAGATCCGCGCCTTCGAGGACGGGCTCTATCCCTACCTGGATTCGGCGCAGAGCCAGTTGCTGAGCGATATTGCGACGAAGAAGGCGCTGGACGACGATTTGCGGAACCGCATCCATGCGGCGCTGAAAGAATACAAGCAGAACTTCCTGGCGGAACATGAGGGGGCCAGGCTGAAGCAGAGCGCCGTGCAACCGCTGGATTCGCAGGAAAAGAAGAAGGAAGATGCGCAGCCGGTAGGAGCGGCCCGGTAAGGAATGGCCAACGTTCTCGATCTACGGCGGCGTATCCGCAGCGTGCGCAACACGCGCCAGATCACCAAAGCCATGAAGATGGTTTCGGCGGCGAAGCTGCGGCGCGCTCAGGAGCGGGCGGTTGCCGCGCGTCCTTACGCGGCGATGTTGGCCAGCGTGCTGGAGTCGCTGAAGCGCCGGACCGAAATCTACGATCCGGAAACGGGCGAATGCCGGCATCCGCTGCTGCTGACGCGGCCCGAGAAGCGCATTCTACTGGTTGTGGTTTCCGGGGATAAGGGGTTCGCGGGCGCGTTCAACAACAATATTTTTAAGGCCGCTGCGAACTTCATTCTCGAGAATGACCGCAAGAAGATCGACATCGAGGCAATCGGGCGCAAGGGGCGCGATCTTTTCCGCCGGCGGTACCCGGCTGCTCAGTTCTCTGACCCCCCGGAAGGCTCAAGCCGCCGGGAGCGCCGGCGGAGCAGCAACATTGAAGTCATCGGCGAACCAACCGGGCTCCTGGAAAAGCTGGATTACGAGCGGATTCGCGAGATGGCCGAAGAGATCATCGCGCGCTATACGCATGAAGAGATCGACGCGGCGTACCTGGTTTACAACGAGTTCAAATCGGTGATTCAGCAGCGGGTCGTCGTGGAGCGTGTGCTGCCCATCCTGACACTGGGCGAGCAGCAACTGGCGGAGGCGCAGGAGTTCACCGCGGAAGAGCGGGAGAGAGCGGCGGAAGCGGCTCTGTCAGCGGGTGTGAGTCTCTATCCGCAGGAAGCCGCGGCAGCGCAGAAGCAGATCGAGGACGAAGCGAAGCACTTCGGAACCGCCGAGGTGGACTACATCTACGAGCAGCCGCCGGCGGAGATTTTTGCGGATGTGCTGCCCCGCTACGTCACCTCGCAGCTGTATCACGCGACCCTGGAATCGGTAGCCGCCGAACATGCCGCGCGTATGACGGCCATGGATTCGGCGACCAACAACGCCTCGGACATGATCGATTCGCTGACCCTGACCATGAACCGCGTTCGTCAGGCAGCGATCACCAAGGAAA
Organism: Acidobacteriaceae bacterium; assembly: GCA_036269135.1. Classification (GTDB taxonomy): domain Bacteria; phylum Acidobacteriota; class Terriglobia; order Terriglobales; family Acidobacteriaceae; genus Palsa-343. The sequence continues at coordinate 73,349 of DATASQ010000023.1, forward strand.
TTATCGAAATCGTGAGCGGCGCAGCCGCCATCTAGAGCGAGATTTATGGCAGAGAACATCGGCAGAGTGGTACAGATTTCCGGTCCCGCGGTGGACGTGCAGTTCGAAGAGGCGACCATGCCTCCCATTTACCAGGCGCTGCGTGTGGTGAGCGACGGCTTCACCGTCCCGGTGCCCATCAACGTGATTCTCGAAGTGGAGCAGCACCTCGGCGAAGGCCGTGTGCGCTGCGTGGCCATGGAAGCCACCGAAGGTATGGTGCGCGGCATGAAGGCCATCGATCAGGGCGGCCCCATCACGGTACCGGTGGGTCGCGCAACCCTGGGACGCGTGCTGAACGTGATCGGGCAGCCGGTCGACGCACTGGGTCCGGTCGACGCGAAGGAGCGAAAGCCCATTCATCGCCCAGCCCCGGCGTTCGACGAGCAGTCGACCCACGAGGAAATGTTCGAGACTGGCATCAAGGTCATCGACCTGATCCAGCCCTTTCTCAAGGGCGGCAAGATTGGCCTGTTTGGCGGCGCCGGCGTCGGCAAGACCGTCATCATCCAGGAGCTGATCAACAACGTCGCCTCCCAGCACGGCGGATTCTCGGTGTTTGCCGGTGTGGGCGAGCGCACCCGCGAGGGGAACGACCTCTGGCTCGAGATGCAGGAGTCGGGCGTCATCAACCTCAAGGAGCCCGCCAAGTCGAAGGCCGCCCTGATTTATGGCCAGATGACCGAGCCGCCCGGGGCGCGTCTGCGCGTGGCGCTCACCGGCCTGACCGTCGCTGAATTTTTCCGCGATGAAGAAGGCGCGGACACGCTGCTCTTCATCGACAACATCTTCCGCTTCACCCAGGCAGGGTCGGAGGTTTCGACGCTGCTCGGCCGCATGCCGTCCGCCGTCGGCTACCAGCCGAACCTGGCCACGGAGATGGGCGAGCTGCAGGAGCGCATCACCTCCACCAAGCGGGGATCGGTCACCTCGGTGCAGGCCGTTTACGTGCCCGCCGACGATCTTACCGATCCGGCGCCGGCGACGACCTTTGCTCACCTCGATGCCACCACGGTGCTGTCGCGTCCGTTGTCGGAGCTGGGGATTTATCCCGCGGTCGATCCGCTGGCCTCGACTTCGCGCATTCTTTCACCGCGTGCCGTGGGCCAGGAACATTACGACGTGGCCCAGGGCGTCAAGCGCATTTTGCAGCGCTACAAGGACCTGCAGGACATCATCGCCATTCTGGGCATCGACGAGCTGTCGGAAGAAGACAAAATCACGGTTTCGCGCGCCCGCAAAGTGCAGAAGTTCCTTTCGCAGCCGTTCCACGTGGCCGAGCAGTTCACCGGCATCCCCGGCAAGTACTGCAAGATCGCCGACACGGTGCGCAGCTTTAAGGAAGTGATCGAAGGCAAGCACGACGACGTGCCGGAGCAGGCGTTCTACATGCGCGGCACGATTGAGGAAGTGCTGGAAGAGGCCGAGAAGCTGAAGGCGGTTGCGAAGTAATGGCGGATACGCTGAAAGTCCGGCTGGTGTCGCCTGACCGCATTCTGGTGGATCAGGCCGTCGAGGCGGTCGAGATCCCGGCCAAAACCGGATACCTCGAGGTCCTGCGTGGCCATGCTCCCCTGCTGGCTGAGATTGGCGCAGGCGAGGTGCGCCTGCACGGCGGCGAAGGCGGCGACCAGCGCTATAGCGTAGCCCGCGGGTTCGTGGAGGTTCTGCCGGATCGCGTAACCATTCTGGCGGAGTACGCGCAGAAGCCTGAAGAGATTGATACCGGCGCCGCCGAGGCCCAGATGCAGCAGGGCCGGAATCTGTGGAACGAAGCCGGAGACGACGCGCGCAAGTACGCCCTCGCCAACGAGGTGATGGGCGAGGCGGAGGCCAGGCTGGAAAGTGCGGGGGCCGGGAAACCGTAGCCCCCCGGCGCCCCGCATTTTCGCATTACTTCTTCGTCGCCGGCTTGTATCCGCAGCCGGCCGCCTTCTGCATCACTTCCATTCCTTCTTCCGTGGTCATCAGCGGCGTTGTGTGCACGTCGGCGCACGCGCCGCCCGCTCCCAAAGCCATGGAAAAGGCTGCGGCGCTGACGTTATTCGGCATCTCCACGATCCCCACCACGTCATACTTTCCAAACGACAGGTAAAAGCGATCGATTTTGCCACCGAGTTTCTCGATCGGTTTACGGACGGCGTCGATCCGATCCTGTGGATGCTCCATGAGCGCCGCAAGAGCCGCGGACGTGTACGACAGCTGCAACAGATAGCTGGGCATAGCTTTTCTCCTTGTTGATTTCGAGAGCGCAATTTCGGTCTGTTGGGAGAGGCGCAAAGTATATCGGGAAAGCACCGCGGGAGGCGAATCGCCGCAACTCAGACCGCCGCCGGCTGGGCGCTCTTCGGATCGCTCGGGACCTCTTCTGAAATCACCAGAAAACTTTGCAGATTGGCCGTTCCGAACGAAGTGAAGAAAGCTACGTCCGCTGCGTCGCGTCCCGTGGCCATCAGGACCCGCCCGATACGCGGAATATTGTGCCGGGCGTCAAAGGTCCACCATCGATTTTCCAGATAGACCTCGAACCAGGCGCTGAAATCCATCGGGGAGGGCGCCGGCGGAATGCCGATGTCGCCCAGATAGCCGGCGGCATAGCGGGCGGGAATCCCCATGGCCCGGCAAAAGGTAATGGCCAGGTGCTGGAAGTCGCGGCACACGCCGGTTCGTTCGGTGAATACATCCAGGGCGGTCTTGGTGGGCCGCGCCCAGGAATAGCCGAAGGTGACTTTCTCATGGACCCAGTCGCAGATTTTCTGGACGCGCTGCCAGCCTGCCGCCGTTGGTCCGAAAAGGTCGAAGGCGGCGGCGGCGAGCGCATCCACCTCGCAATAGCGGCTGCCGAGGAGGAAGCGCAGGGTCTCGGCGGGGAGTTCAGCGACCGGGTGGGCGGCGGCGTTGCCATTGACCGCATCCGGCTCCCCGGAGTCCTCAAAGAGGAAGCTGTTCCTGAGGCGGAGCGGACCGGGCCTGCCCTGGAAGCGCGAACACAGGTTGCCGAACGAGTCGATGTACTCCTCCACGGCGGTTTCCGGCTCCACGCTGACGAGGTCGGGTTCGCGCAAACCCGCTATGCGGGAAGGATGGACGCGGAGCTGAGCCACGCAGGCGGCCGCCTCCGGCAGATCGAAATGGATGTCATAGCCCAAATGCAGGAGCATCGTGCCTCCACGGTAGTTCTTGGATGTGATCCCCCGGAGCGATGTTGTGAGATACCTTTGGAGACCCCGGGAAAAGCTGTCACAATGGCGGTACCAGCTTGCAATCCGCTCCGGAGACGCACCGCCTGCAATGACGTACTGTCTTGGCATCATGACACGAGAAGGTCTGGTGATGGCCTCGGATTCGCGCACGAACGCCGGATTCGACGATCTGAACATCGCACGCAAGATGCATACGTTTTGCCAGCCGGGCGAGCGCGCGTTTGTCGTCCTCTGCAGCGGCAGCCTGTCGCTCAGTCAGTCGGTGATCAATCGGGTCCGGGCGGGGTTCGACGCGGGTACAGGACTGGCGCAGGCCGGTTCAATCTACGAGGCGGCGCGTGAGCTGGGGGAGTGCATTCGGCAGGTGGCTGAGCTGGACCGGGCGGCGCTGGAGCGGGATAACTACTCCTTCAATGTTCATCTGCTGCTGGGAGGGCAGGTGCGGGGCGAGGAGCCCGGCCTCTACATGATCTATCCCCAGGGCAACCCCATCAGCGCGACCGAAGAATCCCCCTTCCTGCAGCTCGGCGAATATAAATACGGGCGCCCGTTGCTGGACCGCGGCATCGTCTTCCGCTCCACCAGCCTGATGGTGGCGGCCAAATACGCGCTGCTCTCCTTCGACGCCACCATGCGCTCGAACGGAGCCATCGGACCCCCGATCGAGCTGCTCCTCTACCGCCGAGACAGCCTGCAGCTGGATTGCTATCGGAAGTTCACGAGAGATGATTCCGAATTACAGGTCATCCATGCGCGCTGGGAGCAGTCGCTGCGGCGAGCGGTCGAAGATCTGCCTGATTTGCACTTCGCCAGCGCCCCTGCCGACGCCAGGGCGCAGAGCCTGCTGATCGAATCAACCTGAACCGTCTAACCCTGTCCGGTACTATTCGCCAAAGCCCTTCCTGATGAACGTCACGATTCGCTGGCGGCCGTCGAACCCATGCCAGGGTTCCGGGCTGGGCATGCCGAAGATTCCGCCCGCCAGCGGCCCGTGGTCTTCGCGAGGGTATTCGACGAACTCGACAGGGACCCCCATCTGCCGCAGCGCCCGATACATTTCCTCGCTTTGCCCCAGCGGATCGGTCTTGTCGCTTTCCCCCTGCAGCAGCAGGAACGGCGTCTTCGCCTTCGCCGCATCGGCCAGGGGGCTCTGCCGCCATGCGGATTCGGGATGCTCCCAGGGATGTCCGCCGTAGAACCAGCGATCGTACCAGGAACCATCTTCCGTGCCGTATTCGCTCTCCTGGTCGATGACCGGCGCGCCTGCGACGATGGCCTTGAAGCGATCGGTGCGGCCCTCCACGAACCCCGCCATCTCGCCGCCATAGCTGTAGCCGATGAGCGCGAGCTTGTCGGGATCGACAGGATACTTCGCGATCACTGTATCGACGCCGGCCATGATGTCGCGATAATCGCCGCCCCCCATGTCGTTTCGGTTGGCCGCCGCAAAAGCCGCGCCGCGCCCCGTGCTGCCCCGCGGATTGGGCCGCAGCACCGCCCATCCCTGGCCGATCAGAAACTGCGTGATGGGAATCCACGAGTCTTCCCACGCGCCCGTCGGCCCGCCGTGCACGTCGACGATCAGCGGCACCTTGTGGTGCTCCGCCTGGGGCGGAAGATAGAGCAGCCCCTCGATGGTGAGGTTGTCGTCCTTCCAGCTCACCAGCTGCGAATGCACGGGCGTCCATGCGGTCGGGACTAAATCGGGCGTCTTCAATAGGGTCGGCTCCTGACCAGGCTTGCCCGCGTAAAACAAGGCCGGCGGCCGGTCGCTCGAAGCGCCGATCCACACCCATCCCGTCCGCCGCGCATTGGTGTTCAGTTGCGTCACAGTGCCGGTGTCAAAATGCAGCAGTTCGTGGCGGCCTCCCACGAAGCGCGCGATGGTGGTGTGCGTACCGGTCTCCACAGCTTCGAGAACCGCATCCCCGACAACGATCGGCGTGCCGCGGCCCACGCTGCCGTCGAAGCCATCGCTCAGGTCGCGAACGGCGCCGTCGGCCAGGGTCAGCGCATACAGATCGCTGTAGCCGGGTGGAGCGTCCGCCTTTGCCTGTGCGAGGAAGTAAACCTGGTGCTCGTCAGGGGACCAGCTTGCCGACCCAATTGTTTTAGGAGCGCTGGTGATCTGCTTCGGGTGATCCGGATCGGAAGCCGTGAGAATCCAGGCGGTGGCTCCCGGAGAGATGTCGCCTTCGTCGTGCATGGGCTCGCAGAGGGCAAGCAGGCGATCGCTTTGCTCTGCCCAGGCGACCCGCTCCACGTTGGGGAGAACGGCGGTCTTCGTCAATTTCCCCGTCTGCGCGTCGAGCAGGTAGAGACGGGTTCCGTGCTGGCTCTGGTCCACGTTCACAGCATCGGCCTTCTCGTCGTGTTCTTTCTTCTCGCCGGGTGTTTCAGGATCGCGGATGAGGATGGCGATGGTTTTTCCATCCGGGGCGACGAAGTAGCGCGCGATATCGGCTTCCACCGGCTCAGATTTCGTGCTGTCGTTGTCGCCGTGGTCGTTCTTCGCCGGGGGAATGGCGCCGGACTCTTTCGATTCATCGACGGGAGGCACGATTTTCACGTCGAAGGCATGCGCCTCGCCGCCGTTCATGGGCAGCCGATACAGCTCCGTGTGCTCGCCACGATGGGCAAGAAACAGGATGCTCTCGCCGTCGGGCATCCACGCGCCGGCCGACTCGCCGCGCTTTTCGCTCGCAGGAGAATACGTAAGCTGCCGGGCCGTATCGTCCTTGACATCGATGAGCCACAAATGGCTCTTGCCCCCATCGGCGGTCGCATCGCTCACCTGCAGCAGCACCCGCTGGCCATCGGGCGAGAGCTTCGGTTCAGCGATGGAGCGCACATGCCGCAGGTCTTCATTGGAAGGGAAGTGGTTTTCATCGGCTGCGTGGGCCACAGGCACGACGGCGAGGCAGGCTGCGCTCAGCAGCGCAGAGACGAGCAGTTTCCGCATGGAGAGAGCATACCTGAGGCCTGTTCAGAGTCTTGTGCGGGCGCGCTCATCGCGCCCTCCGGCGGTCGCCCCGTACACTGGAACCATGCTGCATCTGCACAATCCCATCCCCGCCGGCAGAATTCGCCTGATTGTTTTCGATTTGGACGGGACGCTGATCGATTCGCGGCTCGATCTGACCAACTCGATCAACGCGATGCTGACTGAGTTTGGCCGCCCTCCCCTTCCTGAAGCACTCATCGCCACCTACATCGGCGACGGGGCCGGCATGCTGGTCCGCCGGGCGCTCGGGGATCCGGACGATGAGACCCTGGTGGAAAATGCGCTGCAGCATTTTCTGGCGCATTATCGCGAGCACAAACTCGACCACACTTACGTTTACCCTGGCGTTTTCGAATCCCTGGAAGCCATGCGCGTGACGGCCGAGGGTTCGCCGCGCAGAATGGCCGTGCTGACGAACAAGCCGATCGGGCCCTCCGTGGCGATCTGTGACGCCCTGGGACTGAGCCCGTATATGTTTCGCATCTACGGCGGGAACAGTTTCGCGACAAAGAAGCCCGATCCCGAAGGATTGGATACGCTCATCCGGGAGGCGGAGGTCTCCCCCCAGGAAACGCTCATGGTGGGCGATTCCAGCGTGGATATCCTTACCGCGCGACGCGCCGGCGCGTGGGCCATCGGCTGCCGGTTCGGCTTGTCCTCGCATACCGTCGACGATATTCCTTCAGACTGTCTCGTCGATGCTGCCTCGGAATGGGCGGAAGCGCTGGCGATTGAGATCGGGACGGGTTCCCGGGAACTGCGCGCGTAGTCTCCTGGCGAAAAGTTGCCCGGCAACTGGTTCATTTTCAGCGGAGTCCCTGCAATTTCATGCCGGTTCCTCCCGTTTTCCGTGCGGGCTGCCGCATCCCACCAGAGGAAAGGCTGCATCATCCCACGAAGACGTCAGGAGCGAATGATGAAAAAGACAAAACTGGTCATTGCTTTGATCGCAGGTCTGGCTTTTACCGGCGGCACAACATTCATGGCCCGCGCCCAGGAGGGTCCCCCGCCGCCCGGAGCCTGGGAGCCGATGGAGCCGCCGGGCACCTGGTCCTCCGCCTGGCACAGCGGATTCAAGGACGGGATAACGGCCGCGCGGCACGACATCGATGCCCATCGGCCACCCGATCCTCGCCGGCACGACGACTTCCGTCATCCCGATCGGCCCAGGGACCAGCGGCCCGATTTTCGGGATGGCTTCCGCCGTGGATACCAGATGGAATATGACCACTTCCGGCGCCACCATGATCACGACGACCATCCCTAATTGAGCGCTGTCGGGAAGCCTGTGAAAGGAGCCGGTCCGCCGGCTCCTTTCGTTTTGGTGCTTCGGAAGAGACGATTCGGGCAGACTCGGCTGCCAGGCCGGCCAGCAGGTTTGTGACGGCGGTCACCGTCGGATGAGGGACCGTTCCTTCAGAGTGACAACAGGATGGCCCCCGCAGGGCGCTGTCTGTTGCACGAGGAGTAACCGTGTCCCGCGAGAATTTTCTGCATCTGGTACCCCGAGCCGACAGCCTGCCGAAGAAGCTGGATTCGTCCCGATGGCAGGCAACTTTTCAGATCCTGACAGTAATCGGCATGATTCTGGTGCTGATCTCCCTGCTGCTGTTGCTGCAGGGGATGGGCGCCGGAGAGGCCCCGCCGGCAATCCTGCAGCTGTAGCCTCTCGGCCTGCTCGCGCGGCGCTCGGTCCGCGCTCGCCCGGCGCTGGCCTTACAGATACTCGTTCATCATCCTGGCCCACGTAGGCCAGTCGTGACTATTCCATGAGTCCCAGATATACAGCTGGTGGGGAATGCCTTTTTCCCCCATGATGCGCGCGAGATTCTGGCTCTGGCCGAGGCAGTGGTCGTCCCATCCGGAGGCGAGGATGTACGTGTTACGCCGATAGCGCTCGTAATACCAGGGGTCGCTGAGATTGGCAAGGAAGTGCGGCGGCGTGTGAAAGTACACATCCGGATCGTAATAGCCATGAAGGAAACCGCTGACGTCGAAGGCGCCGCTCATGGAGAGGAACCCCGTGAAGCGGTCGGGATGGCGGAGGGCGATATTGACGGCGTGATAGCCGCCGAAACTGCATCCCAGGGAGATGAGGTGCGGGTTGCCGTTCCTCTGGCGTAGAAGCGGCAGCACCTCGTCCAGGACGTAGCTTTCGTATTGCATGTGCCGCGCGATCCGCCAGCGCGGGGGAACGCCCCGGTTGTACCAGCTCTCGGCATCCACGGAATCGAGGCAGAAAAGCTGGATCTGGCCGGCGTCCAGCTTGTGCGCGACGGCCCCGATCAGGCCGCGGTCCTCGAATTCGTAAAAGCGGCCCTGCGAGGAAGGGAAGACGACGACGGGCAGGCCGGCGTGGCCGAAGAGAAGAAGTTCCATGTCGCGCCCGAGGCGCGAAGAATGCCACTTGTGATATTCGCGGTTCATATCGGTGATTTGCGAAAGTTACGGTATCGTAAAACATCGGTGAACCGATGCGCGAACGCAGTGGAGAGCGCCGGCAGAAAGACCGCACCAGGGGACGGGGAAAATCGGAATTGGCGACCCAGCCGCAGCCCACAACCTCCAACGCCCCGCCGCCGAGTGAGCCGCCCCACCCGCGGGTGCGGAGACATGAAGGGTTTGCGAGCCGATTCTTGCCGGGCGAACGCGACGTGTGGGTGTACGTCCCACCTGGATATGAGCAGGACGAGGGGCGCGCCTACCCGCTGCTGATCCTGCAGGACGGGCAGAACCTGTTCGATCCGGAGACGGCGTTCGTTCGCGGACGCACCTGGCGTGTCGCCGAGCACGCGGATGCAGGCATTGAAACGGGAGAAGTAGAACCGCTGGTGATTGCGGGCGTCGCCAACGCCGGCGAACGTCGGCTGGCGGAATACACGCCGACACGCGACTGGAAGCTGGGAGGCGGCGAAGCGCGGCTCTATGGCGAAATGCTGATCCGCGAGCTGCTGCCGTTCCTCCACAGCCGGTATCGCCTGCGGAATGGCGCGACGCAGACCGGGCTGGGCGGATCATCGCTTGGCGGTCTGGTATCGCTGTGGCTGGGTTTGCAGCATTCTGAGATCTTTGGCAAGCTGGCGGTCCTGTCGCCGTCGGTGTGGTGGAATCATCGCTCGATCCTGCGAACGGTGGATGACCTGGCTCCGGCGCTCCCACAGCGTCCGCGCATCTGGCTGGACGTGGGCGATCAGGAGGGACGGCGCACGCTGGCGGACGCGGAGCGCCTCCACGCGCGACTTGAGGCGAACGGCTGGCGAGAGGGAGTCGACCAGCACTTCGCGGTTGTGACCGGCGGTACGCACGACGAGGCGGCGTGGGCCGAACGTGTGCGGCCCATGCTGCGATTCCTGTTTCCCGCGGTGCCGGCCCGATGACGGAAACGCCCATGGAACTGATCCGCAAACTGGACGAGACGGCGGCGGCGCTGGCCGATCTGGCGGAGCAGGTGCGGCGCGCAGCCGATGCCGTGACCGATGGGGAGCTGCGGCGGGAGATGCTGGAGAGCGCCGAAGGAATGCAGGTTCGGGCGGAGAGAATGGCGGAGGCGGTCGGGCGCTGGAGACGGACGATTCATTAGGCCCGGCGCGTCAAAAAGCGCTCATGCAGGCCGGGAAACAACCCCGGACTAATCCCGGTATACTCAGTATTCAGAGGAAGTTCCGGACGGAGACCCACAAATCGCCTGACTTTGCCGGACGTAAGTTGGGGATGGGGTCTTTTTGGTTCCGGCACATCTGGTCCGCTGCCCGTTGCTGCTCCATGCGGCCCCTCTGGAATCCCGATGGGCAATTTTCTCGACACGATTCATTCCCCCGCTGACCTGAGAAAACTCACGATCCCGCAACTGGAGTCTCTGGCTCAGGAGATTCGCGAGCGGCTGATTGTGACGCTGTCGAAGACCGGCGGCCACTTGGGTCCGAATCTTGGGGTCGTGGAGCTGACCCTGGCTCTGCATTCGGTGTTTGAAACCCCGCGCGACAAGTTCGTTTTTGACGTAAGCCATCAGGCCTATGTCCACAAAATGCTGACCGGACGCTGCGACCGGCTGGACACGATCCGGCAGCCGGGCGGCCTGAACGGCTTTATGCTGCGCAGCGAGAGCGAGCACGATTGCTATGGCGCGGGCCATGCGGGGACAGCCTTGTCGGCGGCGCTGGGCATGGCCGTGGCCCGGGATTTGGCCGGCGGCCGTGAGCATGTGGTGGCACTGGCCGGAGATGCCGCCTTTACGAATGGCATTTCCTTCGAGGCGCTGAACAATATCGCCGATCAGACCCGGCGCCTGATCGTGGTGCTGAATGACAACGAATGGTCGATCGATCGCAACGTTGGCGCGATCGCCAGGTACCTGCACAAAATTGTGACCAACCAGCATGTGAGCCAGCTGCACGACAGCGCGTCCCGTCTGCTGGAGCGCATCGGCGGCCGCAGCGCCCTGCAAATGGTGAAGCGCGCCGAGGAAGCGGCCAAAGGCATGCTGTGGCCGTCGTTTCTGTTTGAGGAGTTCGGCCTGACGTATTACGGCCCCGTCGACGGCCACAATGTCGGGTTACTGATCGAGACCTTTAAGTTCCTGAAGCAGCAGGAGCGGCCCGTGCTGCTGCACGTGATTACGCAGAAGGGGCGGGGATTTCAGCCGGCACTGGACCGGCAGAAAAAGTTCCACGGCCTCGGGCCCTACGACCCGGAAACCGGCAAAACCCCGTCCACGGGACAGCGGACGTACTCCGAGGTGTTTGCGGAAACCCTGGTGAAACTGGCCAACGACAACGACAAAATTGTCGCCATTACCGCGGCTATGCCCAACGGTACCGCTCTGGACCTGTTTCGACCGCACCACCCGAAAAGGTACTTCGACGTTGGCATCGCCGAAGAGCACGCCGTGATTTTTGCGGCGGGGATGGCAACTCAGGGCTTCCGGCCGGTGTGCGCGATTTACTCGACGTTTCTGCAGCGGGCGTTCGATCCCATCGTGCATGACGTTTGTCTGCAGAATCTGCCCGTGGTGTTCTGCATGGATCGCGCCGGACTGAGCGGCGACGACGGGCCGACCCACCATGGGCTGTTCGATATCGCTTACCTGCGCGGAGTGCCGAACATTGTGCAGATGGCGCCCACGGACGAGGACGAGCTGGCGGACATGATGCTGACGGCCGTCCGGCATCCCGGGCCCAGTGCCATTCGCTATCCCCGGGGCACCGGGCCGGGCGCCGTGGTCAAGGCAAAACCAGAGGCCGTTCCGATCGGCCGCGGTCTGGTCGTGCAGGAAGGCGAGGACGTGGCGATTCTCGGCCTGGGCGCGCTGCTGCCGATGGCGCGGGAACTGGCGCAAACCCTCGGGGAGCAGGGCTATTCGGCCGCGGTAATCAATCCCCGCTTCATCAAACCGCTGGATCGGGATCTGCTGGCCCGGTATGCCCGGGGCGCAATGGCAGTCGTGACCTTTGAGGACGCCGTGCTGATGGGCGGCTTTGGCAGTGCCGTCATGGAGGCGCTGAGCGAAATGGGCATCGACACCCCGGTCGTCCGCATCGGCTGGCCCGATCGGTTTATCGAGCATGGCAAGGTGGATCAGCTGCGGGCCCGCCACGGCATCGGCGCCGAGGCCGCGCTCGAAAAGCTGGCTCCCTATCTGAAACGCGCCGCAGACCGCCTGGTGGCGCAATAGTGGTACGCGCTGCTTCTGGAATTCGTAACGGAAATTGTGGGAAGATGCGAAGAGGAAAGACGCGCGCTGGCGCGGTATGACTCCCTCCTCCCTCCAGCTTCGGGCTTCCCGGCCTCGCCTGCATCATGATCGATGGATCATCGCCATCGGCGTGTTCAAGCTGCTGCAGGCGCTTCTGTTCATCCTGCTCGGGATTGGCGCGATGCGGTTGCTCCACAAGGATCTGATGGACCTCGCCGAGCGCTTCATCCTCTCGATGCGCTTCGACCCGGAAGGACATTTCGTCAATCTCTTCCTGGATAAAGTGGCGCTCATCGACCCGCACCGGCTGAAGCAGATCACCGCGGTGGTGTTTGCCATCGCCGCGCTGGATATGATTGAGGGGACCGGGCTTGTTCTGGAGAAGGCGTGGGCGGAGTACGTCACGCTCGTCCTCACCGCCTCCTTCCTGCCCTGGGAGTTTTTTGAGATCCTGCGCCACATCACGTGGATCCGGGCGGTGCTGCTGATCATCAATCTGGCTGTGGTGATCTACCTGCTGTACTTCGTGAAGCAGCGCGTGCGTCAGCGGCAGGAAAAACAGCCTGCGGCATTGGGCTGAGCCACCACAGGAGAGCAGCATGCGTCGTGCGTACGTGATCGGGGCGGGACCGAATGGCCTGGCAGCCGCTGTGGTGCTGGCGCGCGCCGGGCTGGCGGTCGACGTCTACGAAGCTGAGGCGCAGCCCGGTGGCGGAGCGCGCACGCTCGAGCTCACGTTGCCCGGCTTCCGCCATGATTTCGGTTCGGCGGTGCATCCCATGGCGGCCGCATCGCCCTTCTTCTCCTCTCTGCCGCTGGCGGAGCATGGCCTGCAGTGGATTCACGGCACCGCGCCCGTCGCGCACCCGCTGGACGACGGCACCGCGGTCACGCTCGAGCACAGCCTGAAAGATCAGGAGATGGTCCTGGGCCCCGATGGAGCAGCGTGGCGCGAGCTGATGGAGCCGCTGGCGCTCCACTGGGGCGATTTCATTCGCGATGCCATGAAGCCCGTGACCGGGATTCCCCGCCGCCCCTGGCTGATGGCGCAGTTCGGCCGCAAAGCCATGCAGCCGGCGATGAGCCTCGCCACGCGGACCTTCCGTTCGCAGCGCGCCCAGGCGCTCTTTGGCGGACTGGCAGCGCATTCGTTTCTGAGTCTGGACGAGGCCATGAGCTCCGCCGTGGGGCTGGTCCTGGGCGCCGCCGCGCATGTGGTGGGCTGGCCGATTCCCCGCGGCGGAGCACAAACCATCACCAGCGCTCTGATCGGGTGCCTCGAACAAAATGGCGGCCGCGTCCACACGGACCGGCGCATCGCTTCTCTCGATGAGCTGGACGCCGATCGGGACGCCGATGCCGGTCCGATTCTCTGCGATCTCACGCCGCGCCAGATCCTCGGGGTCGCGGGCGATCGGCTGCAGAAGACATACCAACGGGCGATGCGGGATTTCCGCTATGGTCCGGGAGCGTTCAAGATCGATTACGCGCTTTCGGCGCCGATTCCCTGGCGCGCTCGGGAATGTCATCGATCCATCACCGTGCATCTGGGTGGAACGATCGAGGAGATGGCGCGCTCCGAATACGCGGCCCGACACGGGCAGATCGCGGAACGGCCCTTCACCCTGGTGGTCCAGCCCTCCCTGTTCGACTCGACGCGCGCGCCCGAAGGCAAACACGTGGCCTGGGTGTACTGTCATGTGCCCAATGCGTCCACGGTGGACATGACCAGCCGCATCGAGGCGCAGCTGGAGCGGTTTGCCCCAGGCTTCCGGGACTGCGTTCTGGAGCGCCACATCTCCTCGCCCGCCCTGCTGGAGCGCATGGACGCCAACCTCGTGGGTGGCGACGTGATGGGCGGCGAGATGTCCATCCGGCAGCTTGCCTTTCGTCCGGCGCTGGGCGGCTACTACACAGGCACAAAGAATCTGTATCTGTGCTCCGCATCGACACCCCCCGGCGGGGGCGTGCACGGCATGTGCGGCTATCACGCGGCGCGGATGGCGCTAAGGCGTCTGCGCTGACCGTCCCGCCGCCATGCCGGCCACTGCGGCGATCGCTCGATCGGTCAGCTTCTGGTGAACCGCATCCATTTTCAACCAGGGATCGCGCTTCAGCCGCGATCTCCAGTCGGAAAACGTGGCGACAGAAAATTGCCTGGGGTCGGTGCGTTCCAGTTCCGCCCAGGTGAGCGGCACAGCCACGCGTACCCCAATGCGGGCGCGCGGCGACCAGGGAGCCACGGCGGTGGCGCCCCGCTCGTTGCGCAGGTAGTCAAGGAAGATGCGGCCCGTGCGCGCCGCTTTCGTCATTTTCGTCAGATAAAGCTTCGGCTTGGCGCGCTCCATCATAAGCACGAAATTGTGAGCAAACTCCTTGAACTCCGGCCATTCGTGCTCCGGCGCCACAGGGGCGACGACGTGAAGGCCCTTGCCGCCGGTACTTTTGACGAAGCTTTCCAGACCGAGCTGCTTCATCAACCCGCGCACTTCGATCGCACTCTCCACCAGGCGCTCGCGCGCAAGCTGTTCGTCGGGATCGAGATCGATGATCAGCCGGTCGGGCTTCTCCAGGGTCTCGTTCCGTGAGCCCCAGGGATGGATCTCGAGCACGCCCAACTGCGCCAGGCCAACCAGGCCTTCCACGCTGGAGAGAGTCAGGTACTGTTCGGCCGCGCCGCCGCCTTTTGCAACGACGGGCACGCTGTCGATGCCCCGGGGCACGCCCATCCCGATGTGCTTTTGGAAGAAACAGGGCTTGCCGCTGCCTTCCGGACAACGCACGATGCTGAGTGGACGATGCGCGATGTGCGGCAGGACGTGATCGGCGACCGCGGCATAGTATTCCGCCAGCTGCAGCTTGGTGATGCCGCTTTGCTCATCGAGGACCTTGTCGGGATGGCTGATCGAGACGCCCGCGACCTCAGCGCGATCCTTGCGGCCCGCGGACGAGCGAGGCGTGACCCTGGAGGCGCTGCCGGCGGGCGAGGGGTGGTGGTCGGATCTTCCGCCTCTCTGCCGGGGAGCTGCGGGCTTCGATTCGTCCGACGCGTCGTTCTCGGTCGATGGCTCGCGGCGGCCCGCCTTCGGAACCGGGCCGGCGGTCTCACGCGCGACATCTTTCGGCTTCTTGTCCTCTCGCAGCCCGAGAAACGCCGCCTGGCGGACGAGATTGTCGCTGGTCCAGGTGGCGAAGCGTACCTCGACCACGGTCGTCGGCTTCACCCGGATCGCGTCTTTTTTGGCCTCAGCCGGGGGATGGTCAAACGGCGTGGCCGACTGCTGCAGGGGGTCGAGCCGATCCCGCAGGAGCTCGTGGGTCTTCCGCGTGAAACCCGTGCCGGTGCGGCCCGCATAAATGAGCTTGTCGCCCTTGTAATACCCCAGCAGCAGCGATCCAATGCCGCGGCTCCCATTCGAAAGCTCTGTGAACCCGCCGACGACAAACTCCTGCTGCAGGACGCATTTCGATTTGAGCCACACACGCGACCGCTCGGCGCGATACGGCGCGCTGGCCAGCTTGGAGACGATGCCCTCGACACCCATTTCACAGGCCTTGCGAAACATCTCGCGGCCGCGCGCGCGAACGTGGCTGCTGTATCGGAGGATCTGTTCCGGGTCGGACTCCGCGCCTCGCTCCTGCAGCAGGCCTTCCAGAACGGCCTTGCGCCGTTCCAGCGCCAAAGGACGCAGGTTATGACCATCGAGGTGGAGAAGGTCGAAGGCGAAATACGTCAGGGGATGAGGTGCATTCTCATCGAAAGCGGCCTGCAGATCGGCGAAGTTGGTACGGCCTTTCTCATCCAGAACGACGACTTCACCGTCCAGAACGACGGCATGCACGGGGAGCTGCGCAGCGGCGGCAGCAACCGCGGGCATGCGATGGGTCCAGTCCAGGCCTTTGCGGGTGAAAAGACGGGCACGCCGTTTGCCGGCATGCTCGTCCACGTGGATCTGAATGCGATAGCCGTCGAGCTTCAGCTCGTGCAGCCAGTCGTTGCCTTCGGGTGGTTCGGCTACCGAGGTGGCGAGTTCCGGCCCGAGAAAGCCAGGCATCTTCTCTTTGGGCGCGTCGCGAAGCGCAGAGGAGCGATCCGGCGGCGCCACCCGTCGGGGCGCCTCCGGCGGCAGCGCCCGTGCGGTCAGTTGCGCCTTAGACGCGAGATCTCTCCGCGTCAGCCGTGAGCGGTTGGCCGGCGGTTTCTCCGGCTTATTCGAATTCCAGACGTGGTCCTCCGCCGCGGCGATCTGGTCCATGCTGCGGCCGGTGACGGCGCTGTCCGGCGCTTCCTCCGTGATAGCGGGAGCCTCTGCGCTGCGCTCGTGCTCATCGTGTTCCTTGATGAGGAGCCAGTTGTTCTTGCCCTTCTCTCCGAAGCGGTCGCCCTTCATCCGGATGAGCGCCCAGTGTCCCTTGAGCTTCTTGCCGTGCAGGATGAATTTGATGTGGCCCTTCGCCAGCCCCTCGTCGACCGGCGTGACCGGTTCCCACGTCCCCTGGTCCCAGACCATCACCGTGCCGCCGCCGTACTGGCCTTTGGGAATGGCGCCTTCGAAGCCTCCGTATTCGATCGGATGATCCTCGACTTCGACCGCCAGGCGCTTATCGTTCACCACGTAGCTGGGGCCTTTGGTGACCGCCCAGCTCTTCAGCACGCCCCGCCACCCGAGCCGGAAGTCGTAATGAAGCCGCGTGGCCGCGTGCTTTTGCACGACGAAGGGCAGGTCTTCGCCGGATCTCGGTTTCGCCGCGGAAGATCCGCTGGGCTCCGCGGTCATGGCGAAGTCGCGCATGGCGCGATAGCGGTCCAGCTGCTGATCGACGGCGTCGGAAGGCGATGCGGAACGGCTGCTCTTGCGGGGCTTGGCCTGGGGCGCCGCTTTCCTGCTCGCGGCGCGCTTCGTGGCTGATTGGGGCGATGTCTTGGGCATCAGAATTTCGGATTCCGTCCCGCGCTTTCGGGCTGCCCTGAACTTTAGCCCATCTGGACCATGCCGCTCATCTGCAGATCCCGTTCGAGGAGAACCGACTCGCCCGGCTTGTCTTCCTGGAAGCGTACCTGGAGGCTCCGGCCACGGATCGCCTCCGCGAAGGCCTCCGCCGCCGCTTTGCGCCGGAAGTGCCGGCGATATTGGCCATAACGGTATTCCCCACGCGCGTAATAACGATAGGAAACCTGCACCCAGCTGCCCTGCTGAGATTTCTTCACCGTGGCCCCCTGAACCTCGCCCGGCGCGCTGGGCCACATGGCGGCCCGATTTTCCCGCACCCGCTGCCACCAGTTCCGGAGGAGAACCGCACCCGCACCCGCCGCCAGCGCAATCAGCGAGTGGAATGCACCGGCGAATGGCGCCAAATGGCGGAGAATTTCCTTCAGAATTTCGTTCATGGTGTAGCCCGGGATTTGGCAACCACGCGCGTACAGGTTACACCGGCCGGACCGGATGAGCATCTAAAAGAGGGGATGCGTCTTACTCTGTAAGCCGACCCGTTGGCGGGATTTGTCCATGGAATTTATGGACGGCCCGTCTGGTCAACCCTTGCTGACCGGGTATATCGTAATGCTCGCGCCGCGCTCCGGAGAGGGTCAGGGGGGCGGACTCAGTTCACCCCAGGAGTGGTCTTACTATGTCGACTGTGCTGCACCCGGAAGTTGCAACCGAGAAGGATTTTCTCCCGCTGAATGGGACCGATCACGTTGAGTTTTATGTGGGCAACGCGCGCCAGGCTGCCTACTTTTATCGCCTGGCCTTTGGCATGAAGCTGGCGGCTTACGCGGGACCCGAGACCGGCCTGCGCGACCGCGCCTCCTATGTGCTGGAGCAGGGCAAGATCCGGTTTGTGCTGACCACACCGCTGCGTCCCGATGGCGAGATCGCCGAGCATGTGCGCGTTCACGGCGACGGCGTGCGCGACGTGGCCCTCTGGGTGGACGATGCGCGCCAGGCCTGGAAAGAAACGACGAAGCGTGGAGCGCGCAGCGTGCGCGAGCCCTTCGAACTGAAAGACGCGCACGGCCTGGTGAGGATGGCTTCGATTGCCGCCTACGGCGATACCCTCCATACCTTTGTGGAGCGAGGCGATTATCAGGGCCCGTTCCTGCCCGGCTATCGCGCCGTGGAGAACGATCCGCTGGCGCGGCCGACGGGGCTTCTGCACATCGACCACATGGTCGGCAATGTCGGCTGGAACGAAATGAACCGCTGGGTGGATTTCTACGCCAATACCATGGGCTTCTCGCTCTACCAGCACTTCGACGACAAGGACATCTCGACGGAATATTCGGCCCTGATGTCGAAAGTCATGGCCAATGGCAACGGGCGGGTCAAATTCCCCATCAACGAACCGGCGGAGGGCCGAAGAAAGTCGCAGATCGAAGAATACCTGGAGTTCTACCACGGTCCCGGCGTGCAGCACATCGCACTGGCCACAAACGACATTCTGGCGACAGTAGCGAAGCTGCAGGAGCAGGGCGTGCCTTTCCTCACCGTACCCCACACGTACTACACCGAGATGCAAGAGCGCGTAGGGAAGATCGATGAGCCAATCGCAGATCTGGAAAAATTAGGCATCCTGGTCGATCGCGACGACGAAGGCTACATGCTGCAGATCTTCACCAAGCCGGTGGAAGATCGGCCAACGCTTTTCTTCGAGATCATCCAGCGGAAGGGCAGCCGCAGCTTCGGGAAGGGCAACTTCAAGGCCCTGTTTGAAGCCATCGAGCGCGAGCAGGCCGCGCGCGGCAACCTCTAACCGGCGACTCCATGGGTGCGGCCGGAGACCTTACCGGCTGCGCCCGGTTCGGTTGGCGTGTGATTCCCAGGTCAGATGGTAAAGCGTCCAGAAGAGAAAGCCCACCCCGACCGAAACGACAACGCCCAGCGCCAGCAGGGGAAGCTCCTTGAGAGAGACCATGCGCATTCCTCTGCTCTCATTCCAGAGCGAACAACGCAAGGGCCGCGCAAGGACTCTATAAGGTTTCCGTAAGCGGAACGGCGCTAATCGGCCACCATCAGCTCGCCAGGCAGGATGGGCCGAGTGCGCGGCAGCACGCCGTATGCTGCCAGCGTGCCCATTAGCAGCAAGACAGCGCAGTACACCCCCAGCTTGGCAATGTCGGTGGCATGGTTCTTCGGCAGCGTCTTCCATAACAGCAGCAGAACCGACTGGGCAGCGGTTACCGACCACACCGCTCCATAAAAATACCGGCGCTCCCATCCCTCGCCCTGCGTGGAGCGTCGCACGCGCGGCAGCACGCCCAGAACGCTCAGCAGAACGATGGCGATGAGCAGCGGCGTATACCCGGCGGCGTAAATCTGCTTCATTTGCCAGCGGCCGGTAGCGACTGCGCCGATCAGTCCCGCCAGGTTGAGCAGGGCGAAATTCAGCAGTGCATTCCAGGCGAACGTATAGCAGATGCGGCGATAGAGCGGGTTGGGGCGATCTTCGGTGAAGCGGAGAATGTAAGGCGCCGGCTCCGCCCCGGGAAGCTTTCCGAAGAGAGCGGCGATGCCGGTGCAGACCAGAACAAATCCGAGCCAGAGCAGATTGCCCACGCTGCCGCCGCGCGCGAAAAGATTGAACGTCAGCGGCCCGGGAGCGAGAAAGAAGACCCAGATCCAGACAGGCCAGTGCGCAGCCCGATAGCGGCGCGTGTTGCGGATGCGCATCTTGCGCTGGTGAGCGTATTCAACGCGAACGGGAATGGCCATAGTCGCAGCGATGATCAGGGTTGGTCTTCAGCGGACTGCCTCGTGCAGGCCGCGTGCGATGGGTGTGAAGCGCACGACAAGAGGCGCGCCTGTCTCTTCCGAAACACGGACCTGCACATCCTCAAGGGAGCGCACAATGTAATCCGCGTAGCTCAGGCTTTCCAGCGAGTGCGAGAAAAGTGTGGCCAGCACCGTGCATCCGGCGGCGTGCCCAGCCTGCGCTCCGGAAGCGGAATCTTCGATGACCAGGCATTCTTCCGGCGCAAGGCCCAGGATTCTGGCCCCCTTGCGGTAGGGCTCGGGGTGCGGTTTGCCAAGCTCTACATCCTCCGCGGAGACAATGCGGGCCGCGACGCGAATGCCGCCCTGCTCCATCCGCGTGCGCGCGATGCGCTCGGTCGCCGAGGTCACGACGGTCCAGTACTTCTCGGGAAGGGATTCAAGGATCGGCCGCACGCCATCCAGGATGGAAACGCCGACCTTATCCGCCACCTCCATCTCCTCGAGCCACTGCAGCTCTTCCACGTCGTTGAGGTCGGGGCGAAGCTCCCGGACGGTCTCAATCGCCCGGCGTCCATGCGCCATGCGGATCGCCGCTTCGGGGTCGATACCGCGGGCCAGAGCCCACTTTTTCCACGTCCGTTCGACGGACCCGATCGAGCTGACGAGAACGCCGTCCATATCGAAAAGAATGCCGCGCGGATAGATCGTGACCGGCGCTGCGGCGGAGGAGGAATCCATCAATTCAGAGTAGCAGGCGCATCGTGTCCCTCCATGGGCGCCGATGACCAGCTGGGCACCTGGGCGGCAGACGCCCCTCCGCGATGTGCCATGATGATCGAACGAAGATCCGGCGCGGCGTTTGGGGCATTGAGCCTAGTGACTGCGGCGGAGTAGACTCGGGGCCTCTCCAGATTCTGCTCGCGTTGGGGCAGGCCGAGCGTCCTGGAGGCTTTGCTTTCGGGCCGGCGGTTCTCTCCAGGGAGAAAAACACTGCGATCCATCTTTATTAATTACCGCAGAAACGATTCGGAGGGCGAAGCCGGACGTCTGTTCGATGAGCTGACGGCTCAATTCAGCGAGAACAGCGTGTTCATGGATGTCGCGGCGATTGAGCCGGGCAAGGACTTTCGCAAGGCCATTGATGAGAGCGTGGCCTCCTGCACCGTGCTGCTGGCGATGATTGGGCAGGAGTGGCTGGCGACCCGGGATGCGACGGGAAATCGTCGGCTTGAGGATACGCACGATTTTGTTCGGCTCGAACTGGCCTCGGCGCTGCGGCGGGATATTCCCGTGGTCCCGGTCCTGGTCCGCGGCGCGAAAATGCCACTCGCCGAGCATCTCCCTGACGATCTGAAAGATCTCGCCTACCGGAATGCCGTGGAACTTACCCATGCCCGGTGGAAATCGGACGTGCAGGTGCTCGTGAGGGCGCTCCGGCCCCTGCTTGAAGGCCCGAGCGCGCGCGCTGATGGGGCGGCACAGCCAGAGCCCGTCGGCGAACCGCCCCAGAGGGTGCCGGCGCCCACGGCTGCCACCCTCGCGCCCGAGGTGCTGGCCTTAGTCAGTCGCGCACTGGCCGTTTCCATCGGTCCCATCGCGGATGTGGTGGTCCGGCGCAGGGCGCAACGCGCGAAAACCGCGGCGGAGCTGTGCGAGATCGTATCGCGGGAAATTCCGGCGGATGCTGACCGGGCCAAATTTCTGAAGGCTTGCCGGAGCGCAGGACTTGACTGAAGCTGCCTGCGCAACTCCGGCGCCCGGATAGCTCCTCGCGCCCTCGCTGCAGTTACGACCCGCAACATTCCGCGTTGACCGGAACACCGGCTCGATGACAAGATGGCTGGCACACGAAAAACACACCGCAAGGCCTGCAGGGCGCGGAGAATCGGGGCGGAAGAGCGGTATGGGTGTGAATCAGCTCACCTACGGCGGAAAGGGACTGACCCTCACGGAGCAGTTTGAGGGCTGCCGTCTGACCGCCTACCAGGACCAGGTGCGCGTGTGGACGATCGGCTACGGCCATACGGGGCCTGAAGTCTGCGCCGGGATGACGGTCACCCTCGACGAGGCGCAGGCACTGCTCGCCAAAGACGTGAGCAACGCCGCTGCATTCGTGAACAGAATTGTAATGGTGGAGCTGAATCAGGAAGAGTTCGACGCCCTGGTCGATTTTGTCTTCAATCTCGGCGCCGGCAGCTTCGAGAACTCGACCTTGTTGCGCATGCTGAATGCGGGGGAGTTTACCGCGGCGGCCGCTCAGTTCGCTGTCTGGGACCGCGCCGGAGGAGCGATTGTCGCAGGTCTGCTGCGCCGGCGTCAGGCCGAGACGGCGCTGTTCAATGAGGGGCAGACCGGGACGGAAAGCGCATGAACCGGCGGGAGCGCCCGCGGAGCGCATAGGCCCTGGAGAGGACATGCACGACGGCAAGGAGAGCCTGGTATGGCGACTACAACGGAAACCCTGATCGGCAATGATCCGACCTTTGCGCGGCTGGAGGATCAGATCGACTGGTACGACCGCAGGAGCCGCAGCGCTCAGCATCTTTTCAAGCGCATCAAAATCGTCGAAATTCTTTGCGCGGCGATGATCCCGTTTCTCGCCGCGGTCTCTTTTTCTCACGACAAGCTGGTCACGGCGGGGCTGGGCGTGCTCATCACGATTCTCGAGGGAGTTCTGCACCTGAATCAGTATCAGCAGCTCTGGAACACCTATAGGTCGACATGCGAATCGCTGAAGCATGAGAAGTACACCTATCTGGGCCACGCCGGTCCCTATGCCATAGCTGCCGATCCGCATGCCATGCTGGCCGAGCGTATCGAATCGCTGGTTTCGCAGGAGCACGCGCAATGGACTTCGTTCCAGCAGCAGTCGGGAAAGGCTTCGGCGACCAATGAAATGTGAGCGAGACTGGCTGCGCATCGCTGTGACTTCGGTGGCTCTGTCCGGCGTGCTTCTGGCCGGATGTAAAACCTCCAATGACGCCGCGGCCGCGGCCAGCCAGATGGCGGCGACGTCGCTGCAGCTTTCCAGCTACTACAAGGCGCTCCAGACCACGTTCCAGGAGACCGACGAGCTCTACCAGCTGAATGAGCGGCTGTATGCCAAGCCCTACACGCCTGAAAACCAGCAGCTGCTGAAGAAGAATGAAGCGGAGCTTGCGAAACGCGCAAAGCTCGCAACCGATCTGTCGTCTCTGTCGGAAAGCTTCGGCGCGCTGAGCGCATCGACGGTTCCGTCGAGTGCCGCCTCTGCCGCCTCGCAGGTGGAGTCGGACGTTGATAAACTCGCGCCGCTGAAGCCTTCTTCGACGGAGCAGGATGCGCTCAAGCTGGCGGTGCAGCAACTGGCGACGGCGATCCAGGCGCACAAGGAACGGGAGGCAGCGAAGGCGATGGAAAGCGCGGCGCAATCGCTCAGCGATCTGTTTGCGAAGGAGACAGACATCTGGAACTCGACGGAAGAGGTCTATTCGCAGATTGCAGCGAATCTGGCGGCAAACCTGGTGGACGCAAACGTGACCGACAACAGCGCGGTGCTCAATGTGGCGCTGACGCCCTTCGGATTGGTGCGCAACAGCTCCATGGGCGACATGAACGAGAAGCTCGTGCCGGTGGCCAAGCAGCAGATCGCGACGAAGAAGACCGCCATGGATGATTCTTATCGGAGCGCGACCGAAGCCATGGCCAAAGCGCTCGCGCAGATGGCGCAGCGCATTCAAACCCTCGCCGCAGGGAAGCCGATGACCGAGCGCCGATCCCCGCTGTCTCTGGCGACCGTACAGCAGTGGGTGACGCAGGTGAGCAGCGTTGCCAACACCCTCGTGCCGGCTTCGGGTGCCAGCGCGAGCCCGGCAAAATCCGGCAGCGGGAAGGCGAAATAGCATGGCCAACGCACTCGATACCGTGCAGGCGACGTTTCTTAATCTCGACGGGCAATACAACCTGCTGCTGGCGGCGTGTCGGACTCAGGCAGATCGCGATGCGCTGAGCGCGCGCTATTCCGCTGCTGAGACCGCGTTCAACCAGTGCGTTGGCCAGATGCTGGCGGATGACGATCCGACCGTGGCCGCACTCTGCACGCAGCTCACAACGATCAACAACAAGGTGGCCGCGCTGACCACGCAAATGGGCGACATGAGTAAGGTGCTGACCGTGCTGGACCAGGCTCTGAAGCTCGGTCAGCAGGTCATGGCCTGCCGTCCGTAACAATTACTTTTCCGGTTCCTCATAGCAAGCCCGGCCGGGCGTGCATCGCGCCAGGTGTACGTAGTGCTCGTCAGGACCCGCGGGGCTCATGGTGCGCAGGCACCAGTAGCTGGAGGCCGCCTGAATCCCCGGTATCCACGACTCGGCATTCTGCGGCGTGAAGCCGTAAGGATTCTTGGTGCGGAGGCACTGGCAGGGTTGCGTAGCAGTCGTGGTGCTCATTGTGGACCTCCTGACCGTTATCCAGCCGCGCTGGGATCGCGATCCATTTTGCCGGCCGCCAGCAGAACCGTGCGATAAACGGCGACCGGAAAAAGATCGAGTTTGTAGGCATTCGCGGAAAGGGGCTGTGCGCCTTCGATGGCCGCGCGGCCGGCCGCGCGAGCCGTTTCTTCCGTGATGGGCTTGCCGGTCAGCGCGGCTTCCGCCTGTGCCGACCGTCGAACCACCGGAGACGCGGCGCTCATGGTGACCACGGCACGCCGGCATGTGTCTCCATCCATCTCCAGAACGACACCGGCGTCGGCAATGGCCCAGTCGAAGCTCTCCTTCTCCCCGTATTTCTGGTAAGCGGAGCGCGTGCCGCGAACGGGTTTGGGAATATCGATCGCCGTGATCAGTTCGTCAGGCTCGAGAATATTGAACTTTGTTGGATTCGCCTCTGGCACCACGTACAGGTCGCGGATGCCGACGGTGCGCTTGCCGCGTTTCGTCGAAGTCAGCTCAACCGTTGCGCCCAGCCCGAGCAGCGCCACCGCGGCGGACGACGGCGCCACCGAAGGGCAGCTTTCGTATTCCATAATGGCGTGGTACTGGTTCAGTCCTTCGAAAGCAAAGCAGAATTCCTTGCCCTTGCGAATGCACTGGAATTCCGACGAGCGGTAGTACCAGCACTGCACATGCTGCAGCAAATTGCCGCCGACCGTGGCCATATTGCGGATGTGGGGCGTGGCGGCGTGCCCGCAGGCATCGGCCAGGATCTGATAATGCTCGCGGATGACGGGATGATCGCTGATCTCCGCCAGCGTCGTGAGCGGTCCCAGGGTCAGGCCCTGATCCGTCTCGCGAATGCCCCGCAGCGCAGCGACGTTACGGATGTTGACGAGGCGTGTCGGCTGCTGGATGCCGTCCTTCATGCGATCGAGCAGATCGACGCCGCCGGCTTTGACGACAGCACCGTCTTTGAGCTGCGACAGCGCCGCCTCGACCGAGGTGCAGTCGGCGATGGAGAAGCGGTTCATGCCTGCTCCTTTTCCTGCGCTGCGGCCCGCAGCGCCGCGAGAACGACAGCCGGCGTCATGGGGGTTTGCCGGATGCGAACGCCGATGGCGTTGTATACGGCGTTGGCCACGGCGGCTCCGATCGAGACAACGCCGGCAGCTTCGCCGATCCCCGAGGCGTCAGTAGAGCTTTGGCCAATGTAGTCTTCGATGAGCCTCACATCGATCTGCGGAATCTCCCGCGCCCCGATGATCTTGTACTGCTCGAGGTCGGCATTAACCATCAGGCCGTAGTTGGGATCCAGCAGCCGATTCTCGAGGAGGGTATAGGAGATGCCCTGGATGATGCCGCCGTTGATCTGGCTGATCGTTTGCTCCGGATTCATCGGCCGTCCGCAGTCATGGACCGACAGCACGCGCCGGACGTGAATGCGGCCGAGTTCCGTATCCACCTCCACCTCCGCGACATCGACGCCGCCATACGTCAGGTACTTCTTCGGGGCGTAGTCAGGAATGCGTTTTGCCTGTGCGGTAATCTGCGCCACCGACATTTTCGCGGCGGCGCGACGGAACCCCAGCGGCTCGAACTTGCCGGACTTGCTGCGGACCTCGCCATCGACCAGAACCAGATCCGGCGGCGTGCTGCCAAGGGCCGGGGCAATATCCGTCAGAAATTTCTGCGATGCCTGCCACGCCGCATCGCGCACCGCCGGCGTCAGCGACAGCGTCGTGACGCTGCCCCCGGAGTCAGGGCCTTGCGGATAATGCGTATCCCCGACCTTGACCGAAACCTGCGCCGGCGGCACGCCGAACTGCTCAGCCAGAATCTGGGCCATGACGGTCCTGATGCCGGAGCCGATGTCCTGCACCGCCGACAGCACTTCGAGCGAGCCGTCTTTGTGCACGCGGACCTCGGCATTCGATCCCATGCTCACAAAGCGATACCAGACCGACTGGGCAAATCCCACGCCGCGCTTAACCGGACCGCCGTCCGCGCCGGCTACCGGGTTGCGGGACTTCCATAGCTCGCTGCCGCGCACGATCTCGCGCTCCACGCGCCGCACCGGGTGCTCATCCGTCTTGTCGCGCAGGTCGAGCGGATCCATGCTGAGCTGCACCGCCAGTTCGTCCATCGTCTGTTCCAGTGCGAAGGCCCCCTGCGGGTGTCCGGGGGCGCGCATCGCGGAGGCAGGCCCGGCATTGATGAACACGTCGTTCTCTTCGGTGTGCAGGGTGGCCGACTGATAAAGATTCGCTGCCGGACCCGAGCAGCCGGCGCCCGTCCCGCATCCCGCGGTGCCGTAGGCCACCAGATGAATCGCGGTAATCGTGCCGTCTTTCTTAGCGCCGATCCGGAGAACCTGGTCGGAGCTGGGCCGATTGCCCACCGAAAGATGCTCCTCCTCGCGGTCGAGCATCAGCCGAACCGGTGCGCCGGTCTTTTTCGAAAGCGCAGCCGCGATCACTCCGGGGTTGCCCGCACCGAACTTGGCGCCAAACCCGCCGCCCATGTATTCCGTGATCACCCGCACCTTCGAGAGCGGAAGCTTGAAATACCCGGCAAGCTCCTCGCGCACGCTGGAGGTCCCTTGCGTAGACGCCCAGACCGTCAGCATGTCTGGCTTCCAGTCGGCGACCACCCCATGCGTCTCCAGCGCGGAGTGGGTCTGCACCTGCGTCGTGTAGTGGCCTTCGACGATGACCTCCGCATCCTTGAATCCCTGCTCGGTCTGGCCTCGGCGATGGATAGACGGGCCGTGGACATTGCCCGTCTGCGGTACGTCGCTGGGGCCCCCGCCCCCGCCCGCGCTCCCCTCTTCGTCGGCCGCGCCGGGGAAGACCTTCGGAGAGTCCGTGTCCCGCGCCTTCACGTCGTCAACGACGAACGGCATCGCGTCGTACTTCACCTTCACCAGGGCGGCGGCCTCTTCCGCGGCGGCTGGCGTGGTCGCGGCCACGGCGGCTATGGGCTGTCCGGCGTAGCGGACCACCGGATATTTCACCTGCTCCAGCGCCGGATTCCGCAGCTCCGCGTTGCCCAGAATGTGCTGAACCACCTGCACGCCTTTCACACCCGGAACTTTCTCCGCGGCTGACGTATCCACCGAGAGAACTCTGGCGTGCGGCACCGTGGCATTCACGAACTTCGCGTACAGCATGCCGGGCAGCTGCATGTCCGACGTATAGCGGGCGCGTCCCGAGACCTTGGCCGCTCCGTCGTAGCGTGGAATCGATTGTCCGACGTACTTCAGGTCCTTGTTCACCGGCCACACCGGCGGCTCGGTCGCCGGCACCTGACGCGTTTCGGTCGTCAGGGTATAGCCGGGAACGCCGATCGGCATCTGCACGGATTTCTTCGCCACACCGGCAGCCTGCTGCGTAAGCGCGTCTTCCTCAATGGGTGTCTTCATGGGCTTCCCTCCCTCAGGCCTGGCGGTTCGCGGCCGCGTCGAGGGTGGCGGCAAAGATTTTTGGGTAGGTGCCGCAGCGGCAGAGATTGCCGGAGACGGCGTGGCGGACATCGGCTTCCGAAGGGTGCGGATTGCGTTCCAGCAGAGCGGCGCAGCTCATCACCATGCCCGGCGTGCAGAAGCCGCACTGCAGGGCGTCGTGTTTTACGAAGGCCGCCTGCAGGGGATGCAGCTCGCCCTCGGGGGCAATGCCCTCGATCGTGGTGATGCGGTGGCCGACGGCATCGATGGCCAGCGTCATGCAGCTGTTCACGGGCATCTTGTCGAGCCACACCGTGCAGCCGGAACACACGCCGCGGTCGCACACGATCTTGGTCCCTGTCATCCCCAGATCGATCCGCAGCGCTTCCGCCAGCGTCGCGCGCGGCTCGATCTCGACGCTATGCTCGCTGCCGTTAATGTGCAGGCGCACGGGCACCGGGCCCGGACCGAGTTCCGTGACTCCGGAAGCTTCTTCGGCCTTCGCCTCTGCCGTGAATCCCTGGACCCCTTCGAGCAGGGCTGTGCCCGCCGCCGTCAGGCCCGCCCCCTTCAAAAAGCCGCGTCGAGTAATGCCGTTGCGGGTGGCGTCAGCCGGATGATCCGGCGACGTAGGATGGGGCGTTTCGCGATCCGCCATGGTCCTGCTCCCTGCCGCCTGCGCCCCATAGCGCCAGCGGCGGCCCTCTCCAGGTACTGATGGGCCACTATAGCGCTGCGGCGGTTACGGAGTAAACCGCTGCCGTAGCGGGAGCCTGCCTTTTGAGCGCGGAGATGGCGAGTTCGCCATAGCCACTTACCGTTCGATTGCAGCGGCTCCGCTGTACCAGTCTTTGATCGGCCCAACAAAATTTCCTTATCGCCCGTGTTTTGCAGAGTGTTTTCTTCCGCGCTGCGCCCAAACCCCTTGCAGTTGCAATCGTCGTAGTCCAAAATGGGTTACTCACTGGGATTAAACCCGGTTCCCCAGAGCAAAAACATAATGAAGCCGGAGCGGATGCCGGCGCAAGGCTCGATTTTTCGGAGGAAAAGTGACCCAGCTTCGTTTCGCAGTCTCTGCGTTCGTAATCTCCCTGTTTGTTGCCGTCTCAGGTATCGCCCAGGTCGCTACCACCTCGCTGCGAGGCCAGGTGAAGGATCCAAGCGGCGCCGTGGTTCCTGGCGCCACCATCACGCTGACCAACGGAGCAACGGGACAGACCATCAGCGCGACCTCCACTGCCGGCGGCGAATATACCTTCCCGCAAATCCCTCCGGCAAAATACACGATCAAAGCGACGGCTCAGGGCTTTGGCGATCAGACCAAAGCCGCCGAGCTGCTCGTCAACCAGCCGGCAACCATTGACTTCACCATGACGGTGCAGGCCGTCTCCCAGGTGGTAAACGTCAGCGCCGAAGCGCAGACGCTGAACACCACTGACGCTTCACTGGGCAATTCCATGGGCAATACGCTGATCCAGGCGCTGCCCAGCGAAACACGCAATGTGCCCGATCTGCTCTCCCTTCAGCCCGGCGTCCTCTACCTTCCCTCCGGCTCCAATGGGGTGGGGTCGGCCTCGGAGCTGAATCCCATGGGCGACAGCCGCAGCGGCGCGGTCAACGGCGTGCGCTCCGACCAGGGCAACGTCACGGTCGATGGCGTCGATGACAACGATCAGATATACGGCTACGCGTTCACCGGAGTGCTCCGCGAAACCCAGGACTCGGTTGACGAGTTTCGCGTGGCGACTTCCAACACCAACGCCGATGAAGGCCGCTCTGCCGGCGCTCAGGTGAGTCTCATCACCAAGTCCGGAACGAACAAATTCCATGGCGCGGCCTATGAATACAACCGCCCCACCATGACGGTCTCCAACAACTACTTCAATAAGCAGTCGGAGCTGGCCAGCGGCCAGGCCAATGTCGCGCCCAAGCTCATCCGCAACATCTTCGGCGTCGACGTGGGCGGCCCCATTATCAAGGACAAGCTGTTCTTCTTCGGCAACTACGAGGGAACCCGCCAGGCCGAAGATGCTGAGGTGATCCGCACCGTCGCGACCTCTTCGTATCTGGCCGGCAATCTCACCTATCTTGGAGACGACGCCTCGGGCAACGTGGTGCCGGTAACCCTTTCGGCCGCGCAGGTGGGTACGCTGGATGCCGGCTGCGTTTCAGGCGGGGGATGCGCCAATGCACAATACGCGCCCGGCCCTGGTCCCAATCAGTACGCTCTGGCCTACTTCGCCTCCGAACCGGCGGCCAACGGCATTCTTGATGGCGACGGTTACAACACCGGCTCCTTTGCCTTCTCCTCGCCCAATCCGCTGAGCCAGAACACCAGCATCGTCCGGCTGGACTGGACCCCCAGCAACAAGCACCGGCTCTTCGTGCGCGGCGGACTCCAGAAGGATACGACCGATGGCGTGGAGCAGTTTCCGGGGCAGGGCCCCAGCTACGTTTTTGAAGACAACACCAAGGGCATCGTCGCCGGCGATACGTGGTCGATCTCGCCGAATCTGGTCAACGATCTGCGCTACGGCTATATTCGCCAGGGCAACAGCAATCGCGGGGTCGGCTCGGGCGATTATGTCGACTTCCGCTTCATGGATACGGCGACCGCCGAAACCCGCACCACTCTCGCCACAGTGCCGGTACAAAATGTCATCGACAACTTCAACTGGAATCACGGCAAGCATGATTTCCAGTTCGGAGCCAACTGGCGCCTCGTGGGGCAGAACCGTACTTCCGACGCCGTTTCCTACAACGGAGCCAGCTCCAACCCCTACTGGCTGGGCGGTAATCCACCCGACCCCAACGCGATCCTCGGCCTGCCCCCGGTCGACAGCGGCTTCGGCAATTCTTATGTGATCGCCTATGCCAATCTGGTGGGGACGGTTCCCTCCGTCACCGACCAGTACAACTACAAGCTCACCAGCGCCACCTCCGGCACCCTCCTCGCCGACGGTACCCCCCTGGTGCGCAGCTTCAAGGCCAATGAATTTGAGTATTACCTGCAGGATGCCTGGAAGCCGTTGCCCACCCTCACCATCACCTTCGGCATTCGTCACACTCTGCTGCAGACGCCCTACGAAACCACCGGTCAGGAAGTCACGCCCACCATCGACACCGATACCTGGTACAAACAACGCGAGAGCGCGGCGCTGCAGGGTCAGATCTACGAGCCGCTGCTCACCTTTGCCCCGGCCGGAAAGTATTACGGCAAATCCGGCTTCTATCCCATGTCCAAAGACAACATCGCGCCGCGGTTCGCGATTGCCTGGGCTCCCACCCCCAGCACCACCATTCGCATGGGTGCCGGCATCTATTACGACCACTTCGGCGAGGCGCTGGTCAATATCTTCGATCAGAATGGATCCTTCGGCCTTAGCGGTTCCGTGACCAATGCCGCCGGCAACTACGGTTTTGAGGACTCGCCCCGCTTTACCGGCCGCCGCGACATTCCCTTCAGTAATGGCGCCGGCGCCTCGCCACAAACCTATCCCTACACCCCCCCCTTCGATCCGGTAGACGGCTTCGCCATTACCTGGGGCCTCGACAGCAAGATGAAGACGCCTTACACCGAGGCCTTCAACCTCTCCATCCAGCACCAGTTCCCGAAAGGTTTTACCCTGGAAACGGATTACGTCGGCACGCTGGGCCGCCATTTGGTCCAGAGCCTCGACCTGACCGAGCCCGTGGACTATGTCGATCCCGCCGGCGGTGGTGATTACTACCACGCGGGCAGCCAGCTCTCGAAAACGGTGGATCGGAACGCCGGGAGCTGCAATTGTATTTACGACTCCAATGGCTACGTCATCGGAAACACGCAGACCGTTCAGCCCATCCAGTACTTCGAAGATGTCTTTCCCTGGATGGCGAATTACGACTACAACGGGGAAAGCGCGACCCAGGCCATCTACAACAATGAGTGGGCTCCCTATCGCTCCAACCTGGGCGCCACCACCGCCCTCGCCGACCTCGATTTCTACGGTCCCTCCTCCACCGGCTATGGCTTCTATCCCGCCCCTCCCAACTGGCAGTCTCACTTCTGGCAGCGCCAGTTCTCCTCTCTCTACGCGCTCTCGGCCATGGGCATGAGCTACTACAACGCCCTGCAGGTGAGTCTCCACCACCCCGCCAGCCACGGAGTGTCGCTGGATCTCAGTTACACTTACTCGCGGTCCATCGACGAAGGTTCGGATGCGGAACGCAGCACCGAGAACAGCGTCAGTACCGCGCTGAGCAGCATCATCAACACCTGGAAGCCGCAGCTGAATCGCGCCGTCTCCGACTTCGATACCACGCACCTGCTCACGGTCGACGGCTATTATGAGGTGCCCTTCGGCCGCGGACGCCAGTTTGGCGGCGGCATGAACCGGCTGGCCGATGTTTTCGTCGGCGGCTGGCAACTGACCGGTCTGAGCCGCACCACCAGCGGCCTGCCCTTCACGCTCTTTGAGCCGGGCTGGACAACCGACTGGCAGCAGGAGGGCTACGGCATCGTCACCGGCAACCTGAAAACCCACCGTCATTTCGATTCCTCCGGCAACCCGCTCTACTTTGACAACCCGAGCAAGATCAACAGCGGTGTTCTCACCGGATCGCCGGTCCGCCTGCCCTATCCCGGCGAAACGGGTGAGCGCAATAACTTCCGTGGTGACGGCTACTTCGATATCGACGCTGGTCTGAACAAGAGCTGGAAGATTCGCGAGTACGGAGCGCTCAAGTTCGACTGGGAAACCTACAACGTCACGAATACCGTCCGCTTCGACCCGTTCTCTATCGGATCGCAGCTCACCAGCAGCAACCTGGGTTATGCCAGCTCGCTGCTGACCACACCGCGACGCATGCAGTTCGCGCTGCGGTTTGACTTCTAACTATGGTTTGTAACCGGGCGCCGGGGATACGTATCTCCGGCGCTCTTTCTTTTGCCGCCGATCCGGCGAGTAAATCCCCCGGCTTCCATTGCCGGCACCGAGTGGGATACCACGACTCCGTCCATCACCAGGCATCCGGGCGCTATGCGGGAGTTAGTCCAGCCGCGCCCAACCAGGAAAGGAACACCGATGCGCAAGCCCTGCCTGCTGGTCCTCTTCGCGCTAATCCTCGCTGCCTTGGCGGTGCAGGCCCAGGTGCCCACGCCCGCCTCGGTATTGGGCCACACGCCAGGGGACGATTATTACCTGGCCAATTACGAAGAAGAGATTCGCTATTTCCACGAGCTGGCCGCGCATTCCGATCGCATCCGCATGATTACGGTGGGTAAGTCGTCCCAGGGCCGTGATATCGAAGTCGCGCTGATCTCATCCCCGCAGAACCTCGCGAAAATCGACGATGACAAAGCCGCAGCCGTGCGCCTGGCCACCGATCAGGGCCTCGACGACGCGCAGGCAAGGGAACTGGCGCACACCACACCCGTCATCGTGCACATTGACGGCGGCCTGCACGCCAATGAAGTGGCCGGCCCGCAGCATTCGATCGCGCTGGCGTACAAGCTCGTCTCCACGCAGAACGACCCTGAAATCGACACCATCCTCAACAATGTCATCCTCATGCTCTGGCCGACCCTCAATCCTGACGGCCAGGACATGGTGGTCTCCTGGTATCGGAAAAATCTGGGAACCCGTTTCGAAGTCAGCCCCATGCCCTGGCTCTTCCAGGATTACGTCGGCCACGATAACAACCGCGACGGTTACATGCT
>DATASQ010000024.1:0-78762 GCA_036269135.1 Acidobacteriaceae bacterium
GATCATCTTCATCGTCGTGGACTTGCCGGAGCCGTTGGGGCCGAGATAGCCGGTGACCTCGCCGGGGCGCGCGGCGAAGCTGACGCGATCGACGGCCGGAATGCCGGCAAACAGCCTGGAAACCCGCCGCAGCTCGAGCACAGGATGACCTCCTCTGCAGACCCCTATGTAGAATACTGTTCAGTATACACGCCGGAGCCCCGGGCAGCCGTTGCAATCCTCGCAACCACGGGCTCCTCCGGATATGGCACTCAGGCTCCAGCTGGCTCTCTTCGGACGCGCAACCAGATGCCGTCCACGCTCGCGGACTGGACTCGCTACGAATACCGGCGAGGCCACCCGTTCAGGCAATCACGCATCGCCGCCGATGTCTCAGGGCTCAGCCCACGCGGCGCCGCCGCGCGCCATCTTACCGTGAAGGAGGTTTTTGAGGATGGCTGTACACAAAAGCACAACACTGGCGAGCGCGGCACCGATGATTGTTTGTCTGGCATTTATCTGGCCCTTTGGCGGCGGAGGCCGGACAGTCCACATGATGGCGGGGAACGTGACGCCGGCGCCTCAGGGGACGGTTCAGGTGAAAACCGGCAACAACGGCAACACCACTCTGGACGTAAAGGCGCGGGCACTGGCGCCGCCCAGCTCGCTCACGCCGGCGGAGAATGCCTACGTGCTCTGGATCCAGCCGCCGGACCAGGCGGCGCAGAATCAGGGGCGCATCAAGGTGGACTCGAGCGAGAACGCGGAACTACAAACTCGGACACCGTACAAGCGGTTCAAGGTGTTCATCACCGCGGAGGAGAATGCGAAGGCGCAGACGCCGATGGGACCGAAGGTGCTGAGCGCGGATGTGAGTCGCGGATAAACCGTCCCACTCTGTTCGGCGCCCGGAGGGGGTGGCCGGACAGAGTGGGACTCGGGCCGGCGGCACGAAGAACCCCTCCGCGTGAACGAGTTCGCGGACCGTCCGCGAGAGCGATTCGCAAGATGGCGTGGGATTCGTCGCGCTACCGGCTAAGGCAGGCCGGCGAGGACATCGAGGTCGGTGGCGGAAAGGCGCCGGCCGGGTTTAGCCGCCGTGCCCGCCTCAAGCTGGAGCTGGTGACGGCGACACCAATAGAGAAAGATGCCTGGGAGGAGGGTTGCTCCGGCATTGGTGGAGAGATCGTCGACGAACTCTTCGAATCCGCCGATGGGCGGGTTGATGCACCCATCGGTGCCGCAAATGGGGGGGCCGGTTGGGACGAAGGACCGAAGAGGTTTCATATCAGAGACGTGCAATGTCCCCTCAAAATCTCGGGTTGAAGTGCGGCTAAGTTATCCCAGTCTCTTCTTGGTCGTCAATAGATAAAGCTTGCGTGCGGTTATGCGGCGCCTCCTAGGTGGCGCGCAGATCGGTGCGCATTAGTAGTAGGTCCCGAGATTGGGGATGGACTACGCCATCACGTCGGGGGCGTCGAGGAACTGATCAGTTTTTGGGGTGGGTGATATCGATCACATCGTCATTGCGAAACGTCCGGCAAAATTACCGGAAAACTGAATTGCAGTCGGCCGTTGCTCCTCAGGTGCGGCGCTCCTAGCGCTTCTGGATTGCCGGAATGGATCAATCGAAACGGAAGTTCGCCTGGTCTGAGAACCCTCCGTGCCGCGGGTGGTTCTGTCTGGCTTGCACTTGGTTCCTTCCCTGTCCCAAGGATCGGGACAACCCGTACACTCCGCAGATAAGAAAGGCTTTCGACGCCCACAGGTGCTCTGATCATCGCCGCCAGGAGGACAGACGCTCTGGGGAATCGAACCCCAAAGAGGACTCGTGGCCGCCGAAAGGATTATTGCTGTATAATTTCGTGGGGAATTGATGAAGGTGGCCGACTCGAACCCCATTCTGGACTGGCATCAGATCGCCGTTGAGATGCTGATGACGGATGCAGACTTGGCGCTGCTCACTGTGGCCTCCCTGTTCACCGACGATGATCAAGAGGCCGTCGCCCGCTTGGTGCACAATGCCCGCGAGGTCTACGAGGCCGTCCGCCTGAAGCGGAAACAGGTCGAGCTCTCAGAACAGGAAACTGCCCGTCTGGACGACAGGATGGATCGGCTCCGGGCGAGGCTTCGATTTCTCGGCGAGGCTTTCTGAATTCAGACTGACCCGCCGCCGCCTTACATGGTTAGCCACGCGGGAAGGTCGTTTTCTCCTGTCTTACTATCTTACGAAGTAACTTTAGTTATCGCCCACTGCTATCTTCACCGACCTTGAGCACGGCGAGGAAAGCTTCCTGCGGTATATCGACCTTGCCAATGCGCTTCATCCGCTTTTTACCTTCCTTTTGTTTCTCCAGCAGCTTGCGCTTGCGGCTGATGTCGCCGCCGTAGCATTTGGCGATGACATTTTTGCGCAGGGCGGAGACAGTTTCGCGGGCGATGACCTTGGCGCCGATAGCGGCCTGAATGGCGACTTCGAACTGCTGGCGGGGGATGAGCTCGCGCATCTTCGAGACCAGGGCGCGGCCGCGATCGTAGGCGAAGTCGCGGTGAACGATGATGGAGAGCGCGTCCACCGGCTCGCCGGAGACGAGGATGTCCATCTTGACCATGGGCGATTCCCACGTGCCGGAGAGGTGGTAATCGAGCGAAGCGTAGCCGCGACTGACGGATTTGAGGCGGTCGTAGAAATCCAACACGATTTCATTCAGCGGGAGCTCGTAGGTGAGCATGACGCGGGTGGAGGAGACGTATTCGAAGTTCTTCTGGCGGCCGCGCTTTTCCTCGACGAGCTTGAGGATGCCGCCGACGTACTCCTCGTTGGTGAGGATGGTGGCGGTGATCATGGGCTCATCGACTTTTTCAATCTCGCTCTGATCGGGCCAGCGGGAGGGATTGTCCACTTCGATCATGGAGCCGTCAGTGAGGTGGACTTTGTAGCGGACGCTGGGCGCGGTGGTGATGAGGTCGAGATTGAATTCGCGCTCGAGGCGCTCCTGGATGATCTCCATGTGGAGGAGGCCGAGGAATCCGCAGCGGAAGCCGAAGCCGAGGGCGACGGAGGATTCCGGCTCGAAGAAGAAGGAGGAGTCGTTGAGCTTGAGCTTTTCGAGGGCGTCGCGGAGCAGGGTGTGCTCGTGGGAATCGACGGTATAGATACCGGCGAAGACCATCGGCTTGATTTCTTCAAAGCCGGGGAGGGCGTGGGCGGCGGGGCGGGCGTCTTCGGTGATGGTGTCGCCGACGCGGGTGTCGGAGACGTTTTTGATGGTGGCCACGAAGAAGCCGACTTCGCCGGCGGAAAGCTCGTCAATCTCGACAGGCTTGGGGGTGAGAACGCCCATGGACTCGACGTCGAAGACCTTGCCGTTCCACATGAGGCGGATTTTCATGCCTTTGCGCATGCGGCCGTTGACGATGCGGGCGAGGACGATGACGCCGCGATAGGGATCGAACCACGAGTCGAAGATGAGGGCCTGGAGCGGGGCTTCGGGATCACCTTTGGGCGGCGGCAGGCGGTTGACGACGGCTTCGAGGATGTCGGGGACGCCCTGGCCGGTCTTGGCGGAGACGGGGATGGCGTCGGCGGCATCGAGGCCGACGGTCTGCTCGATCATCTCCTGGGTGCGCGGGATGTCGGCGCTGGGGAGGTCAATTTTGTTGATGACGGGGATGATTTCAAGGCCGTGATTGATGGCCAGATAGGCATTGGCGAGGGTCTGGGCCTCGACGCCCTGGGAGGCATCGACGACGAGCAGCGCGCCTTCGCAGGAGGCGAGGGAGCGGGAGACTTCGTAGCTGAAGTCCACGTGGCCGGGGGTGTCGATGAGGTTGAGCTGGTAGGTCTGGCCGTCTTTCGCGGGGTACATCATGCGGACGGAGTGGGCCTTGATGGTGATGCCGCGCTCGCGCTCGAGGTCCATGGCGTCGAGGACCTGGGCCTGCATCTCGCGGGCGGTGAGGGAGCCGGTGAGCTCGAGCAGGCGATCCGAGAGCGTAGATTTCCCATGATCGATGTGGGCGATGATCGCGAAATTGCGGATGTGTTGACTGTCCATCGATGGAAACGCGGGCGGGACCCGACGGGCGGGCAATAAGTTCGCCGGAAAGGCCAGTTTACCATCGGCAGGAGAGGGGTTCGGGACCTACAATAAAGCATCCGACTCATGTTCATCGCAGTGAAACGAATTCTTCTGGCGGGGAGCGTTGTTGCGCTCGCGGGGCTAACCGGATGCCCGCAGCCGGCGGCGAAGACGGCCCATCCGCCGCAGCAGGCGACGGCTCCGACGCTGACGCCGGGACCGGGCGCACCGGCAGGCACGGAGGCAGCCGGCGAGGGCGGAGCCGCGGGAACCGGAGGCGCGCAGGGCCAGGCGCCGCATGCGTCCGCGCCGGCTGAGGAGTCGGACCGCGACCGGCAACTCATCGACTCCGTCGAGAAGGCTTACCACGCGGGATTGAGCGACTACCAGCAGGGACATCTGCAGTCGGCGCGGGCGAACTTCGACTACGCGGTGGACCTGATGCTGAAGTGCCACTGCGATCTGAAGAGCAACGCCGCGGTGTCGGAGGAGTTCGACCACATCGTGGACGCGGTGAACACGCTGGAGATGGACGCGCTGCAGCAGGGGAACGGCTTCGGCACGCAGCAGGAGCAGGCGCCGGCGGATGTGGCGGGCAACATCACCACGCCAGCGAATCCGACGGTGGCGGCCAAAGCGGAAGCGGAGTTGAAGACCACGCAGTCGGACCTGCCGCTGGTGCTGAATCAGTACGTCGAGAGCTACATCGACTTTTTCGAGAACAACCCGAAGGGGCACGGAACGATCGTCTCGTCGCTGGAGCGGATGGGCCGCTACAAGGCCATGATCGAGGCGGTTCTGAAAAAAGAGGGGCTGCCGCAGGACCTGATCTATCAGGCGTTCGCGGAATCGGGATTCCGGCCGGAAGCGGTGAATCCGCGGTCGGGCGCGGCGGGGATGTGGCAGTTCATGCCGTGGGGCACCTACGGTCTGGAGCATAACGCCTGGTACGACGAGCGCTTCGATCCGGTGAAGGCGACGGAGGCCTACGCGCGAGAAATCAAAAAAGACTACGACCAGCTGGGCGACTGGTATCTGGCCATGGCGGCCTATGACTGGGGCGCGGGCAATGTGCAGCGCGCGGTGGAGCGCACGGGGTACGCGGACTTCTGGCAGCTGTACAAGCGGAACAATCTGCCGCAGGAGACGAAGAACTATATTCCTGTGTTCCTGGCGGTGACGCTGATGGCGAAGAATCCGCAGCAGTACGGGCTGGCAAACATCACGCCGGATCCGCCTTTGGTGACGGATACGGTGACGACGGATTATGCCGTGGATCTGCGGCTGGTCTCGGACATTGTGGGCGCGCCGGTGCAGGAGGTGGCGGGACTGAATCCCAGCCTGCTGCGCATGAGCACGCCGCCGGACGAGCCGTTTCAGCTGCGTCTGCCGGCGGGAACCGGGCCTGTCTACGAGAAGGAGATTGCCGAAATTCCCGTGGACAAGCGGCGCACCTGGCGCTTTCAGACGGTGAAAGAGGGCGAGACCCTGGCCAGCCTGGCGCGGACCTGGCATGTGAAGGAATCGGAGCTGGCCTTTGTGAACCAGCTGGACGCGGGGGCGGAGCTGTCGCCGGGGGATTCGCTGGTGATTCCGCTGGCGCCGGTGAGCGAACGGGCCGAGATGCGCAGCACGCTGTACCGGCCGCGGCGGGGCGATACGCTGGTGACCATCGCGGACCGCTTCGATGTGACGGTGCAGGAGCTGCGGCGCTGGAATCATCTGCGCAGCAGCGCGATCGTGCCGGGGCATGCCTTGTATGTGGCGGAGCCGGCGCATCTGGCGTACCGGCATCGGCGCAGCCGGCATGCGCGCGAGTCAACCCACGGCAGCCGCAGCCGGGGGGCGCATCCCAGCGCAGCGCGGAGCAGCAAAAAGCCGGCAAAGAAAAAGAAGAAGCGCTGACACCGGAAGACGGGTCCCGTACACTCGTAGCACTCCAGGAATAAGGAAGGGCGGATGTCTTCTTGGTACGCCGGGGTGCTCGGCGCGATCGTCGTGAGTCTGCTGGTGGTCTCGCTGACCCGGCTGGGCAGCGTGAAGACCAAGGCGGATTATCTGGTGGCGGGGCGGACGCTGCCCGCCTTCGTGCTGATCTTCACGCTGCTGTCGTCGTGGATCGGGTCGGGCTCGCTGCTGGGGGGCGCCGAGAACGCCTACAACCATGGATTCGCCGCGCTGTGGCAGGCGGGCGGCGGCTGGGCGGGGCTGCTGCTGATCTACTTCATCGCGCCACGGGCGCGGAAATTCGCACAGTTTACGATTCCCGATCTGCTGGAGGCGCGGTACAGCCAGACGGCGCGCGTGCTGGGGGTGATCGCGGTGCTGTTCGCCTATACAGCCATTACCAGCTATCAGCTCATCGGCGGCGGCGACATCCTGCACCTTGTTTTTCCGGCGGTGATCACAGCCACGCTGGGCAAGTACATCGTGACGGTGTTCGTGATCGTCTTTACCGCGATTGCGGGGATGGCGTCGGTGGCCTACATGGATGTGGTGATCGGCATGCTGGCGACGATCACCATGTGCGCGGCGCTGCCGGTGCTGGTTCACCACGCGGGCGGATGGGGGGCGGTGCATCAGGCGCTGCCGGCGACGCATTTTGAGGTGCTGGGGGATCTGAGCTTCACGCAGGCGATGGAGCTGATGGTGCCGACCATGCTGCTGATGCTGGGCAACCAGGCGATGTATCAGAAGTTCTTCTCGGCAAAGTCAGAGAAGGACGCGCGCGTGGCGGTGGTGGGCTGGATTATCGGCACGGTGATTCTGGAGACAGTGATTGTGGCGATTGCCGTGGTGGGATCGGCGCTGTTCCCGCATGGCGAGGTTTCTCATCGGCCGCGGGAGATCATCGCGTACTCGGCGCTGCACGGGCTGCCCGCATGGCTGGGTGCGCTGCTGATGGGCGCTGTGTTCGCGAAGATTATGTCCACCGCGAATAACTTCCTTTTCTCGCCGGCGACGAATCTGATCAACGATGTCTTCGTGCGGTATATCTCGCCGGATGCGTCGAACAAGCGCGTGCTGCTGGTGTCGCGGCTGGTGGTGGTGCTGCTGGGGATCTGGGCGCTGTATCAGGCGCTGGGTACGCAGAGCGTGCTGCAGAAGACCATTTACGCGTACACCATTTACGCCGCGGCGCTGACGCCGGTGATTCTGGCGGCCTTCTACTGGAAGCGCGCGAACGCGGCGGGGGCGGCGACGGCGATTGCGGCGGGGACATTCATCACCGTGTTTTGGGATACGGCGTTTGTGCGGGCGCATGTCCCGGTGTGGGCGGCTTCGTCGGACTTCGCGATCTTCCCTGCCCTGGGGGCGGCGCTGGTGGGGCTGGTAGGGGTGAGCCTGGTGACGCGGCCTCCGTCGAAAAAGCAGGTGGATTTGTTTCACGGGGCGGGGGGATGAGTGCGGGTTACGGGTTACAGGTTACGGGTTACAGGGTGCAGGGTGCAGGTTGCGGGTTGCGGGTTACAGGTTGCAAAGTACGGCAATGCCGGCGATTGCGGGCGCATGTTAAGCTGGCTTAAGCTGGTTGAGGTTTAGCCAATGCAGGAAATCGGAGCTTTTGCCGCAAAGAACACGCTGGGCACGCTGCTGGATAAAGTCGAGCGCGGGGAGGAGATCGTGATCACCCGCCACGGTAAAGCCGTCGCTCGTCTGGTGCCCAATACGGAGCGCCCGGACCGCGAACGGATCGCAGGCGCCATGCAGCGGATCCGCGCGCGAGCTGCCAGGACGCGCCTCGGCGTGTTTAGCTGGGAAGAGATTCGGCGGGAGCGCGATGCGGGGCGGCCGTGAGCCTGATCCTGGATAGTTCCGTGGCTTTAGCGTGGATTCTCAGCGAGGAAACCACACCCGCGGTGCAGCGGGTATTTCAGGAAGTGGCGGCAAGCCATGCATGGGCGCCTTCGCTGTGGCGGCTGGAGATCGCCAATGTGCTGGAGATGGGCGTTCGGCGCGGCAGGCACTCGGCACGATTCCGCGACGACACTCTGGAAGATCTGGCACAACTGCCCATCCGGACCGATCCGGAGACCGAGCGTCATGCGTGGGGCGCTACTCTGCGCCTCGCGAGCAGACATAAGCTGACCGTCTATGACGCGGCGTACCTGGAACTGGCGCTCCGCAGAGACCTGCCACTCGCTACTCTGGACGCAGAGCTGCGGGCTGCGGCCACCCAACAATCGGTGACGCTTCTCGGCGCCTAGGACGCCGCCCATTACCCGGCAAGACCGTTCCGGATTAACTGCAGGCCATCTTCGGTAGTGTGAATTCGTCCTTCGAGCTGAGCGTCTTCGGCGAGGGCGAGCATTTCTTTGAACTGAGGGCCGGGTTTGTAACCGGCACTGATCAAATCTTTGCCGGTGACGAGGAGCTGCGGGCGGACTTCTTCCTCGGGGAGCTCTTCCCTTCTCCGTTTCGCGAAATCGTAGAGGGAGAGGTCACCGTGGCTGGAGATGACGTCGAGGCGATGCAGCGCCAGGTGCTCGTCGAATTTGGGCAGGCGGAAAAAGCGCTTCAGGGTCGAGTCCTTCATTTTTTCTACGTCGCCAAAGCGCATGTGGTTTTCGACCAGGGCGAGAATCTGCGCGCAGTCGTCGCTGGAAAAGCGCAGGCGGCGGAGGATCTCATGAGCGATTTTTACGCCGACTTCCACATGGCCGTTGAAGCGGATGCGGTCGGGTGGATTGTGGGAAAAGGTCGCCGGCTTGCCGATGTCGTGCAGGAGCGCGCCCCAGGCCAGGGTGGGGGAAGCGCCGGCGGGCAGCTTCTCGAGCAGGAGGAGGGTGTGGATCCAGACGTCGCCTTCGGGGTGGTACTCGGGCGGCTGGGCCACGTTGTGCATTTTCACGACCTCGGGCAGGACTTCGCGGAGGAGGCCGGTGGAGTCCAGTAACTCGAAGGCGCGGCGCGCGTGGCCTTCGGTGAGCATGCGGGTCAACTCGTCACGGACGCGCTCACGGCTGACCTGAACGATTCCCGGTGCGAACCGGCGGAGGGCGCGCTCGGTTGCCGGATCGATGATGTATTCAAAGCGCGCGGCAAAGCGGATGGCGCGCAGCATGCGCAGCTTGTCTTCTTCGAAGCGGCGCCGGGGATCGCCGATGGCGCGAATGATGCCGTCGCGGAGATCCTGCTGGCCGCCAACGTAGTCCAGAACCGCTGATGTGAGGTTGCAGGTCTGGGCGTGGAGGAGGGGGTCGAACATCATGCCGTTGATGGTGAAGTCGCGGCGGAGGACGTCCTCCTGGGCGCTGGCGGAAAAACGAACTTCGGTAGGGTGGCGACCGTCCTCGTAGGCGACGTCGGAGCGAAATGTCGCTACTTCGGTGACGATTTCCGCGCCTTCCTCCTCGTCGCAGACCAGGACTACGCCGAAATGCGCGCCGACGGCGAAGGTGCGGGGGAAGAGTTTGAGGACGATGTCAGGGTGGGCGCTGCTGGCGACGTCGAAATCTTTGGGCAGCACACCGAGGAGCAGGTCGCGCACGCAGCCTCCGGCAAAGTAGGCCTCATGGCCGGCCGCGCGGAGGCGGGCAACGATGCTTTCGGCGGCGCGTTGGGCAGCGTTGGGCAATTGGTTTCCTGATCCGTTCGAGGTTGCGCGATCCCACGTCTGCCCATGTCGGGCAGACAGGGACCCCGCATCCCCGCGCGAACACCTTCTACTATAGAGATGTGGCTTTGGCGGGCAGCGGACTGATTCTGGGCATTGAAACCTCATGCGATGAGACGGCGGCGGCGGTGGTGCGGCGGGGCGTGGAGATCCTGTCGAACACCGTGGCTTCGCAGATCCCGGTGCATGCGCCGTACGGCGGGGTGGTGCCGGAGCTGGCCTCGCGCGAGCATCTGCGGAATATTCTGCCGGTGGTGCGGACGGCGCTGGCGGAGGCGGGCGCCGGCTGGGACGATCTGGACGCGATTGCCGTGACGGAAGGTCCGGGACTGGCGGGCGCGCTGCTGGTGGGCATCAGCTTTGCGAAGGCCCTGGCGTATGCGCTGGAGAAGCCGCTGATTGCGGTGAATCATCTGGAGGGGCATATCCACGCGGTGCTGCTGGAGGCGGCGCGGCGCACGGAAGCGGGCGAGCTTCTGCCGGAAGGGCCGCTGCCTGGACGGCACGTCCTGGCGCTGGTGGTGAGCGGGGGGCATACGCACCTGTATCTGGCGCGAATCGACAACGGAAGATGGACGTATCGCAACGTGGGGCGCACGGTGGACGATGCGGCCGGCGAAGCTTTCGACAAAGTGGCGAAGCTGCTGGGGCTGGGCTATCCGGGGGGGCCGTGGATCGATGCGCTGGCGCCGCACGGCCATCCGGAAGCGGTGCCGTTTTCGTTTTCGCAGATTAAGGCGAAGGTACACAGGAAGGGCGAGCCGGGGGCGCTCGATCCCGCGGAGGAGATTTATTTTTCGTTCAGCGGGATCAAGACGGCGGTGCTGCGCTACACGAAGGTGAACGAGATGGGCGCGGGGATTGAGCGGCGGCGGGCGGCGCTGGCGGAGTTGACGCATCCAAAGGCCGAGGACGCGCTGGAGCTGTGCGATCGGCGGACGCTGGACCTGATTGCGTCGTTCCAGCGGTCGGTGGTCGACGATCTGAAGCGCAAGACGTTTCGCGCGGCGGAGCGGTTCGGGGCGGAGCGCGTGCTGGTGTCGGGGGGGGTGGCGGCGAATCGCGAGCTGCGGGTGCGCTTTACGGCGGAGGCGGCGGAGCACGGGCTGCCGATTGCTTTTCCCTCGCTGGCGCTCGCGACCGACAACGCGGCGATGA
This sequence comes from Acidobacteriaceae bacterium, assembly GCA_036269135.1. GTDB lineage: Bacteria > Acidobacteriota > Terriglobia > Terriglobales > Acidobacteriaceae > Palsa-343. Next base: position 10,837 of record DATASQ010000024.1, read on the forward strand.
TTGCGGCGGCGGCGTGGCCGAAATACGTAGCCGGCACTGTGGCGGACGAGGGGCTGACGGCGGAGCCCGGCCTGGCGCTGGGACGCTGAAGGCTCGCTGCTAGAATCGAGCCTGAAGAAACTCATGGAATCGCAGGAAATCAAAGCAGAAACCGCTGAACCCACCCTGTCGCCCAACGGCGGGCGAGACGACCTGGGCACCCGATCGACGGTCCAGTTGCGGCTGTACAACACGCTTTCCGGACAGGTGGAGACGCTGGCGCCGATGGATGGGCACGCGCTGCGCATGTACGCGTGCGGGCCGACGGTGTACGACTACGGGCATATCGGCAACTTCCGCACGTTTCTGCAGGTGGATGTGCTGCGGCGCACGCTGCGGCTGCTGGGCACGGACGTGCGCCACGTGATGAACATTACCGATGTGGATGACAAGATCATCCGCAACGCCGCAAAGGCGGGCGTTGCTATCGGCGACTACACGCGCAAGTTCGAGGAGGCTTTCTTCGAGGACCTGAAGGCGCTGGAAGTAGAGCGGCCGGAGGTGATTGCGCGGGCGACGGAGCATATTCCGACGATGGTTTCGCTGATCCAGCGGCTGGCGGACCAGGATATTGCGTACCGCGCCGAGGATGGGTCGTGGTATTTCCGGATCGCGCGTTTTCCCGGATACGGGAAGCTTTCGAAGAAGGATTTTGCGGGGATCACGGACGGCGCGCGGATCGACGTGGATGAGTACGAGAAGGATTCGGCGCGCGATTTTGCGCTGTGGAAGGCGCCCAAGCCGGACGAACACAAGTGGGAGACGCCGCTGGGGCCGGGGCGGCCGGGATGGCACATCGAGTGCTCGGCGATGGCGATGGAATTTCTGGGCGAGAGCTTCGATCTGCATGCGGGCGGCGAGGATCTGATGTTCCCGCACCACGAAAACGAGATCGCGCAGTCGGAATCGGCGACGCACAAGACCTTCGCGCGGCACTGGTTTCACGTGCGTTTTCTGCTGGTCGAGGGGAAGAAGATGGCGAAGTCCGAGGGGAACTTCTACACGCTGCGGGATCTGCTGCTGCGCGGGTACAAGACCTCGGCGATTCGCATGCTGCTGATTTCGGTTCCCTACCGGCAGCAGCTGAATTTCACTTTCGAGGGGCTGGCGGCGGAGACGGTGGCGGTGGAGCGGCTGCGGAATTTTCGCGACCGCGTTGCGAAGACGCATTGGCCGGAACGCCATGCCGGCAACGGCGCGGGCAGCGAGGTGCAGGATTACGCGCACGAGACGCGGGCCAAGTTTCTGGCCGGCCTGGCGGACGATCTGAACACCGCCGAGGCGCGGGCGGCGATCTTCGAGATGGTGCGGTTTGCGAATGCGAAGGCGGATGCGGGGCTGTTCTTCGCCGATGATGCGCCAGCGGTGCTGGCTGTGCTGCGGGAGTTCGATCGGGTGTTTGCGGTGATCGAGGATCACGATGCGGAGTGGACGGCGTTCACGCTCGACTGGGCGGAGAAAGTGGGCCGGCTGGGCGAGGCTGCTCCCGAGGTGCTGGCGACGCAGGGCGTGACCGATGCGGAGATCGAGGGGCTGATCGCGGAGCGGACGCAAGCCAAGAAGACGCGCAACTTTGCGCGCGCGGATGCGATTCGGAACGAGCTGGCGGCGAAGGGGATTCTGCTGGAGGACTCGAAGGACGGGGTGCGCTGGAAGCGGAAGTAGCGGGTCTTCTCCTCAGAGCTATTGCTCTTCTTCGGCTGGCTGCTGGCTTTGAGGCCGCAATAACGGAAAAAGGATGACGTCGCGGATGGAGCGGGCGCCGGTGAGGATCATGGTGAGGCGGTCGATGCCGATGCCTTCGCCGCCGGTGGGGGGCAGGCCATAGGCCAGGGCGCGGACGTAATCGAGGTCCATCTGGTGGGCTTCCTGGTCGCCGCGCTCGTGCTGGGCCATTTGATCCTGAAAGCGGCGGAGCTGCTCCGCGGGATCGTTGAGCTCGCTGAAGGCGTTGCCTAGCTCGAATCCCCCGATGTAGAACTCGAAGCGCTCGACCCAGTCGGGCTCGTCGGGCTTTTGCTTGGAGAGGGGGGAGACGGCGAGGGGGAACTCGTAGATTATGGTGGGCTGGATTAGGTGGGGTTCGGCGAGCCCTTCGAAGAGATTTGCTATCACCTTTCCCAAAGACTCACCGTCGGCCAATTGCTTCCCGATGGACATCAGGAAAAAAGCCGCCCGCCAATTAATTATGTTCTCGCCATAGGCTGGCCCCGCCCGATCGAATTCGGGCTCAGGGGTATCGTCGGCCTTATACGTGCGGCTACTGGGATCCAATCCCCGGTCCTCGGGCTCCCTAGGAAAGCTGTCGACGGCCATCTGGATCGCGGTCATGAGCGCGGTCGAGTTGTAGAAAATGGCCATCCCCGGCTTCGATCCCGCCTCCTCCGGCCACCACTTAACAATCGCCTCGCGCATGGTGAGCGTTTCCCACTTCGCGAGATCGATCTCCACGCCGTTGAAGTGCGTGATTGTCGTGCCATTCACTTCCCTGGCGACATATTCAATCAGCTCCTTCGTCAGCTTGATCAGGTCTTTGTAGTTCGCGTAGGCCTGGTAGAACTCGAGCATGGTGAATTCGGGATTGTGCTGGGTGGAAATGCCTTCGTTGCGGAAGTTGCGGTTGATCTCGTAGACGCGGTCGAAGCCGCCGACGACCAGGCGCTTGAGATACAGCTCCGGCGCAATGCGGAGGAAGAGGTCCATGTCGAGGGTGTTGTGGTGCGTGACAAACGGACGCGCCATGGCGCCGCCGGCGATGGGCTGCATCATCGGGGTCTCGACTTCGATGAAGCCGCGATCGTCAAAGAATTTGCGCATGGCCCGCAAAACCCCGGCCCGCTTCACGAAGACGTCGCGGACGCGAATTTCTTCCGCCTTTTGCGCTTCTGGCGCGCCCTCGGGAGCCTCGTTGAGGACGCCATTCATGAACAGGTCGACATAGCGCTGGCGGTAGCGCAGCTCGATGTCGGACAGGCCGTGGTATTTTTCCGGCAACGCCAGCAGAGCCTTCGCAAGAAACGTAATGGTCTCCACGTGGATGGTCAGCTCGTTGGTGCGGGTACGGAAGAGGTAGCCGGTGACGCCGATGTGGTCGCCGAGGTCGAGCTGTTTGTAGAGGTCGAAGGCGGCGTCTCCGACGGCATCTTTGCGGACGTAAATCTGCAGGCGCTGGCCCTCCTGCTGGAGCGTGGCAAAGCCGGCTTTGCCCTGCTGGCGGATGGCCATGATGCGGCCTGCGGCGGCGACAGGGATGCGCGTGGCCTCGAACTGCTCGCCGGTCCAGGCGTCGTACTCGGCGCGCAGGCTGGGGATCATCCGCAGGGGATGATCCGGCGGCGCAAATGTGTTGGGATAGGCCGGCTGCCCGGCGGCGGCAATCTGCTTCAGTTTTTCCTGGCGGAGCGCATACAAATTGCGCTCAAATTCAGACTCGAACACGGATCAACCTCGGAAGACTTCAGTCTCGTTCGAGTATAGCGACCGGAGCTCGTGCGTCTCATCTCACGCCAGGCGTTCCCGCAACAGGGCCGGGCGCTGGCCGGCCAGGTGCAGGATCAGCTCGCCAAAGAGGGTGTTGGCCCAGGCGAACCAGGGGCGCGTGAATTTCGCCGGGTTATTCGCGTCGAAGGACTCGTGCATGAAGTCGGTGCCGGCGGTCGTGTCGCGGAGCCAGCGCAGGCACTGGAGAATCTCCCGGTCATCCGTCGATGTGAGAGCGCGCAGCAGAATGCCCATGGGCCAGATTTGACCGAGGCCGGTATGCGGGCTGCCGCCGCCCTGGGCTGCCGAGCCCTCAAAGAAGTACGGATTGTCGCGGCTGAGGACAAAGCGGCGGGTGTTCTGATAGACAGGATCGGCTGCGTCGCAACAGTCGAGGTAGGGCAGGCTGAGCAGGCCGGGGGCATTGGCGTCGTCCATCATGAGGGTGTTGCCGTAGCCATCGACTTCGTAGGCCCAGATTTTTCCGTGGACCGGGTGCTGCACGAATCCATACCGGGCCATGGCCTGGCGCAGGGTGGTGACGAGATCCTGACAGGCGTTGGCGAGGCGCGTGTCGGCGAGGACCGCCGTTGCGATCTCCTGGAGCTGCACGAGCGAGCGAATGGCAAACAGGTTGGCCGGGATGAACAGCGGGTAGGTGCAGGCATCGTCGGAGGGACGGAACATGGAGAAGAGGAGGCCCACCGGACGCGCGGGGTTGCCGTAACCGTCCAGCGGCAACGTATCGAGAGGATTGGGGGTGGGGCGCTGGAAGGAATACGGGCCTTTGCCGGTGAGGCGCTGCTGCTGATGGAAGGTTTCGAGGATCTTCCAGGCGGAGGCTTTCCATTCCGCGTCGAAGGGCGAACGGTCGCCGGTGTGGGTCCAGTATCCATGGGCGAGGCGGAGGGTGTAGCAGAGCGAATCGACCTCCCACTTGCGCTCGCCCACGCCGGGCTTCATCTCGGTCTGGTCGTGGACGGCCCAGGAGAGCGGCGGGTCCGACGGGGTGCGGAGGAAAGCATTGGCGTAGGGATCGAGAAGGATGTTGCGCGCCTGCCGGCGCACGATGCCTGAGAGCAGCGCGGCGAGTTTCTTGTCCTGTTTGGCGAAGGGCAGATAGGGCCAGACCTGCGCCGAGGAATCGCGCAGCCACATGGCGTCGATGTCGCCGGTGATCACAAAGGTGTCCGGCTGGCCGTCGCGAGTGCCGGGAAAAACCGTGGTGTCGAGCGTATTGGGAAAGCAGCGGGCGAACATGGCGGCGAGGACGGGATCGGCTATCTGATGGCGAACGCGGTCGATGACCTCTTCAATCGCCGGGCTGGTGAAATTGCGGTCAGCCGGCTGGGGACGCCCCTGGGCAATCTCCCAGCGCGCGAGCAGAGGGGCGGGCCAGGCGGCCAGAGCGCAGGCGGCCAGGCCTGCCTGCATCACGGTGCGGCGGGTGGGGCGCTTGTCCGCCGATGGAGAAGAGGGAGTCATGCCGGGACGGTTCCTTTCGATCGCTGGGCGCGAGGAGGGACGGGGTGGATCAGCCGCTCCTGGATCGGCGACCTTCCTAGGGTAGCGAAATCCGGCCAGGGCCGGCGGGGGATGGAGGCAGGGGTGACACTGCGTGGCGGCGCGGCTGGTGTATAACAAGGCGGGAAACCGAACCGACCGCCATGCCGCCCAACCCCTCTCATTCAGGCGAAGGGCCGTCCGGGAAAAAACCTTCCCGCACGGTGGGCGCGCTGGTGCGCGCGGAGCGCCTGACGCAGATTGCGTTCATTCTGCCCGCCGCGGTGTTTATCGGCTGGATCGCCGGCGCCGCGCTGGACAAATGGCTGCACCAGCAGTGGATCTACCTGGTGGGCCTGGTGCTGGGCGTGGTCGCGGGATTTATTCAGGTTCTGCGCCTGGTTTCGAGCGAAGGCAAAGCCATCGATAAAGAGGATTCTTGAGCGCCGAGCCCCCTGTTTCGCCCGATATGACCGACGATGACTTGCGGCGCCTGCTGGGGCGCGCGCTGCGGGTGGTGGCGATTCTGACGCCGATTCTGTTCCTGGTTTTCACCTTCGCGCTCGGCTGGCAAACGGGACTTCTGTTTCTGGCGGGAGCGATGATCTCGTGGACGGGCATCTGGGAGTGGCGCAGCCTGAGCGAGAGGATTTTTGCCCATCTGGATCAACGCCACGAGCCTGGCACGACGCGGCGAACTTTGGTACTGTTTTTTCTCCGTCTGGGGCTGGCAATCGCGCTGCTCTATGTTAGTCTAAGGTGTTTACACGGCACTGTTTACGCGCTGGTTACAGGCCTGGGGCTGGCGGTTGTGGCCCTGACGTTCGAGGCTGTTCGTTTCCTGCGCTGAGGGCTTCATTCCACCCCGGGGAATTGTGTTTCCCGAAGGATCTGCACTGCAACCATCATGCTGACCTGGATTGAATTTTTTACGCATCTGCTGAACCACTGGTTCGCAGCGCCCGTCGATGCTGTGCTGACGGCGCTGGGCATTCATCTGCTGCACCCCAGCCATCCCATCAACAACACGCTGACCGAAGAGCTGATGGTCTTCGCGATCATGGTGGTTTTCTTTATCGTGGTGCGGCTGGCGCTGAGCGTGGAGAAGCCGGGGAACGCGCAGCACCTGGCGGAGCTGGCGCACGAATTTGTGGACAGCCAGGCGGAGCAGGTCATGGGCCACGGACACGAGTCCCACCTGCCGGTGCTTACCTGCATTCTGGTCTTCATCCTTCTGCTCAACTGCATGGGATTGCTGCCGGGCGTGGAAACGCCGACGGCCAATCCGGTGGTGCCCTTCGGTCTGGCCATCTTCACGTTCTTTTATTACAACTGGATGGGCCTGCGGAAGCAGGGTCCGGTGCATTACGTGAAGCACTTCATGGGCCCGGTGTGGTGGATCGCGCCGCTGATGTTTCCCATCGAGATCATTTCCCACATCGCGCGCATGCTTTCGCTCACGGTTCGTCTTTTTGCGAACATGCTGGCCAGCGACCTGATCACGGTGATCTTCTTCTCGATGTTCCCGCTGGCGCTGCCCATCATCGGCCTGGGGCTGCATGCGTTCGTGGCGCTGATTCAGGCCTATATCTTCATGCTGCTGGCCACGATTTATGTGGGCGAAGCGACCGCGCATGTGGACGAGGCCAGTATTTAACCGGATTCCCGCCGGAGCCTCGCTTCCACTCCGGATTGGAAAACGCCGTTCAGCGTGAGGGGGCCAGCACGGTGAGCCTCAACCACCCCCTGGCGGCAATCTTACGGAAGCAGGAGAAAGCAATGCGCACACTGCAATATATGTTCATGGCCATGGCCGCGCTGTTGATGGCGACCCCGGCTTTCGCACAGGCGACGAGCGGCGGCAGCACCGCCGGAAGCATGGTGCCGATCGGCGCCGGAATCGGTATGGCCATCGCCTCGGGGCTATGCGGCCTGGGACAGGGGCGCGCCGCCGGTTCGGCCGCTGAAGCCGTGGCCCGCAACCCTGGAGCCCGCGCCGCCGTGCAGCTCTTCCTGGTCCTCGGCCTGGCCTTCATGGAATCGCTGGCCCTGTTTACCTTCGTGATCATCATCATGAAGGTGAAGTAGGGCGCGGAACTTCGGCAGAAAAGGAAAACTCCCTGCTACGGCAGGGAGTTTTTCTTTGTGGCGCTGGAGCCCCTTACTGCTGCTGCAGGGTCTTCAGGTACTCTGCGAGGTTGGCGATGCGCTGATGCTCCTGCGCCCCGGGGAGCGCGGAACCCTTCGCCAGGGAGCGAAGCGCATTCCCCCAGATCGGCATGTCCTGGGATCCATGGGCCGTGGTTTCCATACCAAACTGCAGCACCGTGGCGATGTGCGTATCCGGGAAGCGACCCCCGTTATCCTTCGCCAGTGTCGTCAGGTCGGTGGGCGGCGTTTTCATCGCCGACGCAGCAGGGCCGTTCCCCCGGCCGTCGACACCGTGGCAAACCGCGCAATAGGTGGTATACATTTGTTGCCCCGAAGCCGCCGAGGTGGGCTTAATGGGCACTTCCTTGATTTGAGTTGTTTGGGCTATCCCGAAGGCGGCAGTCGCAAGCATCGCCGCCACGAATGCAACGTGGATTCGATTCGGCATATAGACCCTCCTTTCCGGGACTTAATGCTCCTCTCCGCGGGCAACGGCTGTATGTGACGGTGGGCACAGGGAGCCCCCGCAGGTAATGGCTCTGGCTCGGTGCGAGGCGGCCTTCCCGGCAGCCGAAGGTGGCAAGCCTTGCGCAGACATGGCTTTGCGAAGCCTGTAGCCGAATCGGCCGGGGTTTGGTACAAAGGATGGACGCCGCAGCCCCGTCGCCCTGCGGCGCTCCCAAAATCCAGTGTGGTCAGAAGTCCAACGTGGGTCCCTCATCTCCAGGAGGCGAACATGCATTCGGATCTGTCCCGCCGCACCTTCTTCCGCATCGCTGCCGGCACTGCCGCCGCGGCGAGTGTCCCGCTGCTGACCGAACCGCAACTGGCCGGCGCGCAGCGGGTGCGCGTTCATCGCGTGATCCCGCCGGGGGCGGTGCGCATCGACGCTAACGAGAATCCGCTGGGCCCGTGCAGCGGCGCCTGCTCGGTGATGAGCAGCCTGATTCCCGAAGGCGGCCGCTACGACTTCGACCTCACCGACAAGCTGGTGCGCACCTTCAGCGCCATGGAGGGCATGAAGGACGGATACGTGCTGGCCTATGCCGGGTCTACGGAGCCGTTGAACTACGCGGTGCTCGCCTTCACTTCTCCGGAGCGCAGTTACGTGACGGCCGACCCCGGCTATGAGGCCGGTATGTACGCGGCCCGGGGCAACGGCGCCAAAGTGGTGAAGGTGCCGCTCACCAGGGACTACGCCCACGACGTGCGGGCCATGGTGGCGGCGGATCCCCATGCGGGGCTGCTGTATATCTGCAACCCGAATAACCCGACGGGGACGATCACCAGCCGCGCCGACATCGAATACGCGCTGGAGCACAAGCCGCCGGGCTCGATCCTGCTGATCGATGAGGCGTACATCCACTTTTCGGATGCAACGCCGTCGCTCGATCTGGTGAAGGCGGACAAGGAGCTGATCGTGCTACGGACCTTCTCGAAGGTCTACGGCATGGCGGGGCTGCGCTGCGGACTGGCTATCGGGCGGCCCGATCTGCTGGGAAAGATCCAGACCTATGGCATGAACATGATGCCGATTCTGGCAGTGGCGGCGGCAACCTGCAGCCTGCAGCAACCGACGCTGGTTCCCGAGCGGCGGAAGATCAACACCGATATCCGAACCGAGGTCTTTTCCTGGCTGACGGCCAACCACTACGAGTTCATCCCCTCGCAGACGAACTGCTTCATGCTGAACGCCGGGCGGCCAGGCAAGGAAGCGATGACGGCCATGGCCCAGCGCAATGTGTATATCGGGCGGGTGTGGCCGATCATGCCGAACTGGGTACGGATTACCGTGGGCACCCGCGGCGAGATGGATCAGTTCCAGCAGGCGTGGAAGGAAGTGATGGCGGGACCGACGACCGCGTTGGCGACGCCGGACGGGGAGGCGGTTCGGATGGCGCGTCTCGGCAGGCGCGATCTGCCGCCGGACGCGCGCGATGGTCTGCGGGATGGGGTCGCGGCGGTCTGAATCGCTGGCTTTTTGAAGACGGGCGACGCCTCGCGTCGCGTCAGCGGGAGGCGGTGTTCATCGCGGAGCCCGGAGCCGGAGTGGGCAGGGGCTGGCTGACCGAGGAGTAGGTTCGCGCCGCTGCCTGCGCGGCGGAGAGGACGTTCTGCGGGACGATGCCAAGGACCAGCGTGGTGGCCGCTGTGAGGAAGAGCGCGATCAGCAGCGGCAGGGAAGGCCGCGGAATGCTCATGACGGGAGCGGTTTCGGCGGGGCGCGCGTAGACGGCGGTAACCACGCGCAGATAATAGAACGCCGCAATGCCGCTGTTGACGAGGCCGATGATGGTGAGCCACACCAGGCCGGAGTGCAGCGCGGCGGCAAAGACGTAGAACTTGCCGAAGAAGCCGCCGGTGAACGGGATCCCGATGAGCGAAACCAGGAAGAGCGCCATGGCTCCGCCGAGCAGGGGAGAACGGTAGGCGAGGCCGCGATAATCGTCGAGCAGCGTAAGCCGGTCGTCATAGCCGCCGGCGTGGCTGATGACGGCGAAGATGCCGACGTTCATCGCCGCATAGGAGACGGCATAGAAGCTGGCGGCGGCAATGCCGTCGGCGGAGAAGGCCGTGAAGGCGACCAGCAGATAGCCGGCGTGGGCGATGGAGGAGTAGGCCAGCATCCGCTTCACATTACGCTGGCGCAGCGCTCCCAGGTTGCCGATGGTCATGGAGAGGACGGCGAGCCACCACAGGATCGGGACCCAGTGCGCGTGCAGGAACGGCAAAGCTCCATAGACGATGCGCAGCAGCACCGCGAAAGCCGCGGCTTTGGGGCCGGTGGACATGAGCGCCACGACCGGCGACGGCGCGCCTTCGTAGACGTCAGGCGTCCAGACATGGAACGGCGCCGCTGAGACTTTGAAGCCGAGGCCGATGACGATCATGGCCAGGCCGACATAGAGCAGCCAGGGCGTGTGCGAAGCGGCCGCGTGGGCGGCGAGGAAGTCGATGCTGGTGGAGCCCGTGGCGCCGAAGATCAGGGCGATGCCATAGAGGAAAAACGCCGTGGCGAAGGAGCCCAGCAAAAAGTATTTGAGCGCAGACTCGGGGCTCTTCGCGCTTTTGCGCCGGAAGCCCGCCATGATGTAGGTGGAGATGGAGGAGATCTCCAGCGCGATGAAGATCAGCAGCAGCTCCGTCGCGCAGGTCATGAACATCATGCCCACACTGCCGAAGAGCATGAGCGCGAAGAGCTCGCCCAGACCTTCGGTGGTGTCGGAGACGGAATCGAGGGTGATGAGCAATGCGGCCAGGACGATGCCGGCAATCAGCACATGGAAGAAGACGCTGAAGGCGTCGGTGCGGACCACATCGAAATAAGCGGTACCCGGGGGAAGCGAGTATTGCCACAAACTCGCGCCCAGAGCGGCCAGAGCGCCCAGCACCGCCAGCCAGCCGAGAGGCTTGCGGCTTGCGGCCTTCGCCATGGTGGCATCGGCGAGCATGACCAGAATCCCGGCCACGGTGAGAACAATTTCCGGCAGAATGCGCAGCGCGTTCATGGCTTCTCCGTGACAGGCGCGGCAGGAAGGGCGGCGCGCAGCGTGGGGGTTGGCACCGCGTGGGTTGCCGACAGGCTGGCGGGGTTGGCCAGGCCGGACATCGCGCCGTCAATCGCTTTGATCCAGTAAGGCGAGAGGACGCCCATGGCGAGCATGAGGACTGCCATCGGCCACAAGGTCAGGTGCTCGCGCGCATTCAGATCCATGCTGACGCGGTTCGTCACCAGGGGCGAGGGCTGACCGTAGAAGATGCGCTGCACCATCCACAGCATGTAGGACGCGCTCAGAATCACGCCCAGCGTCGCGACGCCTACCCAGGCGGGATGCACGGGGAAGCTGCCGCTGAGGACCAGGAACTCGCCGACGAATCCGTTGAGGAGGGGCAATCCGACCAGCGCCAGCCCGGTGATGACATAGAGCGTCGCCAGCATCGGCAGCTTGCCCGCCAGCCCGCCGTAGAGCGACATATCGTACGTCCCGTAGCGTTCATAGAGGAAGCTGACCAGCACCAGCAGCGCGCCGCCGGTAACGCCTTCGTTGAGCGTCTGGAAGACGGCGCCGTTGAGGCCGGTGAGCGCGAAGCAGAAGATGCCGAGGATGCAAAAGCTGAGGTTGCCGAGAATCGAGTAGGCGACCAGGCGCTTCATGTCGCTTTGCGCGAGGGCCAGCAGCGCGCCGTAGAGGATGCCGATCACGGCGAGGGCGATCATCAGCGGCGCAATGGCCCGCGACTGGGCGGGGAAAAGCCCAAGGTTGAAGCGGAAGATCGAGTACAGGCCGAGCTTGCCGGCGACCACCATCGCCATCGCCGTCGGCGCTTCCTGGATCACGTCAGCCAGCCAGCCGTGCAGCGGGAAGACCGGAACCTTGACGGCAAAGGCGACCAGAAACGCGAGCGAAGCCCAGGCGAGTGCCGTGGAGCTGACACCCAGGCTCCCCGAAGCCAGCAGCGACTGCAGCTGGGAGAATTCAAAGGTGCCGGTTTTCGCGTAGAGCCACAGGATGGCGACGAGCAGCAGCGCCGAGGGCAGGAAGGTGTAGAGAAAGAACTTGATGGCGGCCTGGCGGCCCTTGCCGGGACCGAACATGGCAATCAAAATCGCCATGGGGACCAGCGACAGCTCCCAGAAGCCGTAGTAGAGGATCATGTCCAGCGCGACGAAAACGCCGATCATCGCGGTCTGCTGCAGCAGGAAGAGGAAGTAAAACTCCTTGGTGCGGGTTTCGATCGCGCGCCAGGAGACCAGCACGCCGATGGGCGCGAGGAAGGTGGTCAGCAGGACCAGCCACAGCGAGAGGCCGTCGACGCCGAGGTGATAGCGGATGGCGGGATTCGCAACCCACGCCTCGTTCTCGACGAACTGGAAGCCGTGCTGCGCGTAGTCGAAATGCACCGGCAGGTGCAGCGAGAGCCCGAAGGTCAGCAGGGTCACCAGCAGGGTGAAAATCTGAATGACGCGGCCCCGGCGCGGCAGGAGGGCCACCACCAGCGCGCCCCCAATGGGCACGAAGGTGATCAGCGTCAGGATGCGGTCAGTCAGCACAGTTCCCTTCCTCGTCCCTCTCTAGCGCGGCACAAATTGCGCAAACCATCCAAAGTAGGCAGCCGCCAGCAGCAGCGCGGCAAAGAACGCCAGCCATCCGGCATAAGAACGGATATTGCCGGACTGAATGCGGGCGACCAGCGCGCCGAATCCCTGCGCGGAGTAGCCGGCGGCCAGGCCGCCTCCGTCAATCACGGCACGATCGATGAGCACGCCCAGCACCCAGCGCGCCAGGAACAACACGGGGGCGACAATGACCGCGCCATACAGCTCGTCCACCCAGTATTTGTTGACGATGAGCGCATACAGGCCGTGCATCTTCTGCGACCAGCGGTCCGCCGTGCCCGGGCGGAGGTAGTACATCCAGTGCGCGACAAACCAGCCGGCCAGGGCTACGAGGGTGGACAGAACGGCAAGCCAAATCTCGATCTGTTTGCTGCCCGCGGGCGCCTGGTTGGGCAGATTCGCGGCGCCGGTGGCCAGAGCCACCGCGGCCTGCTCGTAATTGAGGTGGACGGCCTTAACCGCCGGCGCCAGGAAATGCGCGAACCAGTTGCCGCCGCCCAGGCCTTCCGGCCAGCCCATCCAGCCGCCGATGACGGAGAGAATCGCCAGAATAATGAGCGGCCAGAGCATCACCTTGGGGCTCTCGTGGATGCCATGGCCATGACCCGCGCGCGGATCGGCTTCGACCACCAGCCGGGTATCCGAGCGCGCATGCACTGCAGCGCCGTGCTCTTCCAGCGCGGCCCGGTTCTCGCCGAAGAACGTCATGTACCAGAGCCGGAACATATAGAAGGAGGTGAGGCCGGCGGTGAGCAGGCCGATCGCCCAGAGGATCTTGCCGCCGTGGGGCGAGACAAAGGCCTGGTAGAGAATCTCGTCTTTGCTGACGAAGCCGGCCAGGGGCGGAAATCCCGAGATGGCGAAGACGGCGGCGGTCATGGTCCAGAAGGTGACCGGGATCTTTGTGCGCAGGCCGCCCATGACGCGCATATCCTGCTCACCGCCCAGGGCGTGAATCACCGAGCCGGCGGCGAGGAAGAGCAGCGCCTTGAAGAAAGCGTGGGTCACGAGGTGAAAGACGCCCGCCGAATAGGCGGCCACGCCGCAGCCGAGGAACATGTAGCCCAGCTGCGAGACGGTCGAATAGGCCAGCACGCGCTTGATGTCGGTCTGCGCCATGCCGACGGTGGCGGCAAAGAAGGCGGTCGCGACGCCGATGATCGCGACGACCATGAGCGCAACCGGGGCGCGGTCGAAGATGACGTGCGTACGCGCGATCATGTAAACGCCCGCCGTGACCATGGTGGCCGCGTGGATCAGGGCGGAGACCGGGGTGGGGCCTTCCATGGCGTCGGGCAGCCAGACGTAAAGCGGGATCTGCGCGGATTTGCCGGTGGCGCCGAGGACCAGGAAGAGCGCAATGGCGGTCAGAAAGCCGGCGCCCTGCCACTCGGGATGCACGGCGACGTTGTTGAAAATCGCGCTGAAGCTCAGGGTGCCGAAATGCGCGATGAGCAGGAACATGGCCAGGAGAAAGCCGAAATCGCCGATGCGATTAACGATGAATGCCTTCTTGCCGGCATTTGCCGCCGAGTCGCGGTGGTAGTAGAAGCCGATCAGCAGATAGGAGGCAAGGCCCACGCCCTCCCAGCCCACGAACATCAGCAGGAAATTCTCCGCCAGCACGAGGGTGAGCATGAAGAAGAGGAAGAGGTTCATGTAGGCGAAGAAGCGCCAGTACCCTTCCTCTTCGGCCATATAGCCGACCGAGTACACGTGAATCAGAAAGCCCACGCCGGTGACGACACAGAGCATGACCAGGGTGAGCTGATCGAGCTGGAAGGAAAAGTTAGCGTGGAAGCCGCTGGTTGCGATCCAGGTCCCGCAGGTTTCAATGTGCGGCAGCGTCAGCGAGCCGAAGTGAACGACGAGGTTCAAAACCCAGAGGGCGGGCAGCAGCGAGCCGATCAGAGCCACGGTCGTCACGACCGGTTTGGGCGCGCGGCGGCCCACGAGACCGTTCACCAGGAACCCGGCGAAGGGAATAATCGGGAGAATCCAGAGGTGAAGGTCGGTCATAGCTTCATCAGGTCGACCTGGTCGACGTTCAGTGTGTTGCGCGCCCGGAAGATGGCAATGATGATGGCGAGCCCGACCGCGGCTTCCGCGGCGGCCACCACCATGACGAAGAAGACGAAGATCTGCCCGTTCACCTGACGCCACTCATGAGCGAAGGCGACGAAGGCCAGGTTGACCGCGTTGAGCATGAGCTCAATCGACATGAAGACGGAGATGATGTTGCGCTTGATGAGAAACGCCGCGACACCGATGGAGAAGAGGATGGCGCTGAGCACCAGATACCAGGCAATGGGAATCATCAGTGCTCCTTCCTGGCCAGGGCCACGGCGCCGAGGATGGCGATGAGGATGAGCACGGAAGTGACTTCAAACGGGAGCAGCAAATTCCGGAAGAGCACCTGGCTGAGCGCCGCGGTGCTGACCATATATTCGCCGAGGCGCGCCTGGCCGAAGGCACCCTGGCGGGAGAGAAAGATGTAGGCCAGCAGGGCGAGCAAAATTGCGGCGCCGGGAATGCCGGCGATGTAGGCCATTTTGCTGCCGTGGGTGCGGTCTTCTTTGCCGGCGTTGAGCAGCATGATGACGAAAGTAAAGAGCACCATGATGGCGCCGGAGTAGACGATGACCTGCGCGGCGGCGAGGAACTCGGCGCCCAGCAGCAGATAGAGCACCGACAGCGAGCTCATGACCACAATGAGCGACAGGGCGGCGTTAATGGGATGGCGCTGGAACAGGAGGTTCAGCGCTCCCGCTACACACAACGCGCCGAAGATGATGAACAGAGCCAGGTGCATGGGTTTTCAATCACTCACAGGACGACAGGACGACAGGAAAAAACGAGGCGGCGAACAGAAAATTCTAAATTAGTGCACGGGCAGCAGGAGCCCCATCCACAGCGCCGTCACGACAATATTGGCAACGGCCACCGGCACCAGAAATTTCCATCCGAACCCCATCAGTTGGTCGTAGCGGAAGCGCGGCAACGTCCCGCGCACCCAGATATAGAGAAAGAGAAAGAAGAAGACCTTCGCGACAAACCAGAAAATCGAGAACAGCGCGGTGGAGACCGGGCCGCTGCCGGAGAGGAAGCTGCCGAAGGGGCTGGTCCAGCCGCCGAAGAAGAGCAGCGTGGCGACGCAGCCCACGGTGATCATGTTGGCGTATTCGGCCATGAAGAACATGGCAAACTTCATCGAGCTGTATTCGGTGTGATAGCCCGCGGTCAGCTCGCTCTCGGCTTCGGGCAGATCGAAGGGGGAGCGGTTGGTTTCGGCGTAGGCCGCCATCAGATAGATGAAGAAGGCGACAAACTGAAAGCCGCCGAAGAAGTTCCACGAGAGCAGGCCGTGCGTCGACTGGACGCCGACGATGTCGCGCAGCCGCAGCGAGCCGGCGCGCATGACCACGCCGATGAGCGACAGGCCCAGGGCCAGCTCGTAGCTGATGACCTGGGCGCTGGCGCGGAGCGCGCCCAGCAGGGAATATTTATTGTTGGACGACCAGCCGGAAAGCGCGATGCCGTACACGCCGATCGAGGTGATGCCGAGAATGATGAGCAGCCCGATGCTGACGTCGGAGACCTGGAACAGCTGCACGCCGTGCCAGCGAATATCGGCGCCAAAGGGCACCATGGAAATCGACAGGAGCGCGCAGGTGAGCGCGATCATCGGCGCCAGCACGTACAGCGGGCGGTACACCGCCAGCGGCATCAGGTCTTCTTTGAGGAAAAGCTTGGCGCCATCGACCAGCGGCTGCAGCAGGCCGAAGGGGCCGACGCGGCTGGGTCCCCAGCGATTCTGGATGCGCCCCACCAGCTTGCGCTCCAGCAGGACGGTGTAGGCGACCGACATGAGCAGGATCACCACAACAAGGATGACCTTGACAATGTTGATCAGCACAAACGTCAGGAAACTGGTCTCCATCCAAAACCTTTCAGAAGTATGGCTAATCGGCCGCTGTTTCCGCGGGCTTCCTTGATTCCAGGATCGAATGCAGAGTACGGCTGAAGCGTCCCAGCGTGCCGGAGCTGAACAGCGAATCGTTCGAAGGCCATACCAGGTCTTTGCGGGCCGGGTCGAGCTGAATGTGTACGAGTCCTGCGCGCAGATGCTGGTCGCTGCCGGCCAGCAGATCGAGGCGCGGGACGTCATAGCCGGGCACCAGCCGCTGCATCTCGTCGAAAATGGCGAACGGGTCGAAGGGGCTCACCTTCGGCTCCAGATTGTGAGCCGCCAGCCATACGCCATGCCGGTCGGCTTCGCCGGACTGGGCACCGCGCGCCTGTCCAAAGTCGGCGCGGACGCCGCCACTGCCGAAGGGAACCAGCTTCCGGATGTCGGCGCCCATGGCGGCCGCCAGGCGAACGGTCAGCTCGAAATCGGAACGGGTGCCGGCCCGGTCGCCGGCCTTTTTGACCAGCTGCACATCGCCAAACGTATTGGTGACGGTCCCGGATTTCTCGTAGAGACTGGCAGCCGGGAAAACCACGTCGGCCAGCTGCGCGGTCTCGGTGAGGAACATATCCTGGGCGATGATGAAGGTGTTGCGCAGCGCCGCGGGATCGATCCCGTAGCGCGCCACCGGATTCGCGCCCACCACGACGAGCGCCGCCAGCTCGCCGCGCTCGGCGGCGTCGAACATCTGCACCAGGTCGAGGCCGGGCCGATCCGGCATGCGGCCATATTCCGTGGCAAATTGCGCCGGCGCCGTCACCGGCACATAGCCGGGGAGCAGGTCGGGATAGAGACCCATATCCGCGGCGCCGCGTGAATTCGCATAATCGCCGAGACAGGCAAACTTCACATTGCCAAAGCCCGAGCCCCACTGGACCAGCGACTCGATCTCGCGTCCGCGGAACTCCGATCCGAAGACGATGACCAGGGACTCTTCTTTGCGCAGCGCCTCGCGGAACTTTGTGGCCTCGCCGTTTCCTTCCAGCGCGCCGTCGTTCCCGGCCAGATAAGTCACGGCCGCCGCGTAATCGCCTTCGCGAATCTTCAGGAATCCGGTCGCCTGGCGGCGCAGCTTGATCAGCTCATGGTTGACCACGTACAGCCGCGCGCCGTTCAGACGCACATTGGTGCGAATCTGCCAGGCCAGCCCGGGATGCTGTTCGGTGGGATCGTTGCCCACGAGCAGAATTGCCTTCGCGCTGCCCACGTCGCGCAGCGAGGCTTCGGCCTTGCCGGGCAAAGCGGCCGCAAACGCGGGATAATCCGCCGTCCGATGATGATCGATATTGTTGGTGCCGAGCACGGTGCGCGCGAACTTCTGCAGCAGGTACGCTTCTTCGCTGGTGGTGCGGTTCGACCCAATGACGCCGATTGCCGCGCCGCCCTTTGCCTCGTGAATCTCGCGCAGCTTTTTGCCGGCAAACTCGATCGCCTCGTCCCAGCTCACCGGGGCCAGCTTGCCGTCGGCCTGGCGAACGAGAGGTTTGGTGAGGCGGTCCTCGCGGTTGGCAAAGTCGAAGGCGTAGCGCCCCTTGATGCACAGGAAGTCGCCGTTGATGCCGCTCTTGTCGCGGTTGTCGCCGCGCACGATCTCCATGCCGTCATTGGCGCGCCGCACGCCGAGGGTGGTCTTGCAGCCGTCGCCGCAGTGGGTGCAGACGGTGCCCACATGCGACATTTCCCAGGGACGGGTCTTGTAGCGATAGGCGCCGGAGGTGAGCGCGCCGACCGGGCAGATGTCGATGCACATGCCGCACTCTTCGCACTCGAGGTGATCCTGCTTGTTGGGCGCGATCACGGAGCCGGCGCCGCGGTTCTGGACGCCCAGCGCCCAGACGTCCATGCCCTCGCCGCAGACGCGCACGCAGCGGTAACAAAGGATGCAGCGGGGGCGGTCGAAAAAGACTACCGGGGACCACTGCTGCTCTTCGCGGTGCTGCTTGATCTCGACGAATTTCGATTCGCCGGCGCCGTATTTGAACGTCATGTCCTGCAGTTCGCACTCGCCGCCCGCGTCGCACACCGGGCAGTCCAGCGGATGGTTCCCCAGCAGCAGCTCGATGGTCGCCTTGCGCGCCTGCGCGATCTCCGGGCTTTCCGTGGTGACCACCATGCCTTCGGCGACCGGTGTGGTGCACGCCGTCTGCAGCTTGGGCACCTTCTCAATGCGGACCACGCACATGCGGCACGCCGCCTGCAGCGACAGCCCGGGGTAGTAGCAGAACGCCGGAATCTCGATGCCGTGCGCGCGGCAGGCCTCAATGAGCAGCGTTCCCGCGGCTGCGGTGAGCTTCTTGCCATCGACAGTGAACGTAACGTCAGCCATTCAATCCTTCAGACCAGCGCCGGCTCCCGCTCGGCCGCACGGTGGTATGGACAGCCCTTACCGTCCAGGTGATCCTCAAATTCTTTGCGGAACTTCTTGACGAACGCAATGGTCGGCATGGCCGCCGCATCGCCCAGCGGGCAGAACGTCCGGCCCAGCATGTTCTCGGCGAGATAGCGGATGTTATCGATGTCCTTGTCCACCGCGCCGCCGGCATGCAGGCGGGTCAGCGACTTCTTCAGCCAGTCGGTGCCCTCGCGGCAGGGGATGCACCAGCCGCAGCTTTCGTGCTGGTAGAACTTCATAGTGCGCAGGGCGAACTCAACCATGCAGACGGTTTCGTCGAGCACGACCACGCCGCCTGAGCCGAGCATCGACCCGGCTTTGCCCACCTGATCGAAATCCATCCCGATGTCGATTTCTTCGGGCAGGAGGACCGGCGTGGACGAACCGCCCGGGACGACGGCTTTGAGCTTCTTCCCGCGGGGAATCCCGCCGCCGACTTCGTAGATCATCTTTTTCAGGTTGTAGCCCATGGGCAGCTCGTAGACGCCGGGCCGCTCCAGATGGCCGCTCAGGCAGAAAAGGCGCGTGCCGCCGTTGCGCTCGGTGCCGATCTTCGCGTACTCCGCCGGGCCGATGCGGAAGATGTGCGGCACGGTGGCGATGGTCTCGGCGTTGTTGATGATGGTCGGGCCGCCGTAGAGGCCCACCACGGCCGGGAACGGCGGACGGATCCGCGGAATACCGCGCTTCCCTTCCAGCGACTCCATGAGGGCCGACTCTTCGCCGACCTCGTAGGCTCCGGCGCCGGTCTGCGTCACCACATCGAGATCGATGCCGCTGCCGAAGATGTTCTTGCCGAGAAAGCCCTTTGCGTAGGCTTCCTCGACGGCCTTCTCCATGATCTTGAGCAGATAGCGGTACTCGCCGCGCAGGTAGATGAAGCCCATCTTCGCCTGGATCGCCAGGGACGCGATGATCACGCCCTCGATCACCGAGTGGGGGTCGTGCTCGAAGATCAGGCGGTCTTTGCAGGTGCCCGGCTCGCTTTCGTCGCCGTTCACCAGAACGTATTTCGGTTTGGGAGCCTGCCTGGGCACGAACGACCATTTCAGCCCCGTGGGAAAGCCCGCGCCTCCGCGGCCGCGCAGGTTGGAGGCCTTCATTTCCGCGATGATGCCGTCCGGGCCCAGCTCGATCGCCTTGCGCGCCGACTGGTAGCCGTCCAGCTCGAGATAGCGGTCGATTGAAGTCGCGCCCTTGCCAAACCGGTACGAGACCAGGGGAACGCAATCGGGATGGGTGGTGAGGGTCGCCATCTATTTTCCCTTGCTCCGATCTTCCGCCAGCCCCCGGGTGCGATATTCCGCCAGCATCTTGTCCATGCCGTCGACCGTCAGGTTCTCGTGAAAGGCGTAGTTCACCTGGGCCGCGGGCGCCCACGAGCAGGCTCCGATGCACTCTACTTCTTCGAGAGAAAACATGCCGTCGGCGGTTACGCCCTTGTTGCCGATCCCCAGCCTTCTCCGGCAGTGCTCCAGAATCTCATTGCCGCCGCGCAGCATGCAGCTGATGTTGGTGCAGACCTGCACGTTGTACTTGCCGGCGGGCTTGGTGCGCAGCATCGAGTAATAGCTGGTCACATTCCGCACGTCCAGCTCGGAGATGCCGATCCGCTCGGCGACTTCCGCGACCACCGCGTCGGAGATGCAGCCGACCTCATCCTGCGCGTAGAGCAGCATGGGGACCAGAGCCGAGCGCTTCACCGGATAGAGCGTCACCAGCTTGTCGAAGCGCGCCGCCAGCTCCGGGGAAAAGATCGTCTTTGCGCTCATGGGCGTGCCTCCCGCCGAGCCCGATCCCGCACCTGATCCCGCACGCGGGCTGCCATGTCGATCGCCACCGAATCCATCTCCTGCGCCTTACCTTCCTGCTCGATCCTGCCGTCGGGCCGCAGCTCGAATCGTCCCGCTGCCGCCTCGTGTTCAGCCTCGCGCAGGGTCCAGATCACAGTGCTGCTCTCCGGCTCGAATCGCATAGTGCACTCCACCGCGCCCGCGGATAAGCTGACCGAGGTCTCGGCCACGCAGACCTCGACCGCGGCGCCGCCATTCAGCCCGGCAACGCCCGCGTACGAGCGCACCAGCGAGACCAAGGAAACCCACAGCTCGGCTGCGAGCGCCGGTTCCATAGCCAGCGCGCTCATCGGTCAATCTCTCCAAGAACAATATCGATGGACCCGATCACCGCAACGACGTCGGCGATCAGACGCCCCACGCACATGGTTTCCAGCGCCTGGAGGGTGGCAAACGAGGGATTCCGCATATGCACACGGTAGGGCTTGGCGGTTCCGTCGCTCACCGCGTAATAGCCCATTTCGCCGCGCGGAGACTCCACCGCCTGATAGACCTCGCCCGCAGGAACCTGAAAGCCTTCGGTCACAATCTTAAAGTGATAGATGAGGGCTTCCATCTGGGTCTTCATCTTTTCGCGGTCGGGCAGGACCACGTGCGGCGCATCGGCTTTGATCGGCCCTTCGGGCATGCCGTCCAGCGCCTGCTGGCAGATCCTGACCGACTCGCGCATTTCCTTAAGCCGCACCAGGTAGCGCGCCCACACATCGCCATCGTGGGAGATGGGCACCTGAAACTGGAACTTCTCGTAGCTGGAGTACGGCATGTCGCGCCGCAGATCCCAGTCCACCCCGCTGGCGCGCAGCGGAGGCCCCGTCACTCCAAGGGCAATGGCATCCGCAGCAGAAAGGTAGCCGACACCCTTCAAGCGATTGATGAAGATTGGATTCCCCGTCAGCAGGTTCTCGTATTCGTCGATCTTCTCCGGCAGGATTCTGATCAGGGACTGGACCGAGTCGAAGAAATCCAGCGGCGGCTCCAGCGCGAGCCCGCCGATGCGGAAGTAGGAGGTCATCATCCGCTGGCCGGAAACATGCTCGAAGATGCGCAGGATTTCTTCGCGTTCGCGGAAGGTGTAAAGGAAGACGGTGAGCGCGCCAATGTCCATGGCGTGCGTGCCCAGCCAGACGAGGTGCGAGTTCAGGCGCGTCAGCTCGTTGAGAAGGACCCGCATCCACTGCGCCCGCGGCGGGATTTCCAGCTGCAGCAGCTTTTCAATCGCCAGGCAGTAGCAGAGATTGTTGGTCATCGGCGACAGGTAGTCGATCCGATCGGTCAGCGGCACCACCTGCTGGTAAAACTTCGCCTCGCAGGTCTTTTCAATGCCGGTGTGCAGGTAGCCGATGTCCGGCACGCACTTCACGACGGTTTCGCCGTCGATCTCCAGCACCACGCGCAGCACGCCGTGGGTGGAAGGATGCTGCGGACCCATGTTGAGGACCATGGTCCGGTCCTTGCCGGTTTCTTCCGGGCGCGGCTGGATCAGCGTCGCCGTTTCGACGAAGCCGGGAATCGTGGGCATCTCGTGGCGCTCAGGCGTATCCGGCATCAGCGATAGCCCTCCACGGGATAATCCTTGCGCAGCGGGTGGCCTTCCCACTCCTCCGGCAGCATGATCCGCCGCAGCCCTGGATGCCCGTTGAAGCGCACTCCGAACAGATCCCAGACCTCGCGCTCGTAGTAGTTCGCCGAGGGCCATACGGAAGTGATGCTGTCCAGGGAGGGGTCGATACTCGCGACCATCGCGTGCAAGCGGACGCGTTCTTTTAGTTGGTGCGAGAGGATGTGGTAGGTCACCTGGAAGCGGGGCTCCGCCGGGAGCCAGTCCACGCAGGTTACATCTTCAAGGAAGTTATACCCGGCCTGTTGCAGCGTGCGGCAGGCAGCGCGAATGGAGGCGGCCGCGATCACCAGGGTCAGCTCGCCGCGATCGTACTTCGCGTTCTCGATGGCCTCGGGATGCGCCGCGCGCAGCGCCTGAATGGCCACATTCTGCGCCAGGCCTTCGAACACCGCATCCTTGGTCAACAACGCCTCTGCCATCAGCCTTCCTGCACTCTGTGTCTGTCGCTGTTGTTTGCCAACCGCTTGTTGAAGCCGGCGGTATCTTCGGGTTCTTTCGCTCTTTAAAGATCTGCCTTATCGGCGGCCCAGTCCAGAATGCCCTTCTTCCACACGTAGAAAATCCCGATCACGACGAAACCGAGATACACCAACATCTCCCAGAAGCCGAACATCCGCGAAACGCCGTCCAGCAGCGGAAGACGCCGGTAAATCACCGCCCAGGGAATCATAAAGACGGCTTCGACGTCGAACAGGATGAACAGCATCGCGACCATATAGAAGCGCACGGAAAAACGTCCGCGCGCATCTCCCTCGGCGGGGATGCCGCATTCATACGCTTCCAGCTTTTCTTTGGTGTTCCGGTGACGCCCGATGAACCACGACATAGCCACCATACCGAAGGTCATTCCGCCGGCTACCACGATCTGCAGCAGCAGGGGAAAGTAGTTCCATATCTGGGGGTACGGCTGGGTCGTGGGAATCTGCATGGCCGTTCACCGGGAGCCAGCGCGAATCAAAAGGTGAACCGTGCGCTGCCTCCATTCCGACTCTAAGTCTGCGATTGTCAAGAGTCAAGTTACGGACGGCGTCGCGCGTGCAGGTTCCTCCGCCAGCCCTGTGTCTTCCGTACTGTAGCGGCTCAGGACCGCGGACCCGCGTTGCGCACGGCATCCGGGACATCGAATTTTTTGAAGTTCTCCACGAACTTCGACGCGAGCAGCTTCGCCTGCGCGTCATAGGCGGCTTCATCCGCCCAGGCGTTGCGGGGATTCAGCAGTTCCGAGGGAACTCCGGGACAGGCGGCGGGAATCCTCAGCCCAAAGGCCGGCTCGGTCGTGAACTCGGCCTTTGCCAGGCGCCCATCCAGCGCCGCGTGCACCATGGCTCGCGTGTGGGGCAGGCTCATGCGCTTGCCCACGCCGAACGCTCCGCCCGTCCAGCCTGTATTCACCAGCCAGCACTGCGCGTTGTGCTCGCGCAGGCGCCGACCCAGCATCTCCGCATAGACGCGGGGCGCCAGCGGCAGAAACGGCGATCCGAAACAGGTTGAGAACTCCGGCACCGGCTCGCTCCCCAGCCCGGCTTCCGTCCCGGCCAGCTTGGCCGTGTAGCCGGAAAGAAAGTGGTACATCGCCTGGTCCGGCGTCAGACGGGCAATCGGGGGCAGCACGCCGAAGGCATCGGCGGCGAGAAAGAGCACGTTTTTCGGATGGCCGCCCACGCCGGGAATCACGGCGTTCGCGATGAACTCGATGGGATAGGCGGCCCGGGTGTTCTCGGTGAAGCGAATGTCGGAGTAATCCGGCTCGCCGGTCTTCGGGTCGAGCACCACGTTCTCCAGCACCGAGCCGAAGCGGATTGCGTTGTAGATCTGCGGCTCCTTCTCGATGGTCAGATCCACGCACTTGGCATAGCAACCGCCTTCGAAGTTGAAGACGCCGTCCGGGCTCCATCCGTGCTCGTCGTCGCCGATCAGACGCCGCTCGGGATCGGCCGACAGGGTCGTCTTGCCCGTCCCCGACAGGCCGAAGAACAGCGCCGTATCGCCGTCCGCACCGATGTTCGCCGAGCAGTGCATGGGGAAGACATTGCGCTCCGGCAACAGGTAATTCATCACGCCGAAGATCGATTTCTTCATCTCCCCGGCATATTTCGTGCCGCCGATCAGCACAATTTTCTTCGTAAAGTCGGTCAGGATAAAGGTCGCCGAGCGCACGCCGTCGCGCTCCGGGATGGCCTCGAACTCGGGAGCCGCGATCACGGTGAACTCGGGGGCATGGTGCAGCAGCTCCTCCGGCGTGGGCCGCACAAAGAGATCCTTCACGAACAGGGCGTGCCACGCGTATTCGCAGATGATCTGGATGGGCAGCCGGTAGGTTGGGTCGGCGCCGGCGGCCAGATCCATCACGAACAAATCGCGCTCGGCCATGTGGCGCAGCACGCGTTCCAGCACGGCATCGAACTTCTCCTGGGGAAAGGGCTGGTTGACCTTGCCCCAGTGCACGCGCTGCCGCGTCTGCTCATCCTCGACCGTGAACTTATCCCGCGGCGAGCGGCCGGTGCGCGCGCCGGTCATCGCCACCAGAGCCCCGTTGGCCGCCAGGCGGCCTTCGCCCCGCGCAATCGCGGTCTCCACGAGCTGCGCTGTGGACAGGTTGCGATGGGCGTGCAGCCCCTCTGTCAGCCGTTGCAGGTCCTGCCGTGTAACCGTCGTTCCCATTCGAGAGAAGCCTCCGGTGGGTCAGAGAGAACCCCATATTGTCCCATCCGGCGGAGTCCTTGCAAAGAGAAAACCGGCGCGGGTGGCTTACCATACAAGCGACTATCTTCGAGGAGATCCATGCCGACCCCATTTGAGAGCGCTCATCTGAATCTGCAGTTGTTCGACCTGCGCCGCGAAGCCGTTCTGCGCCAGGCGCGCGCCTGGTTTACGCGCGACTTCAATCCCGAGTCCTTCGACGAGTTCCAGGCGCTGAGCCGGGGCGAGCACAACCCGTGGTTCCGCATGGTTCTGGGCTATTGGGAAATGGCCGCCAACATGGTGACGACCGGGGCCATCGAGGGCGACTCTTTCCGTGTCTCCCACGGGGAAATCTTCGCGGTTTTCAGCAAGATTCAGCCGTTTCTGACAGAACTGCGCGCGGCCAGCCAGGAGCCTGCACTTTGTCGGCACATGGAAGCGGTGGTAATGGCGGAGCCTGACGCCCTCGGCATGCTGCAGCGCCGCCGGGAGCGTCTCCGCGCCAGCGCCCAGGGCCGCCAGTCATGGGACGGTCCTTCGAGCCGGCCCTGAAACCTAAACCTGGGGCTGCGCGTCGTCCAGCGGGACCAGATAGCGGAGGTTGCGGGTGTGGCCGGCTTCCTGCAGCACCGCGTTCACCTGCTCCAGAACCTCTTCCACGGTCATGGTGTACATTTCGCGGCCGTTATCGTAGCCGGACTCGATCGCTTTTTTCAGATAGCGGCCGGCCGCCTGGGCGGCCAGCGTATCCGTGATGACGTGGCCGGTCTGCTTCTTCTGTTCCACCCACGCCAGACAGGGCATGGCGATCCAGACGGGACGGCCGTTCACATCAAAGCGAATGTCCACGGCGTCGGCGTGGCGCGTGGCGATCGCGACGATATTCGCGGTCCAGTGGCAGTGGAGGTCGTCGCCGCTCCATCGATCGGTTACGTGGAAGTCCTCATACATGGCTCTTCCAGACTGGAACACTTTTGCTTTCGGCGCAAGATGCCCTCGGGCGTCTCGTCCGGAATTGCCGGTCCGGCGCAGCGGAAATCCTTGCCTTTGGCTGATTTCGGCCGCGGCGCACGATCCCTGAGAAACCGCTGCCGGCCGTGCCCCGGCGGCTCCCCTGGAAAAAATTACTGGTGTAATAACCGCCAGGGAACAAAACTTCCTCCACTTTGTGCGTCCAATGTATGTCTGTAAGCCGACCAGCCTTTATACCGAGGAGTCCTTCTCCGTGACCCGTTCATCGTCCAACCCGAAAGTCCGGCGTTTTGAAGACCGGCTCCGCCAGCAGCAGCAGCAGCTGGAGAACAGCATGCAGACCGCTGTTAAACAGGGGCGGCAGGCCGTCGCCGAAGATACCCTGGATGTTGCCGACCAGGCGGTCTTCTCCTATCAAAAGGAAATGATCTTCAGCCAGGGGACCGAAGGCCACAGCCAGCTGTCGCTGGTGCGGCTTGCGCTGGAACGGCTGCACGAGGGCACCTTTGGCGATTGCCTGCACTGCGGCAAGCCGATCGGTGAAAAGCGCCTCGAAGCGCTGCCCTGGACGCCCTACTGTATCGACTGCCAGGAAAAGGTCGAGAACGGCGAAATCGACGGCGTGGTGCGAGCCGCCTGACCTGGGCCGCCGTGGCGGAACTGCCTCGTCAGCGCGTGATAGACTGAACGTATCTGAGCGAAGGGGCGCGGCTTATCTGCGCCGTCGCAATTTCCCGCACAAAGGACTCTCGGGAATTTCGTGGATACCCAGACCCGTCACGCGCTGAAACAGGATAAATTCGTCAACGCCACCACTTCCGGCCTGGAGTGGGTCGGCGACCACCGCGCCAACGTCATCAAGTTTTCGATCGCCGTCGTGCTGGTGATCGGGGTGATTGTAGCGGGCGCCGTCGTTTACCAGCAGCGCAGCGCGGCCGCTAACCAGCTCTTCGGCCAGGCAATGGATGTTTACCAGACGCCTCTGGCGAATCCCAGCCAGCCCGCCGAGCCGGGCCAGAAGACGTATGCCACCGCGGCCGACCGCGCGCAGGCGGCGTATCCCCTCTTCCAGCAGACGGCGAATCAGTACGGATGGCTGCGCGCCGGGGAAATGGCCCGCTACTTTGCCGGCCTGACCGAACTGGACCTCGGCAAGACCGATCAGGCGAAGGCCGATCTGGAGAAGGCGACCCACTCGGGCGGCAGCAATCTCGAGTCGCTGGCGAAACTGGCTCTGGCGAATCTCGACGAGCAGACCGGCCAGACCTCGCAGGCCGTCACGCTCTTTCAGGATTTGATCCAGCACCCGACCACGACCGTGCCCAAAGTGCAGGCGCAGTTCCAGCTGGCCGCGCTCTATGAGACGAGCAATCCCCAGGAAGCGCGCCGCCTGTATGCCGAGATCAAGGACCAGAACAAGGACACCGACTCCGCGCAGATCGCGACTCAGAAGCTGACGGCGCTGAAGTAGATTTTCTTCCACATTTTGCGGTGCCGGATGTGCGCAATCTCACCCCTTCGGAGAATTCTGCGCCTTTACCCTGACCAGTCGGTAGGGCGTTTGCTGGATACCCGTGATGTGGGACGTCTCGGGAAGGCGCTCGGTGTGAATAATCATGGAGCGCGCCTGATCCAAATAGGGGACATCGACGGGAAAAACGGAGCGTTTGCCACGCTCCAGCCATGAGATTTCGCGGAATTGCCGGAGATCGTCGTCCAGCACAAATTCAATCTTCGGAAGCGCATTGCCACGGTTCGCCATTGCGGCAAAAGATGTAAGCGGAAAATCGTCGTCGAAAACAGCGGCCGGAACGCCGCGCCGCGCCGCTTCCATCAGCCGCCTGACCTGATCCAGATGATCGTCAAAATAGACGAGTGCGTGGGAGAGGTCCTTGTCCTCCCAGTTGAACGCCGTCCAGTCGGACTGCGTGTAGAGAACACCTTCGGCCCTGTGCGCCAGCCGGGACAGATCGACATCGAAGCTGTAAACCGGGACCCCGGCCAGTGAGAACGCCCATGCGCTGGCGCCGCGAAACGTGCCGCTGTCGATGACCAAACTCGGCTGCATCGCCCTGGCGATCAGATACAGCCAGGCCAGGTTGTTGAACCGGCTTCCTCCCCCCGGCTCACGAAACGGCCGCTCCAGGAACTCCTGATAAAACTCGCCCAGGATCTCGGCGCTCGCGAAGCGATTCCTTACGGGAAAAATCTCCTGATTTTCCAACCATGCGTCCGCGATTGCTCCGAACCCCGAGAAAATCCGGCACAGCTGAGCAGGCTGATCGAGCCTCGCGTCAAAATCCTCCGCGATGACCGAAAGCCGGAGTCCAAATTTCCTCAACAGAGTGTTACTGCCACGATAGACAATCGCTCTCAGACCCATCCACTTCCCCGTTCAGTGCCCGCAAACTCACAGATGACACCGATTCCGTCCAGCTTACCGGAAGATTATTCGATTCCGGAATGCTGTTTACCGCGCGATGCCGTTCGAGACCGGAATCGCCTCCGACTCGCTGAGGAATCTTCTCAGGACGCGAGCATGGGCTGGTCGGCAGAGCCTTGGTACGATGACAACAATGCAATGGAAGCAGGCGATTTATAAATCCTACGTCTCCAGCGGCCATGTAGCCGAACGGGAGAGCCTGCAGGCCCAGCTGCACAGCCGAGCGCCGTATCTTCGGGCGCTCATCCACCGCCTGTTTCCGCAGGATAAGAATGCGCGCATCCTGGACGTGGGCTGCGGCTATGGGGCTGTCGTCCATCTCCTGCGCGAGCGCGGCTACCGGAACGTCACCGGAATTGACGGATCTCAGGAACAAGTCGATCTGGCGGGGCGCCTCGGCATCGCGGGAGTTGAGTTTGGCGAGGCGTTTCCTTATCTGCAGGCTGCTGCGTCGGGATCGCTTGACGTGCTGTGCTTCTTCGATGTTCTCGAGCATCTCGACCGTCAGGAATTGCACGATTGGCTGCTGGAGGCTTCGCGCGTGCTCTCGCCCACGGGATGCTGCGTCGGTCATGTGCCCAATGCGCAGGGCCTCTTTGCGATGGGGATTCGCTATGGCGACCTGACGCATGAGCTCGCCTTTACCGAATCTTCCCTTCTCCAGATTTTTCGCACTCTCGGCTTCGGGGACGTCCGCTGCTATGAAGACCGGCCCGTCGTCCACGGGCTTACCAGCCTCGCGCGCCGGCTTCTTTGGGAGGCCGGTTCCCTGCCGCTTCGCATCCTCTATGCCGCTGAAACCGGGCGACCGCGTCCGATCCTTTCGCAGAACCTGTCCTTTGTCGCACGGAAGGCTCTGTCTGATTCACGGTCCGCTCACTCCCCCATGAGTCAATGAATAAGGTCCGGCATCGCCGCATCCTCTGCGTCTGCAATTCCCGTCCAGGGCAGACTTCGGAATATCGTCTCCGCAGTCTCCGCCGCCTGTGCCCCGACGTCGCCGCTTTCGATGTCAGCGCGTATCAGCGGCGGTCGCGGATCATGAATGCCGCCGCCTTCCGCATCCCTTTTGGCCCGTTCGTCTATCGGATCAATCGCGATCTGCGGAAGCGCGTTCGCGACTACCAGCCCGACGTCGTGATCTTCGACAAGCCGATTCAATTCACAAGAGAAACCATCCTCACCGTAAAGCAAACCGGAGCCCAGACGGTTTGCTACAACCAGGACAACCCCTTCGGGGCTTTCAACGAAGGCTGCTGGCAGCAATTCCTCCGGATCTTCCGCCTCTTCGATCTTCATTGCCTCTTCCGCGATGCCGATGTCCCTCGTTACCGGGGCTGGGGGCTCCCGTGGATCAGGACGACGCTGAGTTTCGAACCGACTGTCCATTTCCCTCCGCCGTCGAACTGGACCGATGCAGAGCGATTGCGCGACGTGTCCTACATTGGAAGCCCGTTTGAAGAAAGGCCCGACTTCCTCGTACGTCTGGGAGAAACCGAGGGGCTCCCGATGGCCATCGCGGGTCCAAGATGGCGGAGGTTCCTGACGCCGGAGCGATATCATCGCTTCGTTACCGGTGATTACCTGGCCGAATCTGCTTATCGGGAAGCGATTTGGCGCTCTCGGATCAATCTGAGTTTTGTCACTCACTCGAACGAAGAGGACATCGGCCACAAAAGCGTCGAAATCGCCGCCTGCCAGGGTTTCCTGCTGGCTCTGCGAACCTCGGGGCATCAGGCCTGCTTTGAGGAAGACCGGGAGGCCGTCTTCTTCTCCGATCTCGAGGAGTGCGCCGACAAGTGCCGTTTCTATCTCGACAAGCCGCGGCTGAGAGAAGAAATCGCGTTGCGCGGCAGAGAGCGTGCCGTACGATCCGGCTACGACAATGACACGCAACTCGCGCGCATCCTCAATTTTCTCGACGGGCGCCAGGAAAGCAGTTCCACGATCGGCTGAGCTCCTCCCTGCTGCCGGAGGGCCGGAATGCTTCCGTTATAATCAGGCTGCGCAATCCGGCGAATTGAAGGAAATACGGCGCCGCTGAAACCCCGATTCCATGGCGAATGTAGTCATCGTTTCCAGCACCGTTCAGCGTGGCTTTAACCCATGGGTACACGGAACGACCCTGCTGCTCCGGCACAGCGCCGAGCTGGATCCCTTTCGCCGGCACACCCTCATTGAGGATCCGGCTGAGGCGGACATCATCCTCTTCGGCGAAATGGGGGAATGCGGCTTCTTCGCCGAGCGCGTGCGCGCCCACCCGTATTACCGGAAACATCCCGAAAAGTGCTTTCTCTTCGATTCTGCTGACCATTTTCTTCCGGTCGTGCCCGGTATCTACGCTTCTCTCACGAAGCAACACTACCGGCCGGAGCACACCCGCACCGGTTTTTACCTGTATGTGATTGAGAATCCGTTCATCCAGCACCGTCCGCTCAGCGGTCAGGAGCTTTTCCTTGCCTCGTTCATCGGCAACAGCCGAACCCATCCCGTTCGGGATCGGATCTTCGCCTTGCGCCGCGACGATTTCCTCCTGAAAGATACCGGCGGCGTCAGTTACCGCATGGCCTACGAAGCCGATCCCGGCGAACGCGCTCCCTTCTGGGCGGAGTATGCGGACGGTATGGCCAACGCTCTCTTCAGCCTCTGCCCGCGCGGCGTGGGAGCCGGCAGCGTTCGGCTCTTCGAATCCATGAAGATGGGACGGGCATGCGTCATCCTCGCCGACGCCTGGCAGCCTAATCCCGGCGTGGACTGGGACGCATTCTCGATCCGCATCCCTGAATCCGACGCATCGCGCATCCCGGAGATTCTGGAGCGCCATGCCGGTCGCGCGGCGGAAATGGGCCTGCGCGCCCGCGCCGAATGGGAAAACTGGTTCTCCGAGAAAGTTCGCTTTCATCGCGTTGTCGAACTCTGCCTCGACATTCAGCGATCCCGGAGCCGATTCGGGCGCTGGGAACGGCTGTATAACCTCCGCCACATTGCGCTTCGCCCGCGCGCGTACCTCATGAGCAAGAGAATCCTGTACAGGCAAAATCGCCAGCTATGGTGGTAGATTGCAGAGGATGAGCGCGCGCACGCCCCTGCAGCCTCCCCGCGGCACTCCCGGTCATTCGGTAAACTGAGATGGAAATGTCTCCCCCGCAGCAGAAGACAGCGAGAGGCGTACGCCCCATGCGCGTTCTCCTGCGCCTTTTGATCCTGGTGCTGGTTCTTCTGGCGGGAGCGGAACTCACGCTCCGGTACGTCCTTGGACTTGGCAATCCGGTTCTGGTGGCTCCGGACGCCGCCTGCGGATACATCCTGAAACCCAACCAAGACGTCGAGCGCTTCTTCTGTCACACGCAGACGAATCAGTATGGAATGCGTTCCGGTCCGATACAGGAAACTCCGGCGCCCGGCACACTGCGCCTCTTCTTTCTTGGAGATTCGGTGACCTATGGAACAAGCCGGGTCGATCAATCCCGTCTTTTCACGCAAATCCTGCGCCGGGAACTGCCTTCGGTCGTTCATCGGCCGGTCGAGGTTCTGAATGCCTCGGCCAGCGCCTGGGCCATTGACAACGAGCTCTCTTACCTGCGTTCGCGGGGTACCTTCCACTCTGATCTTGTGCTGCTGGTGCTCAACAGCGGCGATCCGGGCCAGCCTCGCGCCGAGATCGAACAGGTGGGCGAGGACTCGACATTGCACCACTCCACCACCGCGATCGGCGAGCTCTGGATACGCTGGTTTGCGCCGCGCATTCTGCATATTGGCGTGCGCACCGACGCCGGCGACCAATTGAACGACTCGCCGGCTGTGATTCGCGCAAACCTGGCAGACCTGGATGCGATGCAGACGCTTACTCAGAGCCAGCATTCGCGACTGGCCATCCTCTACATTCCGTTTCGCGGAGAGATGCCGGCCCCGGCTAACCAGGCGCAGCAAGTTATCGCTTCATGGAGCGCATCGCATTCCGTTCCCGTGTTCGACATGACTCAGGTCGAGGCGGCTTATCCGACAAAGGAAATTACTCTCGACGGCAGTCACCTCAATCGGCAGGGCAATGCCCTGGTCGCTCGTGCCGTCGAAGAAGACTGGGACAGGATTCTCCATTCCGCGACTGTCTCGCGCCCAGCCCCGGTATCTCCCTCGAACTGACAGTAATCGTGTTGCAGGGGTAAGTTAGCGGCGCCCGCAGTCGTCTTCAGGAGATCGTCTCCGCACGCGGATAGTCACCCAGACGCCTGCCTCGCACGCCCCCCGCATATCGATTGCTTCCGGTAAATAAGCGGCTAATTCCGACCGTGAGCACCGACATCAGCCACAGATAAAGTGGCTGCTTAATCAGAAGGGTCAGCGTTGCTCCCATGGGAACGCCCCCGGCAAGGGCCACCATGCCCAGCGCGACGGTCCCCCAGGGACGCGCCATGTCGAACATGCTGTCGTACACCACAAAAACGATGGGGAGGATAAAAAAGGGAAATACCACAACCCCCGCCCAGCCGAATGCGCCGAATGCATCCGAGATGGAGGTAAAGCTCCAATAACCCGGTGAATCCACATCGGAGCCGATGACGCCCTCGATATAGACGCTGGAGGATCCCTCCTGAGGCTTGTTCTTGTACAGGATGTGGGGGATATTCTCCTGCAGGAACAGCTTCAGCGGCTTAAACCCATAGTGAAATCCCGTGGAACAGGCCGCGATCAGATCGCTGTCGGCTCGTATGAGCGAGAGGCGGCTTAGAACATAGGTGCCGGGCGCGCTGTAGTACTCGTCTTTCTCCGACCCCAGCTGCGCCCCCAGCTGGGTATCCTGAAGGGCAGCCCAGCTCGGCGGCGAGCTCAGCAGCTCATAGCCTTCCGAAAGCCTCGCGCGAAACGAGAGAGCTTCTCTCATACGCGGACGCGAATAAAGTGCAAAGGGTGAAATGAGCGTCTGAAACAAAACGGCGCAAATCAGGCCCGTGAGATAGTGGCGCTTCCTGAATCGATAGCCGCGGACATAGCAGGAGAGGAAATAGATGACAATCGGGGTGGCCTCGCCCATCCGCGAAGTTTGAAGATACGCAAAGACCTCCGCGATTGCACACGGAACAATGACCCAGATCCCGAGGCTATGCCTTCCCTCTGTGCTCCGGATGCGGCCGTCGACGGCCAGAACGATGGAAAACAGGAGCAGGGACGAAAAGGCCAGACCGACCCCGTGCCCCACGCTCTTCGTCTGGTCGCTGGTTCCGAACGCATCGATATAGAGGACCGTGCTCGCAATCACACCCGCGATCAGCGACACAAAATAGAGCAGTCGTATTTGCGAGAGGCTGGTTGGTTCCAGGGGTTTGGGTAACGGAAGCCGTGTCCGGGCAAACAGGAAAACGCCCACCATCAGGCTAAGAAAGAAGACGGCATACACCGCAATGGTGAGATTGGGGACCAGCAGGTTACGATCGGCGGGCTCGAAAAGAATCACCTTGGCAAACTGCGAGATCACAATCCGCTGGGCCGCCATTCCCGCGAACATGAAGCCGCTGATCCGGCTCAGGCCGCCCAGCAGGTTGTAAGTGATTCCTATGCTGCAAAGGGTGACCGCCATCATGGAGACGAAATACAGCCCTGTCCCACAGGCCAGTTCCCCCACCGCCAGAGCCAGCACGACGGTCAACAGGACCAGCGGTGGAATCAGGAAGGCGCGTCGAACCCGGCGCTCAGCACTCCACGGCGCATCCAGCGCGTCCGGCTGCGCAGTGCCGAAAGCGCCCGCCGCGTCCGAGTTTGGCAGGAAAGCGGATCCCATCACCGGAGTTCTCTGTTTCGCGGAATACGTCAACCTGGATTCAGGCTACGGAATCCGATAAATGGTCGCGGCCGTAGCCGCGGTAACGACGCCGAAACCGCCGCCTGCCACCCCGGCCTTGAAGGAGCTGGTGGGAATGAGCAGCACGTCATCCGAGGCCAGCACCACATCCTTTTCCTTGCCGCGCATCACCTTCTTGAGGTCCATCTGAATCTCCTCATGCTGGTTGTCCGGCAACCGGCGGATGATGACGACTTTCGAAAGCGCCGCGCCAAAATTCAGGCCGCCCGCCATCGCAATCGCCCGCATGACCGTGACCGGCGTGTTGCTGGCCAGAGGAAT
The DNA here is from genome assembly GCA_036269135.1 of Acidobacteriaceae bacterium. Taxonomy (GTDB): domain Bacteria; phylum Acidobacteriota; class Terriglobia; order Terriglobales; family Acidobacteriaceae; genus Palsa-343. The sequence continues at coordinate 45,180 of DATASQ010000024.1, forward strand.
GGCCGAGGGCACCTTCACCTGGCCCACCACGAACACGTTTCCCACCCTGGGCACAATCACCGTGTCCCCCGCCATGAGGGGAATATTCGTCTCATCGGTGTTCTTCGGATCGCTGCCAAGGATCACCGTGATGGGACCGGCATCGCCGGGCCGCCGCACCGTGATGTCATGGCTGGCCAGGGGCGTAAAGCCACCGCATGCCGAGATCACGTCCAGCAGCCTCATCTGTTCATAAGCCGGAACCGGCTGGGGATTATGCACCTCGCCGACCACTGTGATCACGCGCGTCGGCGAATACACCAGCGACACCGTGACCTGCGGGTCGACCAGAATGCCCTTGTCCTTCAGCTGCTTGTCCAGATAGAGCGACGCCTCTTCGGGCGACATCCCGGCCAGCTTCACCACCCCCAGATACGGGAGCACCACCTCGCCCTGCGCTCCTACCTTGATGCCGGCGGCGCTCCCGCCACCGCCCCCGGCTTCCGGACCGCCCAGGGAGGTCGAAGCGGTTGTCGTGAGCTCGGGCACGCCGTAGGTGGCAATCGTGATCACATCTCCGGGCTTGATCCGGGCGGTCTGGTACAGCGGGTGGAAGGCAGAGGCCGGCGCGGCGGCGTTCGGCGTCGGCGAGCTGACCGCCGGCCCGGCAAACTGTGCCCGCGCCGACCCTGTGCCCAGGCCCGCGCACACCAGGAGAGCCGCAACTCCGGCTCCGACGCGGAATTTTGTCAGCCGCCTTTTCATGATCTGCCGCGTCTCCGCATTTTCTCCTGCTGCCTCATTTGCTGTAGTCATAGGTGTAATAGCCCAGATACCCGTAGTATTCCGGCAGCGAGGCATCCACGCCGTTGAAGACGAAACCGTAGACCTTGACATCGAGCTCGCCCAGAATATCCGCCGCACGCGACAGCATCCGGCGCGTGCAGTACCCCTGACGGATCACCAGCACCATCCCGTCGGCCTGGGCGGCGACAATGGCCGGATCCGTGACCGAGAGCACAGGCGGCGTGTCGAAAATCACATAATCGTAGCGCGCGCGCAGTTGCCGCACTACCTCCGTCATCTGATCGGAGGCCAGCAGGTCCGCGGGCAAAGGCGGCACGGTTCCCGAGGGGATAACATCCAGGGTCGCCAGGGTTTCGTGCGTCTGCACCACCTCATCCAGAGGGTAATAGCCGGTCAGCACTTCCGAGAGCCCCTTGCCCCCCTCCAGACGCAGCCGCTTGTAGACTGAGGGCCGCCGCATATCGGTGTCCACCAGCGCCACCTTCTTGCCGCTCTGGGCCAGAACCGCGGCCATATTCATGGCAACCGTGGATTTTCCTTCTCCCGGCTGACAGCTGGTGACAGCAATCACCTTCGATTCGCGGGAAGTGGTGGACAAGCGCATGGAGGTGCGCAGCGCCCGGAAGGATTCCGAAAACGGGGAACGCGGATCCCGCAGCAGCTCCGGTCCCACCACCCATTCCAGATCGTTCGCTTTATTCTTCCAGTGGCTCTGGGGAATCATCGCCAGCGACGGCAGCCCCAGAATCTCCTGGATCTCATGCGCGTCCCGCAGACGGGTGTCCATCTTCTCCAGCAGCAGGGCGAGGGTCAGCCCCCCCAGCATTCCGAAGAACAGGCCGATCATGGCCAGTTTCTTCGGCCCCGTACTGGAGGGCTGCACCGGCAGAGAAGCCAGATCGACCACGCTGATGTCCGCCGCATCCAGGCCCGCGTCCACGGCCGCCTCACGCAGCCGGGCTACGATGCTCTCGTACATGTGCCGGTTCGAATCGTATTCCTGGCTCAGAAGCATGTACTGCACCAGGTCGTTTCTCTGCCCGAACAGCTCCTGGATTTTGTCGTTCATCATGCCTTTGGCCTGGTTCTCCGCCGCCTGGGAGAGATTGAAGGAGTCCTTCGCCTCGGCCAGAACGCGCGCCTCCTGCTTGCCAATCTCCTGGGTCAGGGCGTCGGCCTGGGCCTTGAGCTGCTTGACCTGCGGATAGTTGGGCCCGTACACCGGCTGCAGTTTGGCCAGATCCCCGTACACCATGGCCCTCTGCGCCCGCAGACTCGACAGCAGGGAGGGGGTGTCGTTGCCCATCGGCGTGGTTGCATCCTGAATCTGATCGGAAGGCACCGACTGCAGGATGCGGTAGCGCGCCTCGGCCAGGACCCGCTGTTCCGTGGCGTCGGAAACGCCCTTCTGCAGGTTGCCGATCTCCTCCACCATCAGACTGTGCTCCGGATCCAGAGCCAGAACCCCCAGCTTGCGCTGCAGATCGACCATCTGGTTCTGCGAGCTTTGCACGATGCTGCGCAGGTCGTCCATCTGCGAAGTCAGCCACTTGGAAACCTGCTGGGTGGAGTTGTAGTGGGTGGTGAAGTTGTTCTCGATGAACTCGTTCTCGAGAGCGTTCACGATCTCGGCGGCCAGCTCCGGAGAACTGCTGGTGTAGGCGATGGTAATCATCTGGGTCCGCGGCACGCGGCTCACGGACAGATGCCCGCGCAGATTGCCCACGATCGCGTTCCGCACATAAGGGTCGTTTAAGTCGCCATGGAAAAGGGGCACCGTCCGGTGCTCAAAAAAGGAGGTTCGAATCGCGACGTTCTTTGCCCCGCCCAGAAAGGTAGGGTTATCCTGCAGCTTCAGCGTGCGGGCCACGGTGGTCAGCAGCGTCTCGCTCTGCAGAATGCGGATATCGCTTTCGATGATGATGTCCAGCGTGCCGTTCCCGGAGCCCAGCACCGAAGACAGCGACTGCTTGAACTCGGAAGCCGATCCGGGCTGGATCTGCACTTCGCCGGAAGCCGTGTAGCGCTTGCCTCGCATCAGGCCCCACGTCACGGCCAGCGCTGCCATACCCAGGGCCATTCCGATCAGGAGAATCCGCCTCTTGCGGATCACCAGCCACAGATCGTGGAGGGAAATTTCCTTGGTCTCCGGAATTGTGGAGATTGCCTTGCCTCGTATGGTGGACTGCACCTAACCTCTCACTATTCAGGACTCCTGGCTGGAGTCCGGGCTCGACGAGCATAGCGTACAGGCTTCCACAAGGGGCGGTTGGCCCGGCCGTATCGAACCGGAAGGGGGTTCGGTGCGCACTCCCCGCGGGCCGATCAGCGGGTGCGCTTTGCGAAACTGCCCTGGGAATGCTCTGCTGACGCGTAGGCCAAGTTTAACCCCCCGATTTCGCAGGGTCAACAGAGCAATGGAGCCTGTTTTCCACCTGCGCAACGGCTGGAATCAGACCGATCCTAAGCGCGCGCGGGGGTGCAGGCCTTCCACACCGTCGTGCGTCCCGCGCGGATCAGCACGGGAAGGGCGGCCGCCGGCTGCGGCTGCGCGAATAAATAGCCCTGCATGACGTCGCAGCCCAGACGCACCAGGGTTTCCGCCTGCTCCTCGCGCTCCACGCCCTCGGCCACCACCTGCAGATCCAGGCTGTGCGCCAGGGACAGAATCGCCTGCACCAGAGCGCTGGTTCCCTGCGGTTCGCTCACCCGCTCGATGAATGTCCTGTCGATCTTCAGCGTCTGGATGGGCAACTGGTGCAGGTGCTGCAGCGACGAGTACCCGGTGCCGAAATCGTCCACCGAGAACTGCACCCCCAGCTCCGCCAGATCCCGCATCTGCCGGGCCACATCCTCCAGGTTCCGCATCACGGTGGTTTCCGTCATCTCGATTTCCAGCAGCTCCGGATCGGTCCCCACCTCCGCCAGCACCTGCCGCACCTGGCGGGAGAAATCCATGCGCATGAACTGCAGCGGCGAGACGTTGATGGCGATCCGCACCTTCATCCCCTGCTTGCGCCATTCTTCGCTCTGCCGGCACACTTCCCGCAGCACCCAGTTCCCCATGGGCACAATCAGGCCGCTCTCCTCGGCCACCGGGATAAATCGCTCCGGGCTCACCATCCCGTAGCGGGGATGGCGCAGGCGCAGCAGCGCTTCCAGCCCACGGAGCGTCCCGTCCGCTGCATACTCGGGCTGGTAGTACATCTCGAAGCCGCCTTCCTTCAGCGCGCGGCGCATGTACAGCTCCAGGTCGTTCGCTTCCGCCGTGGATGCGCTGATCTCCTCCGAGACGAGAACGTAGTGGTTTCCTCCCGAGCGTTTCACCCGGTACATCGCCGCGTCCGCGTTGCGCCACAGCGCGGCCGCATCCGCCCCGTGGTCCGGATACATCGCGATGCCAAGGCTGCCCGACACATCGATGGGATACTGCTCGGCCACCAGCGGCTTGCGCAGGGCCGACAGCAGGTCCTCCGCGACGCGCTCGGCGTCGGACGCCGAGACCAGATCGCCGACCACCACGGTGAACTCTTCGCCGCCGGAGCGCGCCACCGTATCCTCGCCCCGCAGCCGGCTCCGCAGCCGTTCCGCTACCTGCTTCAGGCACAGATCCCCGATTGCGTGGCCGTAGGTGTCATTGATCTGTTTGAACCGGTCCAGATCGATGCAGATCACCGCCGCCTTGCGCCCGCGCCGCTCCGCCGCGGCCAGCGCCTGCTCCATCCGATCCAGCAGCAGCGCCCGATTCGGCAGCCCGGTAAGCATGTCGTGATGCGCCTGGTGCAGCAGACGCATGTGCAGCTGCTGCCGTTCGGTCACATCCTGCACCAGCGAGAATCGCGCCCGCGCTCCTTCAAACCGGATACTGTGCGACGCCACCTCCACCTGAATCCTTTGTCCATTGTTCAGAATGTGGGTCCACGGCCCCGTCACCATCACCGTTTCGGATCCCGTCTGCTGCGCCACCGCATCTTCCATGGCCGCCACTTCCTCCGCGGGGCGGATATCGCGCAGCGTCATCTTCCGAAATTCCTCCGCGGCGTAGCCGTAGCGCGACACCGCCGCGTCGTTCACGGCCAGAAACCGCAGGGTTTCCACTTCGAAGATCCACATGGGGTGGGGATTGTTCTCGAACAGCACCCGGTATTCCTCGCTGGTCCGGTCCGCCTGCCGTTTCTGCTCCTCGAGCAGGGTCAGAATCATTCCGAAGGCGACAAAGTATTTCGGCACATTCCACAGCTCGCCGATCACGGTCAGCTGGGGCAACACCCGCTCCAGCAGCAGCGCGCACGGGAACACGGCGCCCCATGCCGTCAGACCCAGGACCGAGGCGACGACTCCGGCCGTGGCCCGCCGGAAGTCTTCCCAGTACAGCACCGCGTTCAGAAAATAAATCTCCGACAGGATCGGGAAAATGCTGTTGCCGGCCTCGCCGTGCAGCACCTCGAAGACCAGCCATCCCGTGGCCAGTCCCAGGATCGCCGTGCCCCACCACCGCACGCGCCGTCCGCGCGGTCCGCCGGGCAATACGCTGCGGCGCTGCCGCCCCATCCGGAACGTCACCGCGGCGTAGGAGAGCTGGACGGCCCCCCCTGCGGCCAGCAGCGCCGGGACGGTCGGCGTGGCCCACAGCGACACCATCAGCACATAGCCCACGGCCGGCCCGCTCAGCAGCAGCGCCGGAACCGCAAAGCGCCGCCCCCGCTCCCACACCAGGACCGAGGACAGGGCAAAGGATGCCCCGCACAACACCAGGGCGCTTTCCGCAGCCGCCAGCACCAGGTTCTGCCCGAGAGGATCCGGAGGAATCCTCAGCAGGAACCCGAAATGGACGAGGATGAACAGCCACCCCAGCAACCAGAAGCGGATGCGCACGGTGGCATGGCCGCGATAGATCGACCCAAACAGCAGGACGAGCAGGCCGATGATGAGTAGGTCCAGGAGAATGTTCTGCATGTGGCAGACAGTTTCAGCTGCGAATCCCGGACGGTCTGGCCTGGAACGCCGTCTGAGCCCGTCGCAGTCACTTTAAGGGACGGCTTGGCCAAGTTTACTCTTTTCGCCCCCCCGGGCCATCCCACTTTCGATATCTCTGCCGGGCTGCCGGCGTCTTCCCGGCCGCGTCCGCCCGGAAAAGTGCCGGCCTTCCCTCTTACCGAGGGGACCCGGCATTCGGGACCCTGTCGGCTCAGTTTCCCGTTTGCGGAGCATCCGCGTGTGGGGCGGCAGTTTCCAGGCGCACGATCGGCTGGTCTTGTGGGCAGCCGGTCGTCCATTCCCCCGGCACGCGCGAACACGTTTCCAGGACGGTGAGCGCGGATGCGCCGGCCAGCCGTTCGAGAATGCGACGCCTGGAAAGGTTCCTTAGTCGGCGGCCGGGGTCGCCTTCTTGTGCTCCACGAAGGTGTGGGCCTGATGACAGCTCACACACGTCTTGCCTTTCATGAATGGATCAGACTTCAGCTGGGCCACCTGCTCGGCGTGGCAGTTTTCGCATGTGCTTAGCGCCGGCATGCCCGCGAAGTCCTTTGCTGTCGTCTCGCCATGGCACACGGTGCACTCGACACTGTTGGCGGCATGGGGGCTGGCTTTCCATTGGTCATACACCCCCTTATGGCAGGTGGCGCAGGTATCCCCGGCTGGAATCAGCCGATGGAACACATGCGTGGCCTGATCCTGCTGAGCAAGGGCGGGTTGGACGGCAGCAGCCGACAGGAAAAAAACGAGCAGGGCGGAACCGAACATACACGCGCGGAAACGATTCACGGGCAAATCTCCTGAGTGTGATGTCGGAGTTTAGAACCGGCAACGGCTGCCGATCAGTGATGCCAGTCACGTCTCACCGGCAGGCGATCGGCGCACAGGCCGCGAGGTCGCCTGCGCCCCCGGCCATCGCCCTCCCCTTTGCACGACCGCCCTCCGGGGCCGTCAATTCAGACGGCTCGATCTCCCCGGGCGCCCCTTTGCTAGTCTTGGCGCATGCCCGCGGCCCCCTCCCGCTCTCTGCGCGCCCACCTCCTGCTGCTGGCGACCGTCTGTGTCTGGGGAGCCACCTTCGTCGTCGTCAAAGACGCGCTTTCCGATGCTTCTCCCCTTCTTTTCAACCTGATCCGGATGAGCCTGGCGTTCGTCTGCCTGGCGGCCTTTTACCGCAGTCACTTCGGCCGCATGAGTCGCAGGACCCTGCTCGCCGGCGCCGTCGTCGGCTTCTGCCTCGCGATGGGCTATCAGTTCCAGACTGCCGGTCTCCGTCTCACCACCCCGTCCCGCTCCGCGTTCATCACCGGCACCGTCGTGGTGCTCGTCCCCCTGCTCTCGGTCGTCCCCGGACTGCGGCCGCCCGGCTCTCGCCTTCCTCGCTGGAATGCCTGGTGCGGCGCGGTGCTCGGCTTCCTCGGGATTGTGCTGCTCACGACGCCGCCCGGCTCCGGATTCGACTTCCGCGCCATCGGGCCCGGGGACCTCCTCACCTTCGGCTGCGCCCTCGGCTTCTCTCTGCACGTGCTCGCCCTGGCCCACTTCTCGCCGCGTATCCCCTTCGAACAACTGGCCGTTCTCCAGGTCGGCTTCTGCACCGTGTTCATGGCCGCCAGCCTGCCGCTTCTGGAGCACCCGTGGATTCACTGGACGCCTCGCCTGGTCTTGGCGCTGCTGATCACCGCCGTGCTGGCCACGGCCGCGGCCTTCACCATTCAGTCCTGGGCGCAGCGTTTTCTCCCCGCCACCCACACGGCCCTCATCCTCGCCCTCGAGCCGGTCTTCGCCTGGATCACCGCCTTTCTTTTCCTGGGCGAAAGCCTCGGGCGCCGCGGCACGACCGGCGCCCTGCTCATCCTCGCCGGCATTGCTCTCACTGAAATTCTGCCCACGGCCGTGCAACCAACCGCGCACGAGGGCGTCCCACTCACTGAGACCGACGGCTCCGCCTCGCTTCGGAAACCCGCCACGCCTCCCTGCGTCTAATGCTTCAAATGGATTGCCGCCGCTCCAACTCAATTCATTCATTTCGCTCGCTCTATACTGGATCTTGTTCCCTGGGCCCCACTCCAACCCCTAAGAACCACGAGGTACGATTCCCATGAAATCTTTTTTGGGGCGGTTTCGCTATAACCGTCTGGCTTCCACTTTTACGGTCCTGATCACCCTTTCGGCCGTGATTCTGATCGGCTCCGCCGTGGCGCATCAGGTCCGTGGGCAGGAATCCCAGGTGAACAGCGCCGACGCCACGCCCCTGAAGATTCCGGCCCCGCGCGATCTGGCGACCGACTTCACCAAAATCGCGAAAGAAGTCGGGCCGGCGGTGGTCAATATCAATACGGAGATTCTGCCCAAGCAGCAGAGCCGGCGCGGCCCCCACGGGATGCAGCCCTTCGCCTCGCCCGACCAGCAGCAGCCGCCCGATGACGGGAACGGCGACGACGATCAGGATCAGGGACCTCAGGGAGGCGGGCAGGGCCCCCAGGGCGGAGGTCAGGGCCAGGGAGGCCTGCAGGATTTCTTCAACCGCTTCTTCGGCATGGGCCCCGACCAGGGCGGACCGGATGACAGCGGCCAGGAGCGCGAATCGCTCGGCTCCGGCTTCATCGTCGATCCCCGCGGCTACATCGTCACCAACAACCACGTGGTCGAGAAGGCCGACCGCATCTTCGTCAAGCTGGCCAGCGATCCGGAAGGCAACCAGGGCCGTCCCGCCAAAGTCGTGGGCGTGGATAAGGCGACGGACATCGCGGTGCTGAAAATCCAGACCGATACGCCGCTGCCCACGGTCAAAATGGGCAACTCGGACGGCGTCGAAGTCGGCGACTGGGTCGAGGCCATCGGCGAGCCTTTCGGCCTGACCAAGACGGTCACCGCGGGCATCATTTCGAGCAAGAACCGGACCGTCGAGCAGGGCACCGCCGGCGAATTCCAGCACTTCCTGCAGACCGATGCCGCCATTAATCCCGGCAACTCGGGCGGCCCGCTTCTGGACATGGCCGGCGAAGTCATCGGCGTCAATACCGCGATCTTTACGCAGTCGGCGGGTAACGAAGGCATCGGCTTCGCCATGCCCTCCAACACCGTCATCAATGTCTACAACGATCTGATCGGACCCGAGCACAAGGTCGTGCGCGGCAGCATCGGCATCAGCTTCCAGCCCAATCTGCCGAGCGCGGTGGCCCGCGTTTATGGATTCAAATCCGGGGTCATCATCAGCCTGGTGGGGACCGGGCAGCCTGCCGCCAAAGCCGGCCTCAAAGTCGGCGACATCATCACCACCATCAACGGCAAACCGGTGAAGGACGGCGACGATCTGGTGGCCATCATCTCCTCCTACAAACCCGGAACGACCGTCGACATCGGCTATCTGCGCGAGGGTAAAGAAATGCACGCCAATGTCACTGTCGGCGATCGCGAGAAGGTCATTGCTGCCATGAATGCCCAGGCGGGCGGGAACGAGAGTGAGGGCGGTCCCAACAGCCCCGGTCCGGCTCCCGCGAAACTGGGGCTCACCGTCCAGGATCTGCCCCAGGGCGCTCCGGCGGGTCTCCACGGCGTCCTCATCGAGGCCGTCAAGCCTGGCTCCTTCGCCGATGAGATCGGCGTCAGCCAGTTCCAGGGCTGGGTCATCAGCTCCGTGAACCGCCAGCCCATCCACAACGTCCAGGAGTTCCAGACGATCGTGGCGGGGCTGCATTCCGGGGACGACGTAGTCTTCAACGTGGTCGATCCGCGCCATCCCAATGCAGGGAATGAACTACTGGGCGGCACACTAAGGTAACCCTGCATCCCACTTCCTCAATCGGGCTTCCCACGAAAGTTTGGGAAGCCCCCGGGGTTTTTGTTGTATTTCCAGGGCACCAGCGGTAGTCTGCACGAATCAACTGCCGAACTTTAATCTTTTGGAGTCGTCCGCATGCTGTCTCTCAGGACCTGCCAGGTTCTTCTCCTCGGCACATTCCTGCTCGCTTCGCCCGCGTTTGCCGCGCGCACGCATAAGGCTGCGACCTCGCGGCGTCACGGCCATCACCATCTTCGCCACACCCATGCAGTCAAAGGCCAGCGCGAGATTGAGCCCGAGCGCGCCCTCGAAATCCAGCAAGCCCTTATCCGTGAGCACTATCTGACGGCCCCCGCCTCCGGCCAGTGGGACGCCATCACCGAAGCGGCCATGCAGAAGTATCAGTCCGACCACGGCTGGCAAACCAAGCTCACCCCGGACTCCCGCGCCCTGATTAAGCTGGGCCTGGGCCCGAAGAACGACGCCCTCCAGCCCATCGCCGCGCCGGCTCCCTCTGCCGGCTCCGCGGTTCTGAGCGATACCTCGGCCAGCGTCTCGGGCAGCAGCCCCGGCAATCCCCGCCAGGCCAACACCCTGGCCGACGCCCACTCCCTCTCGAACTAACCACCCGCATCGATGTTTTCAGGGCTCCCGCAGGGGAGCCCGCTTTCTTTTGCGGGACTGCCTGACAATCCTGGCGCTCCCGCCGTTCTATCGCCCACGCTGAGGCCGGCGCCCCGCTCGGCGCCTGCCTCCCGGACCGGTTGCGTGGTATTGTGCAGTCCAACAGCCGCGAAACATCGTGAACCACCGGAGCGGTCCTTTTCGGAACAGCCGAGCACGCTGGTCCCTCAACCACGAATGGAGACGATTGCCATGGCTTCGATCACCGCCATCGCCGAAAAATTCTTTCACGCCTGCGAAACAGGAAAAGGCTGGGAGGGCTGCGCTTCGTTCTGCAGTGCGGACGCGACCTTCTCCGCGCAGGCTTCGCCCCTGAGCCAGGTCAGGACCCTCGCGCAGTACACCGACTGGATGAAAGGCATCCTGGGTCTCTTCCCTGACGCTCGCTACGACCTGCAGTCGTTTGCGACCGATGAAGCGAGGACGAACGTTGCCGCCTATGCGGTGTTTCACGCGACCCACACGGGCCAGGGCGGCCCGGTTCCGCCGACTGGGCGGCGCATGAGCACGGATTACGTCTACGTGATGCAGTTCAGCGGCGACAAGATCGTGCACATGACGAAGATCTGGAACGCCGAACTGGCCATGAAGGAAATCGGCTGGGCCTGATTCCCCACATTGCGCCGGGCCAACCTCTCTCATCCGCCGCGATCCCTGCCACAATCCGCAGGGCTCCCTCGTGGAAGCCCTCTGTGGACGTCTGCGGCTCGGCAAAACCAGCCCCACTGACCGGCATGACGGTGCTAACTTTTAAGGAAAGGGAGGTTTCAATGGATCGGAGAAGCTTTCTTACCACCGGCGCCCTTGCGGCAGGACTGGCCGCGGCGCCCGGACTGTCCGCAGCCACAGCGTGGCCCTCACCTTCCGACAAAGGCTTCAAACCCATTCCCAGGCGGCCGCTGGGCAGGACCGGCCGCGAACTCTCGATCATCGGGCTGGGCGGCATCGTGGTCATGAACGCGGATCAGGCCGTGGCCAACAACACCGTGGCCCAGGCGCACGCAGCGGGCATCAACTACGTCGACGTCGCGCCCAGCTACGGCGACGCGCAGCAACTCCTCGGGCCCGCTCTGCGGCCGTACCGCGACAACTTCTTCCTGGCCTGCAAGACGGGCAAGCGCGACCAGGCAGGCGCAGCGGCGGCACTGGACGATTCGCTGAAGCTGCTGCAGACGGATCGTCTGGACCTGTACCAGCATCACGCCGTCACCACCCTCGAGGACGTCCACCACATCATGGGCCCAGGCGGAGCGCAGGAGGCTTTCGAGGCGGGACGGAAGGCCGGCAAGATCCGCTACCTCGGCTTCTCAGCGCATTCCGAAGAGGCGGCGCTCGCTCTGCTCGACCACTTCGACTTCGACACGGTGCTTTTCCCCATCAACTTTGTCCTGGCTTCACAGAAAAACTTTGGACCCAGGGTGATCGCCCGCGTGCATGAAAAGGGCGCGGGTATGCTGGCCATCAAAGCCATGGCCCGCTCGAAGTGGCCGACCGCAATGGATCAGGCGCAAAAGCCCAATCCCAAGGAATGGTACGAGCCCTGCTCGGTGCCGGAACAGGCCGCGCTCGCCCTGCGCTGGACTCTTTCCCAGCGCATTACCGCTGCCCTGCCGCCAGGCGACGAGCGCTTTTTCCCGCTCGCCATGTACGTGGCCCAGAATTTCCAGCCCATCAGCAGCGAAGAGGAGAGCCACCTGATCGCCAGCGCCGCCGGGGCCACCCCGATCTTTCCCAACGCGTAAGCCGCCCGCCATCTCAGTGGTCCCGCTCAAGCCCGCTCTGGGCCTGAGCGGGACGTTGGGAAACCGCCCCGGCCCTTCAGTGCCGTCGATGCTCGCTTCCTCGAGATGAGAGAGGACCGGCGAACTCGTTAACTCTACGGGTAATATCTGCGCAATCTACCTCGCGCATGACCGCTTTGTCACTCTCGCGTACTATGATCGGAACAGAATCCGGCGAGTTCACTCCCAGTCCCCAGCCGTGCCATCGATCTATCTGGCCAGCCTCCCAAGACCGCGACTACACTCACCAGGGTCTTGAGAAGAGGTTTCTTGCCGATGAGCGTTCATCTTGTCAATCCGAGCGACAATTCTTTTGGCACGGCGGTCATCACCCCGCGCTGGCTCTTTGTGCTCGCCGCGGCGACCCCGCAGGTTGTGGGCGATCCCATCCTCGTTGACGAATCGATCGAGCCCATCGACCCGGCGAGCGTAAAAGCCGGCGACATCGTGGGCATCAGCGTGCACACCGGCAATGCCCTGCGCGGCTATGAGGTCGGCCGCATGGCGCGCGAACGCGGCGCATGGGTTGTGTACGGCGGCATTCACGCCACCCTGTACCCGGAAGAATCCTTCGAGCGCGGCCTCGCACACGCTGTGGTTAAAGGCGATGGCGATCTGGTGTGGGCCTCCGTCGTCACCGATTGCCTGGCCGGGACACCGGGAAAGATCTACGAAGGCGGACGCATCTCCGGCGACGATTTTCTGGCCGCCCGCTGGGACCTGATGCAGCCCAAAAAATATATGTGGGCCTCCGTGCAGACCACCCGCGGATGCCCCAAGCATTGCTCCTTCTGCAGCGTGTGGCGCACCGACGGACAGAAACCGCGCCCCCGCCGCTATCAGAGCGTCATCGACGAGATCGTTACGCTGCGCCGCCTCGGCTTCCGCTTCATCGCGCTCGCCGACGACAACTTCTACCCCGTCACGAAGACCGATCTCCGCCTGGCGCGTGAGCAGAACAATCAGGCCCGCCTCGACGAGCTCACCGCCATTCGCGCCGACCGCTTCCATCTGATGGAGGAGTTAGCCAAACTGCCCAAAGATATGGTGTTCTTCACCCAGATCACCATGGAGGCCGGCGAAGACCCCGATTACCTCGACGCCATGCACCGCGCCAACATCAAAGGCGCGCTGGTCGGCGTCGAAGCGGTGACGCCCGAGGGCCTCAAATCCGTCTTCAAGGATTTCAACTACTCCGGCGACGCGCTCGCCCGCCAGCTGCAGACCTTCAAGCAGCATGGCGTGCACGTGCTCGGCTCCTTCATCTTCGGGCTGCCCACGGATAAGCCCGCCACCTTCGACGCCACCGTGGAAATGGCCATGCGCGCCGGCGTCACCTTCGCGCAGTTCGTCATGATGACGCCCTTCCCCGGCACCGTCGATTTCATCCGCTGGGAAAACGAGCAATCGGCGTCGCCCACCCTGGTTGGCGACGTGCCCATCACCCGCTACTGGCTCATTCCCATTGAAGTCCGCCCGAAGATGTTCACGCCGCATCCTTCCATGAGTTCGGATGAAATTCGCGAGCGGACGCAGCGCGTGTGGGACCGCTTCTATGCCTGGAATGTGATCTGGAAGCGCTCCGCCTGCACGCCCAATCTGCACGCCCGCATCGCCTTCATCTTTCTCTCGAAGCTCTATCGTCAGATGTACGCGGGCACGGGCATTTCCACCGACAGCGCTCGCCGCAAGAAATCGAAGCGCTGGGCGCGCTGGACCGCCCGCCAATGCCGCAAGCTGTTTCAGGCGAAGCCCATGCCGGAGCTGCAGTTCCCCACATGGAACCGGCCTCTCGGCGCAGCATCTCCGCGCCCTGAGCTTCTTCAGATTCAAAACCAGGCAGACTGAGTTCCTGCGGTTTGCCGGCAAAGCGTCACCACTCGCGCAGCTCCCGCCGCTGTCGGCCGCAGCCTGTCGCCTATAGCCTGTCGCCTATAGCCTGTCGCCTGTGCCCTGTGCCCTGTGCCCTGTGCCCTGTGCCCTGTGCCCTGTGCCCTGTAACCTGTAACCTGTAGCTTGTAGCTTGTAGCTTGTAAATCTGTGCCCTCATCGACCACCACCGTCCGCGTCCGTTACGCCGAAACCGACCAGATGGGCGTCGCCTACTACGCCAACTATTTCATCTGGTGCGAGGTCGGGCGGGTGGAGCTGCTCCGCCAGCTTGGGTTCGAATACAAGCAAATGGAGATCGACCACCGGCTCTTTCTGCCCGTCGTCGAAGCCTCCTGCCGCTACCGCTCGCCCGCTCGCTACGATGAAGAAATTCTCATCGAGACCCGCGTCGCCGGGCTGCGCACCTCGGTGATCAAATTCGGGTACCGGCTCCTCTGCCGCCGCGAAGGCCTGGCCGCGCCGGTCCTGCTCGCCGAAGCCGAGACCGTCCACGTCGTGGTGGACCAGGAGATGAAGAAGTGCGCGCTTCCCGAGCCTTATTTTTCCGCGATCCGGGCCACCCTGGATGCTGACGCCTGAGGGACGATACAATTTCCCTTTTACGGAGCCCGGCTTCCCCAAACGGCCGGCATCCAACGGAACCAACCAGTCTTTTCGGAGGACTATGCGATCAGTCGTGGCGTTTGTTTCGGCGGGCCTCTTTTGCGTGGCGGCCTGTGCGCTCAGCGGATGTGAAACCGGCCGCGTGAACAAGCTGCACGCCCCGTTCGAATCCGCCTCCGACGTCTCCACCACGCCCCATCCGCAGGAGCAGTACGCGTCGATCGCCACCGGGATTCCGCCCGTGCCGGCTTCGCCCACCGGCGCCGGACCCGACGGCCGCCAGCCGAGCAACGACAATCAGGCGCGCTCCAGCCCAGGCGCGGAAAAGGGCACGCCCATGGCTCCGCGCCAGCAGCCCAAAGATCGTTTCGTCCGCCAGTAACTTTACCAGGCCTGGTGCAGGAAAGCCGCCGCCGGAACCGGCTGCGGCAACTGGGCCGCGCTCTGCCACAGCAGCACCGGCGCGCCGTCCGCCCGCTGCGGTTCGTTCTCAATTCCTGGATCGAGATGGATGTGGATCCGATGCAGGCCGGCGCGCAGACCGGCACTCAGGGTGACGGGCTGCACCGCGTCGCCCAGTGAGCCGCAGACCTGCACTCGCAGCTCCGGACTCCGCACCGGCGGCCGATTTTCAAAGGTGAGCGTCGCTCTGCGGCTGGTCAGCAGCGTCAGTGTGTAACCGCCGTCAGCGGGAACGCGCAGCCAGCCGTCCTCGTCTGTGGAGCGGTCCGGATGCTGGACGACGGACAAACCTGGCTGCACCGCCATGGGCAGCGCCAGTGCCGGAAGAGGCGCGCGCGCGACCACCAGCGAGCGGGCCGCCCACACCTCGTCATCCGGAGCCCGCGTCGCATGGAGCAGCACGCGGAAGCGTCCCGAGCCGTCGAGCAGCGTCCCCTCGGCGTCGGGAAACGCATGGCGGACGACAGCGCCCTCGCCCGTTGTCCCGTCGCCAAAGAGCCAGTGGTACTGCCATCCCGCCGCCGGCAACAGGACGCGGAACGTCACCGGCTGGTCCGGCCGAACCAGCCCGCCGCCGATGGAAAAGGAGGCATCGGTCAGGCCCGGCCCGTAAGCCGGCTGCGCCGCGTGGTCCCCGACTTCGACCGGAACATCGGCGTCCTTCGTGGCAAGCCGACCGTTGATCCGCACGCCGTCCAGCGCCACGCCGTGGACGTTGCCCTGCAGCACCGAAGGCTCCATCGGCGGGCCGTCCAGCGCCGAGACGTTCGAGAAGACCACGCCCTCCACCCCTGGATCCGGATAACGCACCTGCATCAGCGAGTAGTAATCCTCCAGGCGAATGTCGCTGAAGCGGAAATCGGAGTGGGTTCCCTGCCCGCCCGGGTCGGCCCACAGTTCGAAGAACGCGAACGGCACCACGCAGGCGCCGTAGCCGGTGTGCAGCACGTCAAGATTGCGCATGGCCACGTGCGCGCTGCGAAAAGTCTTCTCCGGCCACGCGACACGCAGCGTGTTCGAGATGCTGGTGGAGACAACGCTGTCCTCGATGGTGATGTTGGTGACATCCTGGCCGGGCACCCGCATCTCCTCTTCGGAATAGCCCTCCCAGTTTCCCTGCAGGGCGAAGTCATCGTCAGAGGCGCGGATGAAGGCATTGCGGACGGTGGTGTCGCCGCCGCCCAGCCAGTCCATGCCATCCTGGTTGGCGTTGCCCGGGTCGCCGCCAATGATGTTCACGTTGTAGAAGCCGATGTGGCGCGAGTTCCGCATCTGCACCTGCCAGGTGCGGCTGCGCACGATGCAGGTGATGCCGTCGATTTCGACGTTCTCCGCCCCGCTCATCACGATGCAGTGCCAGCCGATCTTCTGCATCCATCCCTGGTCGCTGGCAGGCTCCTGGGGACCGTCGTAGACGATCAGGCCGCGCCCCTGGACGCGCACGTCATGGACCTGCCAGAGGCTCAGCGAGCCGAAGACGACGGCGCCAGGTGCGAGGTAAATGCGATCGCCCGATCGCGCCTCGATCTCCTCGCGATGGACGCCGGGACCGTAGTAGCGGACGTTGGGCGTCGCCGCGGTAATGCCGGAGCGATCCGGCGGACTGCCGAGCAGAAAGAGCATGGTGGCATTGGAGAAATGATCGCCGGGCCGCGCGATGGAGAGCTTCACCGGCCCGGGAATGCGGAAGGTGATCACCGCGCCATGCCGCTCCGGACGGATGCCGTAGCGCATCGGCTGAATCTCAACGCCGCGGTCCCAAAAATGCGGATCGGCAGCGCGGATGGAGATCGTAGCGGCGCCGTCGAGATCGAAATTAAGAAGGTAGTAGCTCGACACCGCATCGACCACCGGGCTGGTGTGGCCGTTGATGGTGACAGTGAAATAGTCGCTGCGGACCTCAGCCGGGATGGGCGCGATGGAAACGGCGGCAAAGGCGGGTGTCGCGAAGGAGCAGCCCAGGCACGCCACGAGAACGGCAAGGCGAATGAGGAATCGTGTCATCAAACGGAGCGCCACTGTCCCGCAATCTGCATCCGCACCCTATTCCCTATTCCCTATTCCCTATTCCCTATTCCCTATTCCCTATTCCCTGGTCCCTGGTCGCTGCCTCACATCACTTCCGGAGCGCTGATACCCAGCCAGCCCAGCGACCGGATCAGCTCGCGCTGGGCGACGGCGGCGGTGGCGAGCAGCAGATTCTTCCGCGCAGGATCTTCTTCGCTGAGGATGTGATGCAGCCGGTAGAAATTGCTGAAATCCTGGGCAAGCTGGAAGGCGTGCTTCGCGAGATAGGCCGGCTCCGCGGTCTGGATGCACTGGTCGAGCAGCAGCGTCGTCTTGGCCGCGCGCAGCCAGACCTCCCAGATGCCCTCCGTACCCTCGCCGCTTAAGTAGGGCGCGAGGTCGGCGCCGCTCACCGAGGCCAGCGCTTCTTCCGGCGTCGAGCCGGCCTTGCGGAAGATGCTGCGGGTCCGCACGACGGCGTACTGCAGATAGGGCCCGGTCTCGCCTTCAAAGCTGAGCGCGTCTTTGAAATCGAAGGCGATGACGGAATTCCGCGTGAAGCGCAGCATGAAGTAGCGCAGCGCGCCCACGGCAATCGCGCGAGCAGTCGCGTCGCGCTCGGCCTCGGCGAGCTCGGGATGGCGGCTGCCCACCTCGGCGCGCGTTGCATCGATCAGGTTGTCGATCAGGTCGTCGGCCTTGACGCCGAAGCCCTTGCGCCCGGAGACCTCGATGTAAGGACGCGCGCGATCTTCTTCGGAAACGTCGTAGCCCAGTTCGAGCGCGCAGCGCGGCGTGAGCGCGACCATTTCGTAGGAGAAGTGCGTGTAGTGCGCGGCCTGCTCCGTATAGCCGAGGCCACGCAGCGCTTCGATCACATTGGCCTGCGGATCGGACTGGCGCGAGTCGATGACGTTGTAAATGGCCTGCGCGCCGCCGAAGCGCGGATGGTTCGCCTCACCCGTCTCCGCGGAGATCCAACACTCGCGGTCGGCGTAGGCGAAGAAGGGACGGTAGGCAAAATCGCGCCCGAGCAGGCCGAATTTCCAGAGGTGGTAGGCGATGTCTTTGCCGACGTAGGTGACGGTGTTGTTGGAGCGAACGATGACCTTGGCATCCTCGTCAGGTCCCTCGGTCGGCACAGCACCATCCTCCGGCTCGCGACGGCCAGTCCCGGCTCTCTGCATCACCCAGCAGCCCTTGTTCTTGCCCTCAGTCTCGAAGTAGAGGACGCCCTTCGCTTTGAGCTGCTCGAAGGCTAAATCCCAGAAATGAAGGTGAAGAATCTCGCTCTCGCGCGGGAGCAAATCGTATTCGATGCCGAGGCGGAGCATGGTTTCGAGGTGGCGGCGCAGGATGGCGGTCGAGACCAGCTCGGCAATCGCGGCGGTGTCATTGCCACCTTCTTCAAGGGCGTGGAGCGTGTCGAGGCGGAGCTTTTTGCGGGCTGGCGCTTCGGCCGGATCGGCCTCGTACCATTGCGAGACGCGGGCGTAGAGGTCCCAGCAATAGAAGTCGATGCGCTTGCCGGAGTCGGCGAGATCGGCCATCAGTTCCTGCACGCCGCCGAGCGAAAAGTCTTCGAGACGAACCAGCCCCACCACCACATCCGCCACCTGCACGCCGGTGTTGTCGACGTAGTTCTGCACATCCACCTGGTTCCCGGCGGCACGCAGCAGGCGCACAAACGTGTCGCCCAGGATGGCATTCCGCAGATGCCCGACATGCGCGGCTTTGTTGGGATTGATGCTGGTGTGTTCGACCAGGGCATGCAGCGGCTCAGCCGGAGCGGGCACTTCGTCATGAACCGCATACGCCTGCACCAGCGCGGCGCGATCGAGCCGCGCGTTGATGTATCCGGCGCCGGCTACTTCAAAGGACGCAAATCCCGGAACCGTGCCGAGTGATCCGACAATTTCTTCAGCGATTTTGCGGGGCGCTTTGCGAAGTTTGCGGGCCAGCTCGAACGCGAGCGGCGTGGCGTATTCACCGAAGGCCAGCTCCGGCGGCTGCTCGAGCACGATCGTCTCGACTTCAATTTGATAAAGGCTGTGAAGGACAGCGCGGAAACGCTGCTGCAACTGCTTCTGTTGTTCGAAATACACGCGAGAACCACCAATCGAGGGTAGAAGGGCCGCAGTTTTAACTGTGATTTTAACAGGCGGCGCCGGCGGAACCCGCGATCCGGCGCGCCGCTTCGCCGCAGGCTGGCCCTTGCTCTAAGATGAGAAGAGCACCGCCCGCACGACACCACTCTTCATGCCTGAGCCGAACACGTTTTATCTCACGACGCCGATCTATTACGTCAACGCCCGTCCGCACATCGGCCACACCTATACGACCGTGGTCGCAGATGCAATCGCGCGGCGCAAGCGCTCGCTCGGCGTCGATACCTGGTTTCTGACCGGCACCGATGAGCACGGCCAGAAGATCGAGCGCTCGGCAAAGCAGGCCAACTGCAGCCCGCAGGCCTTTACCGATCGCGTCTCGGCGGAGTTTCGCGGCCTGTGGGACCGGATGGGCCTCAGCTACGACGACTTCATCCGCACCACGGAGCCGCGCCACAAGCAGGCCGTGCAGAAGCTCTTCGCGCTGCTGCAGGACAAAGGCTTCATCTACAAGGGCTCCTACACCGGCCAATATTGCGTTTACGACGAGTTGTACGTGGAAGCCCCACCGGGCGCGCCGTGCCCCGACTGCGGACGGCCGACGGAAACGGTGAGCGAGGAGAACTACTTCTTCAAGCTGTCGGCCTTCGAGCGCAGGCTGCTGGAGTATTACGACGAGCATCCGGAGTTCATTCGCCCGGAGACGCGCCGCAACGAGGTGATCTCGTTCGTCAAGGGCGGGCTGCGCGATCTTTCCGTCAGCCGCACCAGCTTCAACTGGGGCATTCCGGTGCCGGGCGACGAGAAGCACGTGATCTACGTGTGGATGGACGCGCTGGCCAACTACATCACCGCGCTCGGCTGGGGCAGCGACGATGCTTCGAAATTCGAGAAGTACTGGCCGGCCGATCTGCACATCGTGGGCAAGGAAATCAGCCGCTTCCACTGCGTTTACTGGCCGGCCTTTCTCATGGCCGCGGGGCTGCCGCTGCCGAAGAGCATCGTGGCGCATGGCTGGCTGCTGTTCGAAGAGAGCAAGATGTCGAAGTCGCGCGGGAACATCGTGCGCTCGGAGACCATTCTCGACGTGCTTGGCGCGGATGCGCTGCGCTACTTCCTGCTCCGGGAGATTGTCTTCGGGCACGACGGCAGCTTCTCGTTCGACGCTCTGGTGCAGCGGTATAACGCCGACCTGGCGAACGGCTACGGCAACCTGGTGAGCCGGACGGCGGCCATGATCGGGCGGTATTTCGATGGCGTGGTGCCGGAGCCGCCAGCCGGCAGCGGCGCGACCCAGGCGAGTTCGATTGCTACCGAGATCCCGAAGGCGATCGGCGCGTTTGCTGCGTCTTTCGACGCTCTGGATTTCTCTCGCGCGCTGGAGACGGCCTGGGGAATGGTGGCGGCGGTCGACGGCTATCTGACGGCCACCGCGCCGTGGAAGCAGCCGGAGAGCGTGACCGACGAGCAGCAGCGAGCCCTGCGTGCGACGGTCCTCTACACCGCCGCGGAGGCGATCCGCATCATCACTGCCCTCGTTTATCCGGTCATCCCCGACGCCGCTGCGAAGGTCTGGGCGCAGCTGGGCCTGGGCGATATTCACAAAGCAGATTTGAAGAACCTCGAGTGGGGGGGTCTCAAGCCAGGCACAAAGCTCGGCGAGGCTTCTCCGCTTTTTCCCCGCGCCGACAAGGAGACGATCACGCGCATGAGCGAACTGGAACAGAAAAATGACGGGGCGGCTCCTGCCGCTCCTCCCGCGAAGGCGCCGGACTCGCGCATTTCGAAGCTGCACTCTCTCATCGACGGTCTGGCCGTGGCTATGGCGGAATCGACCAGCGAGTCGGCGGCGATCACCGCTTTCGAAAACACCATTGGCGCGACCCTGCGAGAAATGTTTAGCGCCCCCTCCCGCCCTGCTGCTCCCCCCACTGCGCCCCCTGCCGCTCCTGTGGTGGCAACGGTCCCGGCTCCCGGCGAGAAGATCAGCATCGACGATTTCTCCAAAGTCGAGCTGCGCGTGGCCCAGGTGAAGGTGGCCGAGCGCGTGCCCAAGGCCGACAAGCTGCTGCGTCTCGAAGTCGATCTCGGCTATGAAACCCGGCAGATCCTGGCCGGCATCGCCGAGGCGTACACGCCGGAGTCGCTCATCGGGCGCAAGGTGGTCATCGTGGCCAACCTGGCTCCGCGGAAACTGCGCGGCCTGGAGTCGAACGGGATGATCGTGGCAGCGTCCGTCGAAGGCGGCCGGCCGGTGCTGGCGGGCTTCCTGGAGGACGTGGAAATCGGGGCACGGCTGAAGTAGGGCTTCAGACCTCGAGTTGTTATACTTGTATAGCGAGGTGCATGCCATGCTTGCCATTCGCCTTCCGGAAGACATCGAAAAGCGTTTGGACCGTTTGGCGAAACGCTCCGGCCGCACGAAGACCTGGTACGCGCGCGAGGCGATTCTGCGGCACATTGAGGAGCTGGAAGACCTCCAGATCGCGGAGGAGCGGCTACGCGCGCTCAAAGAGGGCCGAAGCAGAACCTATACCCTGGAAGAGATCGAGCGCGAGCTTGGCCTGGACCATTGAGTTCGACGCCGGAGCCAAAAAAGATCTGTCCCGGCTCGACCCGCAAATCGCCCGGCGCATCACGGCGTTCCTGCGGGAACGCGTGGCCAGCCTCGAGAACCCCCGCAGCATGGATCAGGCGCTTCACGGATCGACTCTCGGCACCTTCTGGAGATATCGAGTGGGCGATTATCGCGTGATCTGCGACCTTCAGGCTGACAGGATTTTAGTTTTGGTTCTTCGCATCGCCCATCGCCGCGAGGTCTACCGATGATCGACTCCCACGCCCATCTCGACAGCCCCCGCTACGATGAGGACCGCGATGCGCTGCTGGAACGAGCCTGGGCAGCCGGGGTGCGGGAGATCCTCTCCATCGGCATCGGCGAGGGGCCGGACACCATGGAGCAGGCTCTGGCGCTCAGCCGCCAATATGCCGGCCGCCCAGGAATTCCGAAGATCTGGGCCAGTGCCGGTGTCCATCCGCACGAGGCACGCCTGGCGGATGAGGCGGCGCTCGCGAAAGTCGATGCCCTGCTGCAGCAACCGGAGGTTCTGGCCTGCGGTGAAATCGGCCTCGACTACTTTTACGACCACTCCCCCCGCGATGTGCAGAAGACGGTCTTCGCGCGGCAGATGGAGATTGCGGCGGGGCGAAAGAAGCCGATCATCATCCACTGCCGGCCCTCCAACAACAGCACCGATGCGTGGGACGACACGCTGGAGATGCTGCGGACGCAATGGGCGCCGACCGGGCTGGGGGGGATCCTGCACTGCTTTACCGGCGAGTGGCGGCACGCGCAGGGCGCCATGGATCTGGGCTTTCTCATCTCCTTCGCCGGCAATGTGACCTTCCCCAAAGCCCAGGCGATCCGCGACGCGGCCGCCGCCGTGCCCCTGGATCGCATGCTGATCGAGACGGATTGCCCGTTTCTGGCCCCCCTGCCCAACCGCGGCAAGCGCAACGAACCCGCCTGGGTGAAGGAAGTCGCCGTCCAGATCGGCGGGTTGCGCGGCCTCGATCCGGAACACGTCGCCGTCACCACCGCCGATAACTTCCGTGCCTTTTTCGGCATGGAAAAACCCTCCCCTGCCCGTGACCCAGCCCGGTAGCGGATAATCTAAAGAGACAGAGGCAAGGAAATGGCAGCGGAGAACTCTTTCGACATCGCGAGCAAGGTGGACCTGCAGGAGGTGCGCAACGCCATCGACCAGGCGACGAAGGAAGTCCGCACCCGTTTCGACCTGAAGGATTCGAAGTCGGATATCCGTCTGGAAGGCGAAGACGCGATCCAGCTGACCTCGGTCGACAACTACAAGCTGGAAGCGGTGACCGAGATCCTGCGGCAGAAGCTGGTGAAGCGCGGCGTCTCGCTCAAAGCACTGACCTTTGGCGTCATCGAGCCCGCATCGGGCTCTACGGTTCGGCAAAAGGTAACCCTGCAGCAGGGCATCGCCGGCGAAAAGGCCAAAGAAATCGTTAGGATTATTAAGGACTCGAAGAAAAAGGTGCAGGCGTCCATTCAGGGAGACACGGTCCGCGTGTCGGCCAAGGACCGCGATGCCCTCCAGGAAGTGATCGCGCTGCTGCGCGGCCGCGACCTGGGAATCGACATGCAGTTCACGAATTACCGTTCGAACTGAACGGCGGCCCGGCAGGTTGGAGAATCCACCGAGTGAGCACTGCGACGACATCGACGGCCAGGGAAATCTTCGAACTGCTCCACGACGATCTTGCGGCCATTGAGCGCGAGTTCGGCACGGACGCCGTGTCGTCGGTTCAGGCGATCACCGAGATCTCCGATTACCTGCGCGAAGGCGGCGGCAAGCGCATTCGCCCTTCCCTGCTGCTGCTGGCGGCGCGCAGCCTGGGCTACACCGCACACGGCATGATCCGCCTGGGCGCTGTGGTGGAGATGGTCCACACGGCGACGCTGGTCCACGACGACATCATCGACGGCGCGGACAAGCGCCGCGGGCGGCCCTCGACCAATCGCGCCTGGGGCAACGGCAAATGCGTGCTGGTGGGCGACTGGCTGTACATGCAGGCGTTTCGCGTCGCGCTGGAAGAGCGCGATTTCCGCGTGCTGGAGCTGCTCATCGGCCTCACCCAGCAGATGGTGGAAGGCGAGCTGCTGCAGATGGAACGGCTGGGCAAGCCGATTTCCGAAAGCGAATACACCGACCTTATCTACCGCAAGACCGCCTGCCTTTTCGAGGTTTCCATGCGGCTCGGCGCGGTGTTGGCCGGCGCGGACCAGACAACCGAGGACTCGATGGGCGAGTACGGGCGCAATCTCGGGCTGGCCTTTCAGATTGTCGACGACGTGCTCGACCTGACTGCCACCGAAGAGGTCCTGGGCAAGCCGGTGGCCAGCGATCTGCGCGAAGGCAAAGCGACCCTGGCTGTGATCCACACCCTCGAGAACGGCAGCACCCCGGCGGAGCGCGCGGCCATCCAGACCGTCCTTGAGGATCAGAATTTCGAGCGCGTCTCCCATGAGGAGATCCTGCGCATTCTGAACCGCAACCATTCGATGCACTACGCCATGCAGGCCGCCTTCCGATATGCGGCTGCGGCCCAGACGGCGCTGGCCGTGCTGCCCGAGTCGGAATACAAGCGGGCACTGCAATGGATGCCCGAGTTCGTGGTCGCCCGCGAAAAGTAACCGTCGCTGCCGTTTCCTTCCCGCCCGCTGTACTCTGAAGAACAAATGAAACTGTCCCAGGTGGCCCAGGCCCTGAACGCGGAGCTGCGTTTGTCGGACGCGGATGCGGAGGTGGACGGCGTCGCCAGCGCTCCGACGGCAACGCCTCGAACGCTGGTCTTTGCCGAGGATGCGACGAGCCTTGCCCGGGCCCTCGAGTCGCCGGCCGCAGCCGTCCTCCTCAGCCCAAAACTGGCGGATCGCGCTGCAGGGAAATCGCTGCTCCTCGCCGCGCAACCCAAGCTGGCCTTTGCGCAGGCGGCGCGACTGCTGCGGCCCGCGTTTGCGGCGTCGGGCGTGCATCCGTCGGCAGTCGTGCATCCGTCGGCCCAACTCGGCGCGGAGGTCTCGGTCGGCGCCGGCGCCGTTATCGAAGCGGACGCTTCGATCGGAGAGGGCACGCGCATCGATGCCGGCGCGGTGATCGGCGCCGGGGTGCGCATCGGCGCCCACTGCCATCTTTATCCCCGGGTCGTGGTGTATGCGGGAACCGAACTCGGCCACGATGTCATCGTGCACGCCGGAGCGGTGCTCGGCTCCGATGGTTTCGGCTATGTGCGCGACGCAAACACCGGCGCCTATCTCCAGTTCCCGCAGCAGGGGCGGCTGGTCATTGAAGACGACGTCGAGATTGGCGCCAACACCACCATCGACCGCGGCGCCCTCGAGGAGACCCGCATCGAGCGCGGAGTGAAGATCGATAACCTGGTGCACCTCGGCCACAACGTCCGCATCGGACACGACGTGGTCATCGCGGCGCAGACCGGCGTGTCCGGCTCGAGCAGCATCGGCGCGAATGCCATCGTCGGGGGTCAGGTCGGCATCGGCGACCACGCCATCGTGGAGGAGGAGGTCATCCTGGGCTCCGGCTCCGGCGTTCTCACCCATAAGAAGGTCCGCGGCCGGGGCGTGGTCTTCTGGGGCCGCCCGGCGCGGCCGCTGCATCAATACCTGAAGGAGCTGGCGGTGCTGGCGCGGCTCGCGCGCGGGTCCGCTCCAAAGCAGGAGTAGCTTTGGCGGTCGTGGTGGTCGGCGGGCAGACGCGCAACATCGGGAAAACGTCGGTTGTCGCCGGGCTCATTGCCCGTCTGCCGGAACTCCGCTGGTCCGCTTTTAAGATCACCCAGTACGGGCACGGCTTCTGCACCGCCGACGGCAAACCCTGCCAGTGTCAGACAGCGGACGCCTGCGTCGCGGTGAACCGCGAACGCGACCCGGCCAGCGGTACCGACACTTCGCGGTTTCTGGCGGCCGGAGCGGAGCGGTCGATCTGGGTCCGCACCCGGATCGGCGCCTTGTCCGACGCCATGCCGCGCGTGTCGCAGGAGCTGGCGCAGTCGGAGAACGCCATCCTGGAGTCCAACAGCATTCTGGAGTTTTTGCGCCCCGATCTTTACCTGACGGTGCTCGACCCGGCGGTGACCGATTTCAAGGAATCCGCCCGCCGGTTTCTGGATCGCGCCGATGCGGTACTGCTCGCGTCGGACCTTGCCGGCGGCGGTGACTGGCAGGCCCTCGACCCGCCCACGCCGTCAGACAAACCGCGGTTCCCGATTGCGCCGCCGTCGTACGTGTCCGACGATCTGGTGGAATTCGTGCGCGCGCGTCTGACAGAAAATTCCGCCCGTCTGACACCGGAACTCTAGCCCTCGCTTTTCGCAGCCGCGTGCTCCTTTGCGGCCAGATAGGCGTTGCGGCGCCGGTAAGCGGCCAGATAGCGCGCATCTTCGGCATAGCTGGTGGGGTAAATAGGCGGAACCGGCAGACGATGCAGTTCCGCGTCCACGTTGGCGAAGGTAAAAGCGCACACATTGCTCAAAGCGGTGCTGGTGCGGTCCCGGCTGATGCGGGTGATGGCCGTCTCCACCGCGATCGAGGTATCCCCGGTGTAGGTGACGCGGCTGACAAAGTGCAGCTTGTCGCCCATCCGGACCGGCTGGTAGAAGTTGATGCGATCGACAGAAACCAGCAGCGCCCGGTCGCTGGCCGCCAGTTCGGAGCAGATGTGCGCGATCATGAGGGCGCGGTGGGCCACATAGCCGCCAAAGATGGTTTGCGGCACGTTCTCCTGCTCCGGGTAGGTGCGCTCCCAGCCCTCGGCAGTCAGCTGACCGGCCAGCCTTCCGGCAAAGCCGCTTTGGTCCTGCGCATCGTGCAGATGGCGCAGCAACCCATACTCCTCGCGGGAAGGCGGCTCGTCGGCCGCCGTCAGATGCTGCCGGTAGGCTTCCCGCCGATGGCGCGCCCGATCCGCGCGGGTGCAGTCGAGACGGCTGCGGCAGTCCAGGGGGGGCAGCGGGACGCTGTGTTCTTCGCCATGCTCGTCCTCGAGGCGCCCCACCATCGTGAAGTAGCAGGAGGCGATGTGGGGGTGCTCGCAATCCGGCTGCTCGATGCGAACGCCGACTTCCATGGATGTCCGGCCGACCAGGTTCACGCGAGCCCGCAGGATAAGGTCGCGGCTTTCGTCCGGAACATTCCGCACGCGCATGGAATCCATGGCGGCGGTGACCACGCGCGCCGTCGGGTGCCAGTGCCGCACGTAGCGGAGGGCGGTGTCTTCGGCCAGCTTGTCCAGAACCTCCAGCAGAAGGCCGGCGCGCAGGTTGGACCGCACCGGCTGGTCGACGAGCTGGAAACGGCGCCGCAGGACGCGATCCGTGCTGAACCGCAGGCGCCGCGTCACCGAGGTCTCCACCGGAGTGAGGAAAACAGGAGGGTCGGGCATGGGACTTCAGAATACGTGCCGGCTCGGAATCGCGGCAGATTACGGCGGTTTAGCCCTGCTTGCCGAAGGGCTCCCGCTTCATCGCTCCGTCGCGCTGCTTCACCAGCATCTCCACCTTGCCTTCGGCCTCTTCCAGCTGCCGGCGGCATTCGGCGGAGAGCAGCGTCCCCTCTTCGAAGAGCTTGATCGACTCTTCCAGGGGCACGTCGCCGCGTTCCATCTGCGCGACGATCTCCTCCAGCTTCTTCAGAGAATCCTCAAAGTTGGGCAACGCCGGTTCCCTCCCGAGCGCCGGCGGAGGCAGCCGCCACTCCGGCGCCGGGCAGCACCGCCGCCAGCACTTCGGCCGCCGCGCTGTAGCGCCCAAAGGGGGCGCTCACCTGAGCCCCCTGCACCATGCTCCGCGCCGCCGCCAGCATCTCCTGGGCGATGCGCACGCCCTCGGCCCGTGCCGCATCCGGGGTGGCAGCTTTTTGCATCCGGATGAGGATTTCGTCCGGCACGCTGACCCGCAGGTCGTTCTTCATGAACTCCGCATTGCGCAGGCTGGTGAGCGGCCAGATGCCGGCCACCACCGGAATGCGGAAGCCCTCGATACGCTTCAGGAAAGCCTCGAGCACGCGCAGGTCGAAGACCGGCTGGGTAATGGCATACTCGGCGCCGGCCTCGACCTTCCAGGCAAAGCGGCGAATTTCGTGATCGACGTCGGGCACGCCCGGATTGGCCGCCACGGCGATCGTGAATCCGGTCGAGCCGCCGATCGGATTGCTCCCGATATCCAGCCCGTGATTCAGCCGCCGCACAATGTTCACCAGGCCGATGGCGTCCACGTCGTAGACCGCCGTGGCGTCGGGATAGTTGCCCAGCTTGGGTGGATCGCCGGTCAGGCAGAGAATGTTCTTCAGGCCAATCGACGAGGCACCCAGCAGATCGCTCTGGATGCTCAGCACATTGCGGTCGCGGCAGGTGTAGTGCAGCAGCGTCTCGATGCCGGTCTTCTGCTGGATCTGGATGCAGAGGCTCTGCGCGCTCATGCGCGCCGAAGCCCGCGGCGAGTCGGGCACATTGATGGCATGCACCCCAAGGTCCGCCATCGCCTGCGCGCCCGCAAGTTCCTTCGCACAGTCAATGCCGCGCGGGGGAACAATCTCCACCATGGTGACAAAGGCGCCTTCGTGGATCAGCCGTCCGAGGCGCGACCGCTCGGAGACGTGCACCGGCGGCGTTTCCGTTACGATCGGCTCCTGCCGCGAGGCGCGCTGGCTGGCCGCCTGCGCCTCGGTGGCCCGCAGCGCGGATTTCATGGCGCGGATGTGCTGCGCGGTCGTGCCGCAACAGCCTCCGATGAACTGAACGCCGGCGCGGGTGAACTTGCGCGCAAAACTCGCCATGTATTCCGGCGAGCACAGATAGATGTTGCGGCCGTCGACCGAGCGCGGCATACCGGCGTTGGGCATCGCCATCAGCGGCAGGCTGGTGGTGGCCGCCATCCGCTCGATGGCCGTCAGCACCGTAGCCGGACCGACGCTGCAGTTCACGCCCATCCCGTCCGCTCCCCAGGAAGCGAT
Organism: Acidobacteriaceae bacterium; assembly: GCA_036269135.1. GTDB lineage: Bacteria > Acidobacteriota > Terriglobia > Terriglobales > Acidobacteriaceae > Palsa-343. Next base: position 73,821 of record DATASQ010000024.1, read on the forward strand.
CCGGGCGGCGGCGGCTTCCGCGGAGGCTCCGTCGAGGCAGTTGGCCTCTTCATCGATGGTCACCATCACGACGACCGGCACATCCGGGGCAGCGGCCCGCGCCGCCAGCACGGCCTGTTCCGCCTCATTCAGAGCCGGCATGGTTTCAATAATGAGCAAATCGACGCCCACGCCGGGACCGCCTGCGGTTAAAGAGCGAATCTGCTCGGCGAACGCCTCCTGTGCTTCTCCCAGGCTGATTTTGCCCAGAGGCTCCAGGTGCACACCCAGAGGGCCGACGGATCCGGCCACCCAGGCCGTGCCCGCCTGCTTGTCGGCGAGCTGCCGCACGGCCTGGCGAGCGAGGGCGACGCCGGCCCGGTTAATGTCAGCAACCTTGTCCCGCAGACCGTAGCGCTCCAGACGGACGGAGTTTGCGCCAAAGGTATTGGTTTCGATGATTTCCGCGCCGGCCTGGAGGTACTCCTCGTGCACGCCTCGCACCAGCTCCGGCTGGGACAGATTCAGCTCGTCGAAACAGCGATTGATGAAGACGCCGCGCGCGTACAGCGAGGTACCCATGGCGCCGTCGCAGAGCACGGTGCGCCGGCCAAAGATCGAGTCCAGTCGGTTGGGCATGGGGTATCTCTCGATCATGGTATCAGGGCGGGGCGCGGGCTCCGCGGCCCCCGGAGCGCAGCCGGCGAGAGCGGCCGCACGCGGGTCGCGGGAAGCCGGTTTGCGGCGCGAAGAAGGTTCGGCGGCCCTGATATACTTGCCTTTCCCACAATCCGTAATAACCAGGGCAGGGCGAGGTTCTACCGTTTTGAAGAAGAGAAGTCTCCGGTATTTGTGTGGTATTCTCAGCGCGCTTTTTGTGGTTTGTATCGTCGCTGTTTCCTGCGGCAAGAATTACTATTTCGCCGGCCGCACCCTGCCTCCCAGCAAGGTGCTGAACCGGGTCCTGATCGCCGAGCAGAACCCCAGCGCGCTGGCCAGCGGGTCCCTGCCGTTCATGGATGCGTTTTACGATATCCGTCACGCCTCCAACACTTCCAGCGGAGCCTTTTCGATTAGCGGATTTTCCGGCAAGCTGCCGCTGACCATTGAGAACCTGCCGGAGCAGCAGGTGGGCGCGGTCTACAGCGAGGGAGACGGGAGCCTGACCCTGGTCAGCTATGCCGAGGAGAAGGTGGATGCCACGGTCACGATTCCCGGCGGCGTCTCCAGCGGCACCCAGGCCAGCCCCTACACCGGGATCGCCATCAGCCGCGACCTGAGCTATGTTTACGCGGCCAACCCGGCGAACCACGTCATCAGCGCGGTCGATCGCACCAAGGGCACAGCCCTCACGCTGAACCTGCCCAATGCATATGGAATCTCGGTGAATCCCGGCGGCACCGTGGCCCTGGTCTTCGTCCAGAACGCGGTGCAGGCGTCATCGGTCTCCGACGATCCCACGGTCAACCCGGGCCTGAACCCCGCAACCTTTGCCGTTTACAGCATTGTTCATCTGACCGAGGATGAGGAGTACGCGGCCCAGAACAATCCTCACTACGTTTACACCTACACCGATGCAACGGGCGTGACGCATTCCACCGAGGCCCAGGACTGCGAGCCGCAGTCGCTGCCCACCTGGTGCGTCTTCCCGGTCGGCACCGGCGCCACGGCCAGCTTCGACCACCCGGTGAAAGCCGTGTTCTCGCCCGACGGCACCACCGCGTATGTCCTGAACTGCGGGCCGGAATGCGGCGGCACCACGTCCAGCATCACCACCATCCCCATCCCCGCCTCGGCGCTCAATGCAGGCAGCGTGGGCGCCAGCGGGATCGCCCTGCAGGCGGCGGCGAATATTCCCGTCCCCAACGGGGCCAGCGACGCCATTTTCAATGGGAATACGATGTATGTGGCGGGACAGCAATACCAGCCATCCAGCGGCCTTTTCGCCGGTTATCTGAGCGTCGTGAACACGCCGTCCGACACCCTCGCCGGGACGTATTCCATCAGCGACGGCCTGCATACCCGCATGGTTTTCGCCGACGACAGCACTCTCTGGATCGGGTCGGCGCACTGCAACGAGGGCCCCCGCTATCAGCAATCGCAGACCGGGGGGAGCGCGAACTTCGGCTGCATGACCATGTTCAACACCACCACCAGCACGGCCACGCTCAGCTCCTACAAGGGAGACGGCACCGGGATCGCCGCGGTGACCGGACTGCACAAGGTCTACACCACCGAAGGCGGCCAGATTTACATTTACAGCACCACCAATATGGCGGCGCTGGATAATGCCAACGTCACGGTGGCCGGTACCGCCATCGATGCGGCCTATATGGACGCCGGCAGCGATGACGACAACACCATCTACTGACGGATAAACGGGACAGCCAGGCGCGCATGGCGGATGCACCGATCGCTGACGTTCTCGCCCTCGCCGCGCATCGCGACGATGTGGAGCAAACCTGCGGCGGCACCCTGCTGCGCCTCGCCTCGCTCGGCGTCTCCACCGCCATTCTGGATCTGACCCGCGGTGAAGCCGGAACGCGCGGCTCCGCCGAGGAGCGCGCCGCCGAAGCCTCTGAAGCCGCCGCCATCCTGGGCGCGGGCTGGCGCGAGGCTCTCGATCTCCCCGACGGCCGCGTGGAGAATACCTGGGAAAATCGGCTGAAGATTGTCGAGGTGCTGCGCCGGGTGCGTCCCCGCGTGGTGATCCTGCCCTACTGGACCGGCCGCCACCCCGACCATTACACCTCTGCGACCCTGGGGTACGAAGCCTGTTTCCTCGCCGGGCTGGCGAAAATCGAAACCGGAACCGCGCCGCATCGGCCCTTCAAGATCGTCTACGCCAGTCTTTACGCCGATGTCCGGCCCACCTTCGTGGTGGACATCACGCCGTTCATCGAAGACCGTCACCGGGCGCTGATGGCCTACCGGTCACAGTATGCCAATCAGGCAGCCGGCAGCGGCCTCTTCGTCCCCGAGGAGGAAATTCGCGAGCGCACCTTCGCGGAGGCCCGCCACTACGGCCTGCTGGCGGGGGTTCGCTATGCGGAGCCCTTCGTCCAGAAGGAAGTCGGCCTGGTGGACGACCTGACCCTGATCCCCGTCCAGTCGCTTTAATCCGATCCGGCGAACACCGGGCTGAATCGCGCCTGGACTTGGATGGTGCAACCGTGTACATTCACCTGCGACAGCGCACCCGTCCTGGCTGAAAGGAATCCCCGCATTTGAACCTCACAACCATCGACTGGCTCATCATGCTGCTGTATTTCGTTTTTGTGCTGGGCATTGGCTTCGCACTGAAACGCTTCATGAAGACCAGCAAGGACTATCTGCAGGCAGGGCGCTCGCTGCCCGCCTGGATCTGCGGACTGGCCTTCATTTCCGCCAACCTCGGCGCCCAGGAAGTGATTGGCATGGGGGCCTCGGGCGCCAAGTACGGCATCGTCACCAGCCAGTTCTACTGGATCGGCGCCATCCCCGCCATGGTCTTCGTCGGCGTCTTCATGATGCCCTTCTACTACGGCTCCAAAGCCCGCTCCGTCCCGGAATTCCTCCGCCTCCGCTTCGACGAGAAGACCCGCGCCTGGAACGCCTGCACCTTCGCCTTCATGACCGTGTTTTCCTCCGGCATCTCGATGTACGCGATGGCCCGCCTCATCCAGACCCTTCACGTCTTCGACGGACTCTTCCGCACGCTCGGCCTGCCGCTGGACTGGATCTTCCACTTCGCCATCCTCCTCTCGGCGATCATCGTCCTGCTCTACATCTTTCTCGGGGGCCTCACCAGCGCCATCTACAACGAAGTTCTCCAGTTCTTCCTCATCGTCGCCGGATTTGTGCCCCTCGTCTGGGTGGGTCTGAAAAACGTTGGCGGCTGGAATGGCCTGAAGCACACGCTGCCCCACGCATATCTCCACTCCTGGCAGGGGATGGCCAGCGCTCACACCAATCCGCTCGGCGTGGACTGGTTCGGCCTCACCGCGGGCCTCGGCTTCGTCCTCTCCTTCGGCTACTGGTGTACCGACTTCCTCGTCATTCAGACCGCGATGGCCGCGAATTCCGAGGAGTCCGCCCGCCGCGTGCCCCTCATCGCCGCTATTCCGAAAATGTTCTTTCCTTTCCTGGTCATCCTGCCGGGACTCATCGCCATCGCCACGCCTGTTGTGACTCGCCACGTCATGGCGGCCTCCGCGCCCGTCGGCATGACCCGCAGCGCCGCCGCTAACTCGCAGTATGTCCAGGACGGCCAGGGGCTCATCCCGCCCAAAGTCGATCCCGTGACCGGCAAAATCATGCTCGACACGCATGGCAAGCCGATCCTCGACTACGACCTGGCCATTCCCAACATGCTGCTCCACTACTTCCCCACCGGCATTCTGGGCCTCGGCCTCACCGCCCTGCTGGCCAGCTTCATGTCCGGGATGGCCGGCAACGTCACCGCCTTCAATACCGTCTGGACCTTTGACCTCTACCAGTCCTACATCTACAAAAACGGCAGCGACGCGCACTATCTGAAGATGGGCCGATGGACCACCGTCGTCGGCATATTGATTTCCATGGGGACCGCCTACGTCGTCCTCGGCTTCAACAACATCATGGACACGCTCCAGCTCGTCTTCTCGATCGTGAACGCGCCACTCTTCGCGACGTTCCTCCTCGGCATGTTCTGGAAGCGCACCACGGGCCATGCGGCGTTCACCGGACTCGTCAGCGGCACCCTGGCCGCCGTCCTGCATCACGGCCTCACCATCCCGGCCTCAACCGCCCCCGGCATCCACGGCGGCTGGATCCACGTGGTGCACGTCTATCCCAGCGAAATGGCTCTCGACTTCTACCAGGCCATCTTCGCCTTCACCGTCAACCTGGTCATTACCGTCGCCATCAGCCTGTTCACAAAGCCGCGGCCGGAGAAGGAACTCGTCGGCCTCGTCTACTCCTTAACCCCCAAGCCCGTCGAACA
>DATASQ010000025.1:0-66303 GCA_036269135.1 Acidobacteriaceae bacterium
AGGGTGATTCTTCAGCAGCCAGGAGACGCCGTTGGATTTGCCGCCTTCCTCGTCGGCGGTGAGTGCCAGGATGATGTCGCGGTCGGGGCGGAAGCCTTCCTTGTGGAGACGCAGGAAGGTGGTGACCATGATGGCATCGGCATTTTTCATGTCCTGGGTGCCGCGCCCGTAGAAGTAGCCGTCTTTCTCGATGAAGTGGAAGGGGTCGACGGTCCAGTCGGAGCGGCGCGCTTCGACGACATCAAGATGACCGATGATGAGGATGGGCGGATGGGCGCCGGTGCCACGATAGCGAACCACGAGGTTCTCCTTGCGATCGTTGGGACCGCCGAGATAGAGGTCGCTCGCGGGAAAGCCGGCATCGAGGAAGCGCTGCTGCATCGCCTTCGAGGCGGCGGTGACGCTGCCGATGGAGTCCGTAGTGTTGATATCGACGAGCTGCTCGAAGATGCCGCGGGCCAGCGCTTGGGTGGCCGGGTCGGGCGGGGTCCAGCGGGGAGCGTCCTGCGCTGTGGCGGTCGCGGCGGTGACGGCGGCGGCAAGAAGGAAAGTCGCAAAGCGAGAGCGCATGCTGGAACTCCTGAAATGGGTGAAAAGACAAGGTAACAGATCGTCGACAGGGTTCTGCCGCTGGCGCTGAGGCGGTTCTTTGCGTAATCTGAAACGCGGACTTCGCAAACGACGAGGGAGAGACGTGAATCGAATTGCAGGATGCCTGGGTTGTGTGGTGTGGGCCGGAATCATGATGACGAATCCGGTGATGGCGCAGAAGACGAGCAGCGGGCAGCCGATGTTTGTGAACACGCTGATGCCGGAGCCGGCGCAGCTGACGGCGGGCAGCGGCGCGCTGGCCATTGGACCGGGTTTTGCGATCGGCTCGAACCGGCCCGACGACGAGCGGCTGGACGCCGCAATTCGATGGACGGTGCGGCGGCTGAAGATGCAGACGGGGGTGGCGATTCCCGAGACGCCGGCGACGGGGAGCGCCGCGGTGGCGATGACGGTCGACGGCCCGGGAGAGGCGATCCAGGGGCCGGATGAGGATGAATCCTATTCCCTGGAGGTGACACCGCAGGGGGTGCATCTGCACGCGGCGACCGACGTGGGCGCCATGCATGGGCTGGAAACGCTGGTGCAGCTGGTGCAGACGGATGGGCACGGTTCGTGGCTGCCCGGCGTATCGATTCAGGATTCGCCGCGCTTTCGCTGGCGGGGACTGATGATCGATTGCTCGCGGCATTTTGTGCCGGTGACTGTGATCCTTCGGACTCTGGACGGAATGGCGGCGGTGAAGCTGAACGTCTTTCACTGGCACCTGAGCGACGATCAGGGATTCCGCATCGAGAGCAGGATCTTCCCCAGGCTGACCGGGGAGGGATCGGACGGGCTGTACTACACCCAAGAGCAGGCCAGGGAAGTGGTGGCGTACGCGCGGAAGCTGGGCATCCGCGTGGTTCCGGAGTTCGATATGCCGGGACACACGACGTCGTGGGTGGTCGGGTATCCGGAGCTGGCCAGCGGGCCGGGGCCGTTTTCCATCGAGCGCCATTTTGGCGTGTTCAATCCGGTGCTGGATCCGACGCGGGAGAGCACGTACACGTTCCTGGATCAATTTGTCGGCGAGATGGCGACAATTTTCCCGGATCCGTATATGCACATTGGGGGCGACGAGAATAACGGCGTGGAGTGGAAGCAGAACCCGAAGATCCAGGCCTTCGCGCGAGCACACAATCTGCACGGGACGGCGGCGACCCAGGCATATTTCAATCAGCGACTGTTACCCATTCTGACGAAGCACGGCAAGAAGATGATTGGGTGGGACGAAGTGCTGACGCCGGGGCTGCCCAGGGATGTGGTGGTGCAGTCGTGGCGCGGGTTCGATTCGCTGGCCGCGGGAGCGAAGCAGGGCTACAGCGGAATTCTTTCCGCCGGCTATTATCTGGACCATATCGATTCAGCGGCGGATCACTATCGGGTGGATCCCTTACCGGCCGACAGCAATCTGACGCCGGACCAGGCGGCGCGCATTCTGGGCGGCGAGGCCTGCATGTGGAGCGAGTATGTGGACGGGCGCACGATCGACTCGCGCATCTGGCCGCGAACGGCAGCCATTGCTGAACGGCTGTGGTCGCCGCGCACGGTGGACAACATCGACGACATGTACCGGCGGCTGTGGGTGGAGAACCTGCGCCTGGAGAGCCTCGGCCTGACGCAGATTTCGCAGGAGAATGCGAGCCTGCGCGAGTTGACGGACACCGAGCAGATCGAAGCGCTGCAGCCGCTGATGGCGGTGCTGCAGCCGGTGGATTTCGATACACGCGCGAACTATGCGGAGAAGCACGGGGTGACGACACAGTCGCCGCTGGATAACCTGGTGGATGCGCTGCCGCCGGATCCGCCGTCGCGGCATGATTTTGCCAACGTGGTGAGCACGTATTTGCAGGATCCCGCAGGCCGGCCCGATGTGGAGGCGACGCTGACGGCGACGTTCCGATCGTGGATGGGCGGGCCGCAGGTTGCGGAGCTGATGACCGCCTCACCGCAGCTGGAGGCGGCTCTGCCGCGGGTGCAGCAACTGACGGAGTTGGGAACCCTGGGACTGGAGGCGGTGAATTATCTGTCATCGGGAGTGCCGGCGCCGCCGGGGTGGAAGGCGAAACAGCTGGCCATCCTGGACGAGGCGGAGCAGCCGGTGGCGATGACCCGGTTCACCGTGCTGAAGCCTTTGCGGGATCTGGTGAATGAGGTGAAGTGAGGGGCGGGGCGCAGGGTACAGGGTGCAGGGTTTAGTGTCCTGGGTCTTGCCCCGATCGAAACTCGTCGCTCGACTCGGGGCGAATCGCAGCCGCCTTCAACCAGCGATCCAGCCTCCGCCTACCACCTCGTCATCGCGATAGAAGACGGCGGACTGGCCGGGAGTGACGGCGCGCTGCGGCTCATCGAAAATGGCCTCGACTTCGTCGGGGCCTGTCATGCGGAGCGTTGCAGGGGCGGGCTCGTGGCGGTGGCGAATCTTCGCGCGGATACGCATTTCGCCTTCGAGACGCGGGATTGAAATCCAGTTGAGATCGCGGGCGCGAAGCGTCTTTGTCGTGGCCTCAACGTCAGGACCGATAGTGACGCGGTGTGTCGCGTTGTCGATCTGGATGACGTAGAGCGGGTCGGACGAGGCGACGCCTAATCCCTTGCGCTGGCCGATGGTGAAGTTGTGAATCCCGCTGTGGCGCCCGATGACATTGCCTGAAGTCGATACCAGCTCGCCCGCAGTGTCGGGGATGGACTCACCCTGCTCTTCGAGGTAGGCGGAGATGAAGCGCTTATAGTCGCCGCCGGGGATGAAGCAAATCTCCTGGGAATCGGGCTTCACGGCGATGGCCAGGCCGTGCTCGGCGGCGATGGCCCGGACCTCGGGCTTGCGATAGCGGCCGAGAGGAAAGAGCGTGCGCGCGAGCTGCTCCTGGGTGAGCCCGAAAAGGAAGTAGGTCTGGTCCTTCGACTGATCCGCGGGACGGGAGAGAATCCAGCGATCGCGGGCAGGGTCGTACTCGTTACGCGCGTAGTGGCCGGTAGCAATGCGGTCGGCGCCAATCTGGCGGGCGCGCACGAGGAGCTGATCGAACTTGAGATGGTTGTTGCAGAGCGAGCACGGAATGGGCGTGCGGCCGTTGAGGTACTCGCGAACGAAGGGACGGACGACATCCTGCTCGAAGCGCTCCTGCTCGTTGACGACGTAATAGGGGATGTCGAGGGCCTCGGCGACGCGGCGGGCGTCATAGACGTCGTCGAGCGAGCAGCAGCGGCCGGTGACCTGCTCAGGGATTCCCTGCTGGCCGGCGAGGCGACGCTGATTCCAGAGCTGCAGGGTGAGGCCGACGAGATCGTAGCCCTCCGCGCGCAGCATGGCCGCGACGGTCGAGGAGTCGACGCCTCCGGACATGGCTACGGCAATGGTGTTGTTGAACATGCTCCTCTAATCAGTATGACAGGCAGGACAGAATCCAGAGTTTGGAGTCGGAGTCTGGAGCAGGAGTCAGCAATGAACGCTCGTCGGCATATCCCCTGGTTTCCAAACTCTAATCCCTAAAACCCTAAATTCTGCCTCACTGATTCACGCCACTGGCAAGGAATCCTCCGTCCACCACCAGGACCTGACCGGTGACGAAGGAGGCTGCGTCGGAGGCGAGGTAGACAGCGGCACCGACCACTTCTTCCGCTTTGCCGAAACGGTTCATGGGGGTGCGCATCTGGAGTTCTTTGCCGCGGGGCGTGTTGTCGAGCAGGTCGGCATTGAGGGCGGTGCGGAAGACGCCGGGGGCGATGGCGTTGACGAGGACGCCCTTCTTCGACCATTCCACGGCGAGCGAGCGCGTGAGCGACGCCACCGCGGCTTTGCTGGCAGCGTAGGCGGCGACTTCGTTGAGGGCAACGAAGGAATTGAGGGAGGCGATGTTGATGATGCGGCCATAGCCGCGCTCGAGCATATGCGCGCCGAAGACCTGGCAGGCGCGGAGCGTGCCGGTGAGGTTGGTATCGATGATGTCGCGCCACTCATCTTCGGGAAAAGTGAGGGTGGGGGCGCGCTTGATCTTGCCGGCGGAGTTAACCAGGATGTCCACCTTGCCGAGATGGGCGACGGTTGCGGCGAGGAGACGTTCGAGCGAGGAGCGGTTCTGTATATCCGAAGCCAGGCGCAGGGTTTTGCGGCCGCGCGCTTCGATCTCCGCGGCAGTGGCGTCCACCTGCTCCTGGCGGCGGGCGGAGGCGACGACGTCGGCGCCGGATTCGGCGAGGCCGAGGCTGATGGCGTGTCCGAGGCCTGAGGTTCCGCCGATGACGACGGCCGTTTTGCCATTGAGCTGGAGCGAGGTGAGGGTCATCGTGCCTCCACGTGTAGATCCGCTGAGATTGGCGAGGTTTTCCCGAGAAACACCGGGGCGATATGGCGGTCGAAGAGGTTTTGCGTGACGTTGCGAGCGATCACGGCTTCATTGGCATCAAGCAGGCGCAGGTAATGGCTCCCCATTTTGGCGGCAACTTTAAATCCTACATGGAGCAGCTGGCGCAAGCTTGGGTTGTAGGCGGGCGAGCGCGGATCGTGGCGCAGCGCGGAGGTGTATTGCTCTGAGGACCAGCGTTCGACGACCGAGGGCTGCGGTAGCTGGGCCGGGGAGATATCGATGACGGTGGCATAGGGGGTACAGAGCTCGGCGCGATGCTCGTATGCGTTCGCGTAGATTTCCTCTGCGAGCGCGAGGCCTTCGCCACCGGATTCGGCGAGGCCGATGAGCTCTTCAAGCCAGGTGGTGCCGGCGGTTTTCAGATGGACCCCGGATTCCCGAGTCGCCTCGTGGATGGCCGGGTAGATGGAGAATTTGTCGCTGCCGGAGTGGATGCTGAGCTTGAGATTCTTTGGCAGGCCAAAGTTGCGGATCGCCCAGGCAATGGCGGCGACATCCAGCTTGATCTCGCGGTGGAACTGCGCGAGGTCGCCCATGTAATCGACGCCCTTGTTGAAGCGGCCGGTGAATTTGGGCGCGAGGGTCTGGACGGGAATCCCCTCGTCGGCAATGGCGGCGAGGATGATGAGCAGTTCGGCGGGGGTTTGCGCCGCGTCGGTCTCATCCATGGAAATTTCGGCAATGAAATTTCCCTTCCCTTTCGCGGCCGCGATGTGGCGATAGACCCGACCGGCTTGTTCGATCGCGAAGAGAAATTTCACGGCCGTGGCGCGAAGCAGAGCGGGAGTGATCTCAAAGGTCTCGTCCACGCCTTCGAGGCGGAGCGTGCCGTTGAGGTCGGCGCGGCGCTTCACAAAAAGCTCGACGGACGCATCCTCGGCGGGCTTGCCGATGAAGTCCGCGACATCGATGGTGAAGAAATCGCAGGGCGCGAGGAAGCGGTCCACGGTGGTGAGATTGATGTGATCGGCGTCGCAGTAGTAGGGACGGCTCCAGCCGAGCGCCTGAACGGCTGCGTCGGCTGCCGTACGCGTGGACTGCGGCTCGGAGCCGATGATGAGGTGCTCGCGATTGGATTTGTTCCAGACGGGAATGACGGTGACGCCGGCCTGGGCGGCTTGGAGGCAGGCCTGGAGCTGGGCTTTCGCCTGATGAGCGAATCGATCGCCGACGCCGACGGAAAATTTCGCGAGAGTGTTCATCGTCTCCTCAGTTTTGAAATCGATCGCGATGGGCCCAGAGGCCGACGCTCGGGTTGGGAATGAAGAAACTTTCTTCGCCGGCGACCGTGTTGTATCCGGGCCGCAGCGTGGCGGGGTCGTAGCGGCGGAGCATGGAGTGCAGGTCGCCCCAGGCAAAGCCCACGCCTTCGATTTCCTCCTGGGTCAGGTGCCCGGGACACCAGCGGATGGTGAAGCGGCCTTCGGACGAGCCGTGAATGAGATGAGCGGCGGCGCTGAGGTCCTGGGCGAGGTCCGGGTTTTTCGCGACGGCGCTCAGCGTTGCGGGCGTGCCGCGGTAGCCGTATTTGCGGATGAGCGCGTCGATGGTGCGGTCTTCGCCGAACTCTCTGACGGCCGGGGCGAGAATGATCAGCTCCGCGTCGTCGGCCAGAGCCATGCGCGTGCGGTAGATGGCTTTGTTGCCCAGCCAGGTGCTGTGGAACTCGTGCGGCTCCAGATAGACGACGGCTTTGCGGATGGGCTGCTCCAGCATTTCGAAGTTGACCTGGAGGCTGAGGTCGGCGGCGCGGCGGAAGCACTGCACGTCATCGCCGAGGAAGAGGCCGCGCGTGACCAGGTCGCCGGCAGCATCGCGAGCGACGACCGTGTGGGCGTAGACAATCGGAAGGTGGTGCAGAAAACGATCGGCGGCGTAGTTGAGGACGCGGCGGACAGGATTGTCGGCGCGGCCCATGATGCGCTCCATGCCGTAGACCGCGCCGAGATAGTGGCTGCGGTTGATGCCTTCCCTGCCGCCGGCGCCGATGAGAATGTTCTTGTTGTAATTCGCCATACCGATGACTTCGTGGGGCACGACCTGGCCGATGGAGAGGATGAGGTCGAAATCACCGTCGGCGATGAGGCGATTAATCTGCGCCGGCCAGGGGTAATCGAGCTTGCCTTCCGACTGCTCACGAATGAAGTCTGCGGGGACTTCGCCGAGAGTTTCGATGTCGGTGCGCCAGTTGTGAATTTTGACCCGGTCCTGCGGGAGATCGCCAAACATGCGGGTGAGTTGTTCTGCGGACATGGGGGCGTGGGTGCCGAGCGCGGGCAGAACGGCGCTGAGGCCATCGCCGTAGTATTCCCAGGCGAGGCGGGTCAGCTCTCCGGCGCGGGAATGCAGGCGGGTGATGTCCGGCGGAACCACGAGGACGCGTCGGCGTGGGCCAAGCCGGTCGAGCGCAGCGAAGAACAGCAGGCGCAAATCGGCCGACGAGAGCACCGATTCTGCGTTGCCGTGGGCGAGTTGGAGGGTCATGCGGGCAACTCCACTTTCTGCAGACCGGGTGCGAGCAGGGTGATGATCAACAGAGCCACCAGATAGGCGCTGGAAGCCAGCGCAAACAAACTGGCGTAACTATGGGTGATCTGGATAATCCAGCCGGCGCTGGTCGCGAGCAAAATGCCGCCCACCGACCCCGCCAGCGTTCCAATTCCCACCACGGAGCCGACGGCAGATTTTGGGAACATATCTGAGGAGGTCGTGAACAGGTTGGCCGACCATCCCTGGTGCGCGGCAGCGGCCAGGCTGATGAGGGCAATCGCCGTTGTTTCGGAGTGCAGGTGGCCCGCCATGTAAATCGGGACCACGCAGCAGGCGCAGACCAGCATGGCTCCAATGCGCGCTTGGGCGTTCGACATTCCCAGCTTCCGGAAAGGCACCGGCAGCCAGCCGCCGCCAATACTGCCCACCGTGGACGCGGTGTAGACAACCACCAGAGGCAATCCCAGATGCGCCAGGGTCAGATGGAAGCGGCTGCTGAAGTAGGAGGGCAGCCAAAAGAGGAAGAACCACCAGATGGGGTCCGTCATGAACTTGCCCAGGGCAAAGGCCCACGTCTGGCGGTAGCTCCAGAGGCGCGGCCAGGGAATCTTCGGCGCGGTTGCTTCGCTTGGTGTCGCGTCCTGCTGGATGTACTCGAGTTCGGCGGTTGTTAGCCGCGGAAACTGCGCCGGTTTGCGGTAATAGCGGAACCACCAGACGATCCACAGCAGGCTGAAGACGCCCGTGACGAGGAAGGCTACGCGCCAGCTATAGTGCAAGGCCACCCATGGCACTAAAACCGGAGCCAGCACCGCGCCCACCGCGGCTCCGGAGTTGAAGATGCCCGTGGCCAGGGAGCGCTCCTTTTGTGGGAACCATTCGGCGACGGTCTTGATGGCGGCGGGAAAATTACCGGACTCACCCAGGCCCAGGCTGAAGCGCGCGATGCCAAACTCCAGCGCGTTGTTGGCGAGGGAATGCGCCATGGCCGACAGCGCCCAGATGCCCATAAACAGGCAGTAGCCCAGACGCGTTCCCAGGCGGTCGATCAGCCAGCCAGCAGCGACGACGCCGATGGCGTAGGCGGCCTGAAATCCGGCGACGATGTAACCGTAGTCCACCTGCGTCAGGCCGATCGCCTTCTGCAGTGTTGGTTCCAGGATGGCAATGACCTGGCGATCCATGTAGTTGATGGAGGTAGCAGCGAAGAGCATGGCGCAGATGGTCCAGCGCACCTGTCCGAGGCGGGCACGGCCGGTACTCTCCGGCGCACTCCCCATTTCGACCGCGGCGCCAGCGTCTTTCATCCGAGGCGGTAGGCTTTGCGCACGAGGTTATAGGTGAGATCGCGGGCCACTTCTACCGCTTCGTCTTCGTCGAGGCGATGCTCGGAGACCAGGCGCGCCAGCCAGACGCAGTCCATACGGCGGGCGACGTCGTGGCGCGCGGGAATGGAGAGAAAGGCGCGGGTGTCGTCGTTGAAGCCGACGGTGTTGTAGAAGCCGGCGGTCTCGGTGACCTGTTCGCGGAAACGCAGCATGCCCTCCGGGCTGTCGTAGAACCACCACGGCGGACCGAGACGCAGGCAGGGATAGTGGCCGGCGAGCGGCGCCAACTCGCGGCTGTAGGTGGTTTCGTCCAGCGTGAAGAGGATGAGGGTGAAGTTCTTCTCGTTGCCGAAGCGCTGGAGGAGCGGGTGGAGCGCGCGGACATAGTCGGTGGGCTGAGGAATGTCGGCGCCCACATCGCGCCCGTATCGCTCGTAAAGCTGGCAGTTGTGATTGCGGAAGGAGCCGGGGTGGAGCTGCATGACGAGGCCATCCTCGACGCTCATGCGGGCCATTTCGGTCAGCATTTGCGCGCGGAAGAGCTCACGCTGGGTTTCGTCCGCATGACCGGCAAGAACCGAATCGAACAAGCGTGCGGCCTCGGCGGAATCCAGGTCTGCCGTGCGGGCGCTGGGATGGCCATGATCGGTGGCGGTGCAGCCGAGCGTCTTGAAGCGGGCGCGTGTCTTTTCCAGGGCGCGCAGATAGCCCTTCCAGTTTCCCGTGTTTTCGCCGGTGAGCCGGCCGAGTTTGGCGATATTTTCGGAGAAACCGCGGAAGTCGGGATCGACGACGGAATCCGGACGGAAGGTGGGCAGAATGCGGGCGTCCCAGCCGGAGTCGCGGATGGCCTGGTGATCGGCGAGGGAGTCGAGGGGCGCGTCGGTGGTGGCCAGGACTTCGAGGCGGAAACGGTCGTAGAGGGCGCGGGGCAGGAATTCCGGCGTCTGCAGGCGCTCGGAGATGAGGTCGTAGTAGAGATCCGCCGTAGCTGCGGAGAGGCGCTCCTCGAGTCCAAACAGCTCGTGAAAGGCGTAATCAAGCCAGAGGCGCGTGGGGGTGCCGCGGAACAGGTAGTAATTCTGCGCGAAGAGGCGCCAGACGCGGCGGGGATTCTTCAGCTCGTCGACACCGATTTCCAGGTCGTCAAGCGAGATTCCCTGGCTGTAGAGCATGCGGTAGACGTAGTGGTCGGGCTGGACGAAGAGCTTTGCCGGATTCGGGAAGGGCTGGTTGCGGGCAAACCAGGCGGCCTGCGTGTGTCCGTGAGGGCTGATGAGGGGCAGGTCGCGCACCTCGGCATAAAGGCGCCGGGCCAGGCTGCGCTGGGTGGGATCCGCGGGAAAAAGCCGGTCATCGTGGATCAGCGCCGTGGCTCGCGCGGACATGCGGGGCTTGACCTCCTGGGAACCGCCCTGCGCGGTTTGCCGCAGGGGTTCGGTCACCAGAATACGCCCGGGAAGAGCGCGGACTGGCGGGCCGCGTTCCGCGAGCGGGTTCGATTCAGATTCTGCCGGGCAGCAGAGACGATGCTGCGATCAGGAGCCGGTGCGAACGGAGCGGGTGAGGACGCGAGTCGAGCGCACGGGCTTTTTCTGGGCAGCTTTGACGAGCTTGGGCGCGGGTGCTTCCTCGATGCCGGAGGATCGATCCATCCACTCATCGAGGCGGGATTTGCGAAAGCGCCAGCGGTTCCCGAGACGGAAGGCGGGGATGAATCCCGAGGCGGCATAGCGGTAGAGACTGTCGGCACTAATGCCGAGATAGTGAGCCGCCTGGCGTATGTCCATCACTTCACGCACTTCGGCGGGTTGATTGAGCGAGGGTTTCACGGAGCCTCCGGCCAGAGCAGCACGCTCTGTATATCATACGGAGCGGCGGCAGTGAAACCCCGAATTCGTGGTGTATTCAGGTGCTTACCCCATCCAGCTCAACCATTGGCAATTGAGCAGGATGGGGTGATTGAGTTAAAGTTTCGGTTCGAGGCTGCTGATGATGGAGAGGAAGCTGTCGTCCACGGTGCGATTTTTCGAGATTGCCTCAGCCAGAGGGATGTCCTCGATCTTCGTGCCGCGCAGAACGACGAGGCGGCCGAACTTGCCCTGGTGGACGAGATCGATGGCCGCCAGACCGTAACGGGTGGCGAGCATGCGGTCGTAGGCGGTCGGCGTGCCGCCGCGCTGCGTGTGCCCCAGGGTGACGGAGCGCGTTTCGTAGCCGGTTTTCTTTTCAATCTCCTCGGCCAGGTGATCGGCGATGCCGGTGAGGCGCGCGTGGCCGAACGAATCGACCTTGGAGCCCTTGGTGGCCTGTTCGCCGGAACCGGGGAGTTTGGCGCCCTCGGCGACGACGACGATGCCGTACTTCTTGCCGTGGTCATGGTTGTGCTTCAGGATGGCGCAGACGTGGTCCAGATCGATGGGCTTCTCCGGCACGAGGATGACGTGCGCGCCACCGGCCACGCCGGCGGTGAGGGCGATCCAGCCCGCATCGCGGCCCATGACTTCGCACACAATGACGCGGTTGTGCGATTCAGCCGTGGTGTGGAGGCGATCGATGGCCTCGGTAGCAATCATGACGGCCGTGTCGAAGCCGAAGCAGACATCGGTGCCGTTCAGATCGTTGTCAATGGTCTTGGGAACGCCTACGCCGGGCACGCCTGCCTGGATGAGCGCGTTGGTGACCGACTGAGTGTCGTCACCGCCGATGGCGATCAGGGCATCGAGCTTGTTGGCCTTGAGCACCTGGACACATTTCTCGATGCCGCCGTCGATCTTGCGCACGTTGGTGCGCGAGGTGCGCAGGATCGTGCCGCCCTCGGTGAGAATCCAATCGACCTTTTCGAGCGTGAGGGGGACGGTGTTGTTGTCCAGGACCCCGCGCCATCCTTCAAGAAACCCGATGAACTCGTCGCCGTAATGAATGATGCCTTTTCTGACAGCTGCACGAATCACCGCATTCAGACCAGGGCAGTCTCCGCCGCCCGTCAACACACCAATACGCATCGCTCTGTCTCCTATGGAAAATTGGCTGAATATAGCCGGAAAACCGCTGAGCCTGAGCCGGAGCAGCCTTGTTTTCGCCGGGCTGCCCGCGTTCAAACGTGTGAACCTTCACTCTCATGATACTGGCCGTCCGTGACAGGGTTCAAATGACGAAAATAACGGTGACTTTGAAGGAAATGACTGCGCGGGTGCGGACGCGGAGAGGGATCCAGCGGGGTTCACAGGAACCGCGGCGCGCACCCGGTAGAATCTCCCCATATGTCCCTTCTCCAGGTGATTGTGCTCGCTGTCATTCAGGGGCTTGCCGAACTTCTGCCGGTTTCCAGTTCCGCCCACGTTGTGGTTGCGGAGAAGCTGATGGGGCTGGACCCGTCCTCACCCACGATGACGCTGCTGCTGGTGATGCTGCACACGGGAACGATGTTCGCCGTCATCGTGTACTTCTGGAAGCAGTGGCGGGCGACGTTCTTCTCCAGCGCGGCGGAGTTCAAGCGATTCGCGTGGCGCGCCATTCTGGCAACGGCGCTGACCGCGGTGATTGGCGAAGCGCTGGTCAAAATTATTGAGCACACCATTTTCAAAGGGGTGCCGCACGCGCAGATCGAAGACCTGTTCGGTCACCTGGGCATCATTGCTCCGGCATTGCTGGCGGCGGGGGTTCTGATTCTGATCGCAGGACTGGCGGAGGGGCGCGGGGATCGCTCCGGCGATCCGGACATGAGCCTGGGCCAGGCAGGCCTGATCGGCGGCGTGCAGGGTCTGTGTCTTCCCTTCCGCGGATTCTCACGCTCCGGCGCGACGATCTCGGCTGGCATGTTGGCCGGCGTCAAAAAAGCGCGTGCAGAGGCCTTCAGCTTCGCGCTGGCGGTGATTCTGACGCCGCCGGTAGTGGCGCGCGAGGTGCTGCGGCTGCGTCACGCGGATACGACCGGATTTGCGCATGCGGCCTTCCCCAGTCTGGTCGGCGCAGTCTTTGCTTTTCTGGCCGGACTGCTGGCCCTGCGCTGGCTGAGCAGCTGGCTGGAACGCGGCCGCTGGTACTACTTCGGGATTTACTGCCTGCTGGCCTCGGGCGTGGTCTTTTACCTGCACCACGTCGGATACTGACCCTCCGATTTGCCCTCGGCCTTGCTCCCGCAGTAGGTTTCCTTCATGTGGATACGCACGCTGCGCATTGAACGGGTCACCGCGGATGGAACCGCGCATCCCTGCCCCATCGCCTGGATCGACAACTTCGCCATGCGCAACTTCACGAATGACGCGATCTTCGACGATACCCTGCCCGTGGCCGACGGCCGGCTGGAGGTGGGTTTGCGCGTGCCTCTGGAGCGCCTGCGCGAGTCCATGGAAGGCTGGTTCCGGCGCAAGAGTTATCTGGGAGCGGACGAAGGGCTGCGCGTCGAAGAAGAATCCGGCTGAACAGGATCACCGAAGTTCAGCGAGTGCTGGATATACATATATTGTTCGAACGGAACCGGCGCGCCTTTTCTCATCTGCGGCGCAAATTTTAAACTCCGGCAAAAGTGCTTCGTATCCCTGATGAGGTCGTTGTTGTCGGCGTCGACGACTTCCGCCTTCGTCACCCTGCCCTCCGCTCCGACAAACAGGTGCATCAGCACGTTGCCGTACAGCAAATGAAGGGCAGTTGGTTTCATGCGCTTCAGGTCGATGACCTGGTGCGGGACGGTGGCATCGTTTTCCGGCTCACCCATGTCCGGCTCCCCTGCGGGGATAACAAATAAATTGGAAGCGAAGGTCTTCACTTGCTCCGCGTTGCCGGATGCTTCCACGATGAGGCGATCCCCGTCGTAGATGCGGAAGCGCCGCGGGACACTGTGGGTTCCCGAGACCACGTCTTCGTCGCGGGACTCCTTCCCGCCCGCCGCGCCGCCTCGATTCGAGCCCATGCCGGCGCCCCGCCCCGAATGCGCTCCTCTGCGCCGATAATCAGGCGCGAGGCAGGGGCTGGGGGATGGCCTCGCGGTCTTTGCAGGAGACATCCGGCGGTTGTCCCGCAAGCCCGCGGAAGAGGTCGTTGCGCATCAGAAAGCGTCCGCGAATGCGGAGGGGTACGGCCTCTCCATCCAGCATGGAATCCGGTTCCCCGCCCCTCTTGGCGTGAACGTGCAGGTGCGGCTCGGTGGTGTTGCCCGAGTTCCCCACACGAGCGAGGGACTGGCCGGCGGACACCGCATCTCCCACCCGAACCTGGAGGCTGCCAGCGAGCAGGTGCGCCAGACTCACGTAGGTATCCGTTCCGGCCCCGCATCGGATCACGATGTGGTTCCCGGCAATGTGTTCGGCATCCTGCTGCACCCATGGATCCATGTCCGGAAGCCCATCGACCACGGCGGTGACGACGCCGGCAATCGGGCACAGCACCCGGGTGTTATAGATCGCAAACCGATCCAGTTGCGGCGGGAAAAAGCCCCAGGCGCGCATAGTGAACCAGTTCAATCTCAGAATGTCGAGGGCAAACCGCTGCGACTCATTGCGAAAATGGCGATTCACACCGAAGCTGCCGCCGCCTTGGGCGACAAAGTAGACTCCGGAGGCCAGCGGAGGCGAAATTTCCATTGCCTCCTGTCCCAATGAGCCGCGATTCATCTGTCGCCGGATCAAAGCCAGGGCCACCAGCAGAAAACCCGCGCTCGCGCAGCCGCTCACCCATCCCCGCGCGTGGCCAGCCGCCACGATCATCCCCAGCGGAGCCATGGGCCGGGCGAAATAAGGAATGAACTGACACCAGGGCATCATCACGACAAGGGTCGCAATTGCGGCTGCGGAGATCGCCAGCCAGGGCCACCATGGCGTGGGTCCATCGGTATAGATCCACCAGATCAGCAGGGCGGGAATTCCCGCCTCGATCGCCAGCATCGTCCCGACTGCCCTCGGAATGGGCGGCAGTTCCCTACCGGCCACTGGCGACCGCCGTGGGCTCCGCTTGCGCAAACACCATGCTAAGGGCGCGACGCACGACTCCAGCCGCTCGCAGGTACTCGGAGTCGCCCAATGCCACCGCCTGGGCGCTGATCATGACTAGCGAAAACCAGGCCAAACCCATGAAATACCCGATCATTGCGTGGAGCAATACCGCCCCGCACACCACCAAAAACCGTGTCTTCTGAAACCAGATGAGAAACGGCCAGGAGATCTCGAAGACAACCGTTGACCAGGTCAGCAGCGTAACGACGGCGGCGCTACGCCAGCACAAAGGTCCCAGGGGCGAGAGATTGAACTCGGTGCTCCTCAGGACATAGTAGACCGCAGTTCCGTCCTGCCAGACGTGCCCCTCCGCCTTAAATAGGCCCGAAGTGAAGTAGAGGAGACAGATCTGGAGCATCATTGCTAGGATCGCGTAATTGTGGAACATAGCGATGAGCGTGTCTCCCCTTTTGCGAGATCTCCGCCGGACGCGGGCAGCATCCAGCGAAGCTGCGCCGCTGCAGTCGGCGAACATCATGTAAAAAGCGAGCAGATAGATGAGGTTGTCCCCACCATCCAGCACGAAGCTGTTTCGGGTATACAGGGACCAAGTGAAGAGCCAGAAAAGCACAGTGGTGATCCGCGTTCGCCAACCCAGGGTGAATGCTGCGGTCACGACAGTGCCGCACAGATAGAGCGCGGTATGGAACCAGGCCGCGCCGCAGATAGCGTAGAGGCTTCGGATCCAGTGGCCGCCCGTGGCGAAAGTCTGCCAAGGGAACACGCCATCGTCTCCCCACAGGAATCCGCGCATCCTAAAGTGCTGGACATACACCATCAGCACCGTCGAACCAATGCCTATTGTCAGCAGCCCGAGCCCAAACCTGCGGTGCTTCACACTGGCGGCAGCGCGGAGAGCCGTAAGGCGGGCGCGCAGGCTCACCGAAGGCCCCGCCCGACGTCCTCGCGGGACGCGCAACAGTAAGGTGTCACGAATTGGGCGTCGGCCCAGGGAGTGGTTGCCATGGAGACGCTGGGCGGAGGTGCGGGCGCATTGCGGCTTGTGAACCGCGGATAGCGATAGCTTTCGATTCCGATCTGAATCTGCCGGATTTCGCTAGGCGGGTACACCGTCTCCAGGGATGCCATTGCCGTTCGCCGCATGTAGTCAAGGTCCACAGGGTCGGCATCGGCGGGGATCTTGCTCTTTAGGTAGGTTTTGCCATCCCTGCTCACCGCCGCGGCCGGATTTCCACCGACCCGATTCATGAAAGCCGACTGCGCGTTCGATAGACCGATTTCGACCATGAATAGGGGGGTGAAACGGTCGTGAGCCACCGCGTCAACCAGCGGCTGCGTTAGGTTCAGCCAAGGCGTCTGTTGGAGGGCCGCGCTTTGTAGGACCAAGGGGCGCCAGTCTTGCCCGAGCGACCACCCATTCATCTTCCATGGGGGGCTCCGGCGCAAAGAAGTTCCAGTGCTGGACGAAGTATGGATTTACATAGCTAGAGAGAAAATCCACCATCTCGAGCTTCAGCGGGCTAAGCGGCATATTATTAACTTGCAACAGGAACGAGTGGGTAAGCACTGTAAAACCGCATAATATGAATGCCACCCACCAGCCAATATTTGCAAACCGTCCCAAAGGCCGCATGGTCCAGCTCCGATATGTAATTACGTAATGCGACTGGCCGCCATACACGACCGCCAGCGCCTGCGACTTTCCCACGATTCGCTATGAGCTCGCCCAGACACGCACAGTCGCGTGGCTTCACGCGGTGATCGAGGTTAGTCGAATGTTGAGCGCGCGACTGCGCGACGCTCTGCCAAAGTCATAGGGGCCGCGCTGCCGCTCGAAGAATCCGGCTGATTAGGCCCTAGTGCGATTGCTGTGACCGTTGTGATTGTGTAGCTGTATTCGACGGCCAGGGCGTACGTGTCAGCTGTCGCGGCCCTGTATGCGGCCAGCGCGAGCGTTGGGTACGGCAGAACAGCAATGGTATCCGGTTCCGCCCGGAGGGTCGCCGGAAGAGGCGCGGGGGCGAACGAGGTCCGGGCTGGGATCGCCCCTGCCACAGTCAGAGCCGCCACAAATGCGGCGAGAAAAAGCGTTGTTTTCATTCGGCTAATCCTCTTTAAGAATTTACAGCCCCGAGCTGCACTATATTGGTACCGAATTCTGCTCGTAAGATGAATGGCTTGTCAAGTCGGAACGGGTCTGACCACATATAAATATTGATCGTAAGTCGATCCAGCATGTGGGTATCTTACTCAGCGTATGCTGGCGTATTGCGTCGTAAATAGCAACGATTATGTGCGGTGTGCGTCCATACTATGGAGGACGCGATAGTATGCGCATTGCTGCCGCCGTTGAGCTGAGCCCGGAGCAGAGACACAAGCCCTGGAGCGGATAGCGCGAGGACGCTCTATTCCCGCCCGGGTGGTGAAGCGGAATCAGCGATGCGGAAGCGCCGCGGGACACTGTGGGTTCCCAGCGGCTGCCAGTTTTCCCACGTGACGGTCTGGTTCATGACCTGGGCAAACGCCAGAACATGGGCGAGGGGATCGAAGCAGATGCGTATCTCCAGGCGCTCGGCGGTACAGTCGAAAGGCGAGCCCTCGACCTGCTCGAAGGTGACCATGGGGCCGGGATTGAGGGTGCGATTACTGAAAAATGAGACGGCCTGTTCAGGCTCCGCGTAGTTCTGCCGCAGGTCGAAGAGTTTCAGCGGCAGCACATGGTCGAAATGCCGCCAGTCCCGATGGTTCGTCAGATCTTCAATATGGGTGTAGTGGAAATCGCCGACGACGAAGTCGTTGCGCACGGAGCGCCGGGGATCGCGCCAGATGTCCCAGGTTCCGGTGGTGAGCTTGTGACGCCGGTCGTAGAGTTTCAGGTCGTAATGGACGTGGTGCGGAATGTCCGTCGCGGTGGCTCCGGCCTCCAGCGCCAGGGCGCGCGCCAGTTCCCTCGCAAACGGGTGGTCCGCAAGAACCTGCGCACGGAGAGCCGGCACGACCAGAAAGAGGAGAATTGCGGCTAAACACTTCAGCATGGGCCTGCTCGGCTTCCTTGCGTGACGCGACAGAATAGCAGACCGCAGCGCGGCGGTGCTGTCGAGATACCGGGTCGGCATTGAACGGCTTACCGGCTCCCGGAGCGGCCTGCTCGCGGTTGCTGGGCGAGGTCATTCTCCTCCGTTCTCCTGAATAACTCGATCATCCTGCCAGGCATCTCAATGAGCAGGAGCCGGCGTGTTTGTCCGCGCTGCGGCTGTGAATTCGCACGATTCCCGTCCATTCACGTGCAACCAAGGAGAACCCCATGAAGATTGAAAATCTGAGAGAGCTGTTGATTGACGAGCTGCGCGACCTGTATTCGGCTGAGAACCAGCTGACCAAAGCGCTGCCGAAGGTCGCCAAGGCGGCGACAAAGGGTGAGCTGAAAAAGGCGATTGAGCATCACCTGAAGGAGACCGAAGGCCATGTGCAGCGGCTGGAAGAGATCTTTGAAAAGCTGAAGGAGAGCCCGAAGGGCAAGACCTGCGCCGGAATGAAAGGTCTGATTGAAGAGGCGGATGAGCGGATCGGCGAAGGGGGCGAGCCGGACGCTATGGACGCAGGGCTGATCGCGGATGCCCAGCGGGTGGAGCATTATGAGATCTCGGCTTACGGTTCGGCGCGCACATTCGCTAATCTTCTGGGAGAGAAGCAGATTGTGCAGCTTCTGGAAGCAACGCTGAAAGAAGAGAAGGCAGCCGATGCGAAACTGAACTCGATTGCCGAGGAAACCAACGTCGAAGCTAAGGCCGCGTAGGCGCGGTCTAAGCTCAGAAAAAAGGGGAGGCTGCGGCCTCCCCTTTTGGTTTGCCCGAGGAGTAGCTGGGGCGGCGCCAGTCCGCTACGGCTGACCGTAGATTTCGGGGGCGGTGGTGGCCCAACTGGCATTGACGTAGCTCTCCTTTGGATTAACAACGAAGACATTGGTCTGGGTAGCCTCAATGCAGGAGGCGGCCAGTTCGGCAGCGTGCTGCATATTGGCGTCGCCTTCGGCGGCAAAGAAGGCTTTGCTGTCGGCCATCCCTTTGTCGGCTTCGGCGAGGGAACGCATGGGGTTGATGCTGATCCAGACGCCGCCGTTCTTCTCGCCCCATTTGTCCTCGAACAGGGCCCAGTGCGCGTCGGGAATCTTGTTGAAGCCGTCAACGTACATCTTGACCAGCTCGCTCCATTCCTTGTCATGGCCGGGCTTGATGCGGAACGAGGTGATCTCCCAGTAGCGCTGATGGGGAACATCGACGGCCGCGTGCACGCTCATCTCCGGGTGGTAGACAAACGTCTGGCTGTCGTAACTGCTGAGCAGTTCGCCATCCGTCTGGGAGGCCTGGTCGATGGCCGCGGCCAGGGTGGTGTTGGCGCTGGCGTTTTGCGCTTCCTGGGCCTTGCCCCACGCATCCAGCGAGTCGTAGGACGATATGAAGAGGGCGCGGACGGGGCCCGACATGGAATCCATGGCGATGTAGTGGATGGGCCATTTGGCGGCTTCCTGAGCGCGGACGAAGTTGCCTTCGGAGCGTGCGTGGATGCTGCCGGTCATGCCGGGCTTGAGGTACTCGCGCTGGATGACAAGGACGTTGGGCGGCGGGGTTGTCTGGGCTGCGGCGATTCCGATGGGCAGAACGAAGCTGGACAGGACCAATGCACTGAGGATGCGGTGGTTCATGGGATGAGACCCTCCTGAGGTACAGTGACTCGAAACCGCAGCGGCGCAGGGCAGATGCCGACGCATCGAGCTGCTGCGAAGCGGAGCCGAAGCATGGGAAATCGGAACGCGCTCAGGGAATGGGCGCGATTTTACGTTGCTGACTCGGACACTAACTGGGGGATGGGGATTCGGGCCCAGGATTCCTACAGGAGCGGAACGGACGGATCAGGACAAAGAGCGGGCTCCTGGGGAGGTAGCGGTATCTTTCGCCTGGAGGATCGGGTTGTCAAGGGAAAACCCCCATCGCCAGGGAGCCCGCCGGGGATACCCTGGGCGAAGACCTGGGGGTCAGGACCTCCCGCTCACATCCACTTAATACCCTTTTCGCCAACGACGGTGAAGACGTCGAGCATATGGGTGATCCCGAGAAGATTGCGGATCTGCTTGTTGAGGTGCATCAGCTCGAGGCTGCAGCCGGCGGATTTCGCGGCGACATAGAGGCGCGCCAGCGTGCCGAGGCCCATGCTGTCGGTGTGGCTGAGGTCGACGAGATCGAGGACGATGCGGCGGGTGGTGGGGATGAGTTCGCGCACCGGAGTGTAGAGGATCTGGGTGGATCCCGCCACCAGGCGGCCGTGGCAGCGGACGGTGACTTCGCTCGCGGAACAGTGCTCGACTTCGATGGTGAGGACAGACGTTGCGGGAGCGGGAGACATCGGGATTCTCCTCGTGCTGTGATCGAAAGGCTGGAGCCAGGGTCGAGGCATTATCGCATAGCCGGCCGGCGCGTGAAGGCGTCAACCGCATCCGCCGACGCGGAAAGGGTAAACTGCGGCGAGCTGGCGCGAAATTATCTTCGCGATTATGAGTGCATCGACATGGAGGCGTGATGGCAGCTGGGACAGATGAGGAAATACGCATTGGCGGGCTGACGGTGCGATTTCTGCTGGAGGGGGCGGCTTCGGGAGGATCGGTGGCGATGTTCGAGTTCGACGTGGACGCGAGGGCGAACATGCCGGTTGCCCACAGCCATGATGGATACGAAGAGACGGTCTACGGGCGGGAGGGCGTCCTGACTCTGACGGTGGAGGGACGCCGGACTGAGATTGGGCCGGGAGACGTGCTGTGCATTCCGCGTGGCGCGGTCCATCGCTTCGACAACCTTCACGGGGAGACGGCGAAGATGCTGGCGGTGATCACGCCGGGGATTCTGGGATCGGATTATTTCCGGGAGATCGCGGCGATTCTGAAGGCAGCGGCAGGCGGGCCACCGGATTTTGCGGCAATTGGCGCGGTCATGCGGCGGCATGGACTGACACCAGCCCCCTGATGGTGATTGCAGGGCCTGATTTGCCGGGCGGGCAGACCGAATCGAAGAAGGAGGCGGTCAGGCGGGCATTTCGGCGATAACGGGCAGAGCGGCGGCATCCCAGGCGGCAAGACCGCCGGTCATTTCCACGATGCGCGTGATTCCCTGCTGCTGCAGGAGGCTGGCGGCAATCGAGGAGCGGTAGCCCCCGGCACAATGGACGACGATGGGCCGATCCCGGGGAATGTCGCCAAGCTGATCGCGAAGGCGATTGAGGGGCAGGTTGCGGCTGCCCTCGATGTGACGGGCGGTCCACTCGCCTGGAGCGCGAACATCGAGAAGAAGCGGAGGCGCCGGACTGATCAGGTCGGCAGCGACCTCCGGAGCCATCGCACGGGAGATAAATGACAGAAGGTCAGGACGGCCGGCGAGGGCGGTCATGCCTCCCTCGAGATAGCCGCGCACGCGATCGAAGCCGATGCGGCCGAGGCGGAGAGCCGCTTCCTGCTCGCGGCCCGGTTCGGCGATGAGGAGGATGGGGCGGGCAGGATCGAGGAGCGTGCCGGCCCAGGTGGCGTACTGGCCGTTGAGGCCGATGTTCAGGGCGCCGGCGACGTGGCCTGCGGCAAACTCATCCGGCTGGCGGACGTCGAGCACCTGTGCGCCTTCGGCCGCGAGGGCGAGGAATTCGTCAAGACCCAGCGGCTGCAGCTGCTGCCGGAGCGCCGCCTCAAGCGTCGGCCGCTCGCGGGTGTTCAGGATCGCGTCCATGGTGAAGTAGGGCGGAGCGTCGGGCTGATCGGCGGTGACCAGGGCGATGAACTGCTCGCGGGTCATGGGGCGAAGGGCGTAGTTGAGGCGGCGCTGCTCGCCCATGGTGGAGACGGTCTCTTTGGAAAGGTTCTTGCCGCAGAGCGAGCCGGCCCCGTGCGCGGGGTAGATGAGGGTTTCATCCGGCAACGGGAGAAGCTGCTTGTGAAGCGAGTCGTAGAGATGGGAGCCGAGGTTCGCGGCGGACCAGCCGAGCGACGCGCGGAGATCGGGGCGGCCGACGTCGCCGATGAAGAGGGTGTCGCCGGTGAGAACGGCGGCAGGGCGGGTAGCGTCGCGCGCGAGATCGTAGGCGAGCAGGCTGATGGATTCGATGGTGTGTCCGGGCGTCTCGAGCACCAGGAGACGGAGGCCGGGAAGGTCGAGGGTGGAGTGGTCCGGCATAGGGACGAACGCGTATTCGGCCTGAGCGCGGCTGCCGAGATGAATGGAAGCGCGGCAGCGGTCGCGCAGTTCCAGGTGGCCGGCGACGAAGTCAGCGTGGAAATGCGTCAGGAAGACGTGGCGGATGGCGAATCCGTGGGCGGCTGCGTCGGCGAGGTACTGCTCAATGTCGCGCTGCGGATCGACAACGACAGCGGTGCCGGTCGCCTCGTCGGCGAGAAGATAAGAGGCGTGCGCGAGACAGCCGAGATAGTACTGCTTGAGGAACACTGGGGAAAGCTTCGCCTGAACGAGGGAGGGTGGTCAAGGGGCGGTTTCCCAACCCTGGGCCGCCCAGCGCTCGACTTCCGGATGGCCGGACACCACCGCATCGAGCCATCGGCGCCGGTTTCGCCAGCCGAACCTGCCAGCTGCCCCGCCGGTCCCCGTGAGTTAGATTCCGCGAACAAATCCGGCAGGCGCTGTATTCAATTTGCCGCTCAACGACGGCGAATCGCTTCAGCGCGGCGAGCAATGTTGAGTAACTGCTCGCGCTGCATGATGAAATGTGCCAGTCGGCCCGTGCTTAAGGCGAGCCACGGTGGCAGGCCGTAGGGACGATAACCAGAGGCCACACGGCCACGCACGATCAGGCGCGTCTGACCCGGCTGAGATTGTTCCAACACGAACGCCCATGTCGTCTGATAATCGCCGCTCGGCAGTCGCCACGAAAGAACGAGGCTGCGATCAGGCTGACACCGAGCGACGATGAACACGTCTCTCGCTCCGGGAAGAGCGGGAAAAACACTGCCCACAGAGATGTTTTGGTATTCGGGCAGGATCCGCTCCGCGCTGCGATGGCCGCCGTTGTCGATCAGGTCGTAGGCGTACCATCCGGCGCGACCGGAGCCCATCTGGGCCAGCCACGGCCAGACATCGTGAGGAGAACGGTCAATAGTGATGGCGTGGTTAACGACGCCGATGGGCTGGGGAATCAGGTCATCTCCGGCAAGAGCCCTGAGCCGTTCGCCAGGAGTTACGCGCACTTGCATAGCGGAATAACTCGCGAGGGCCGCAAGCACTGCCGGTGTTCCCAAAACAACAAGCAGAGCCTTCTTCTTCACAAGCTCATCCCAAAGTAAGCTAGCGCAGCCCGCCTGTTTGGGCGGTGATGGTGGTCACGGAACGATGCGGCCAGTCCACCTGACCTGCGGCGCCGCATGGGAGCGATCCAGGGGAACGGCGGACGACTCAAGAAGCCGGGCCTACTCGTCCCGCAACAGGATCATCGGATCGACGGCGAGCGCGCGCTGCGCCGGAATCCATGAGGCGATGAGCCCAACGACGAGCATGGTGAGCACCACGCCGCCCAGCACCCACGGGTCCTTCGGCGTGGCCTGGTAGACGATGGAGGCGAGCACCTTCGCCGCCAGCACGCCCAGCACGATGCCCGCAATGGAGCCCACGGCCAGCAGCCGGAACGCTCGGCCCAGAGCCGCCGCCAGAACTTTCCGCCGATCGGCGCCCAGGGCGACGCGTATGCCCAGCTCGCGCATGCGCCGGCTCACCACGTAGGAGGCCATCCCGAAGATGCCCGTGACGGCCAGCATCGCGCCCAGCAGGCCCAGAACCCCCAGCGCCACGGTGGCGACGCGCGCCGGGAACAGCACCCAGCTCAGTTCCCCGTCCCAGGTTTGAATTTCCACCGGAAGACCCGGATCCAGACCACGCAGCGTTGTGCGCAATGCCGCCGCCGTCTCTTCGGCATCGCGCTGCGAACGCACCACGAGCCACAAATTCCCCGATGTTTGCTGGAGGAAGGAATAAAACATCGCAGGCTGCTGATCTTCGGTGAGCGACTCGTACTTGCCGTTTTCCACGACGCCCACGACCTGCACGCGCGTGCCCTGCCAGATTTTGTAGTAACTGCCCAGGGCTTTCTCCGCCGACCCGAACATCTTCTGCGCGAATTCGCGATTGATCACCGCGACCATGGGCGCGCTCTTCACATCGTGCAGAGTGAAAGCGCGTCCAGCGAGCAGAGTGGTACCGGCAGACTGGAAGTAACCCGGTGAAACGTCGAACTGCTGCGCGTCGGCGCGGCAGTTTGTGGGACGGAAATCGGTGTCGCTGTCGTGGAAGATGCATGAGTCGTTACCGCCCACGCTGAGCGGCAGACGGTCGGCGTAGCCCGCCGCGGTGACTCCGGGAATCGCCGCAACCGCAGTCAGCATCTTCTTCTCTGTCAGTTGCTGGTCGTCGCCGGTAATACCCGCCATGCTCAGGTCTGCGTGGACCAGCATCCTGTTCTGCGGGACAAAGCCGAAATTGCTGTGCAGCGATTTCACCAGCCCGCGCACCGCCACCAGCGAAGAGGTCACCAGTACGGCACAGATGGCAATCTGCGCCGCCAGCAGCAGGTCGCGCGCCGTGAATTTCCGCATGCCGCCCACACCGGTCGAACCGGCACGAATAATCTGCCAGGGATCCGAGCGCAGCACCTGGCGTACCGGCACCATGCCGAAGAACAGTCCACTGGCCAGCGCCAGCACCAGAGCCACGGCGTAGACGGTCGCGTCGGGATTGACGGGCACATTGATGGGAATGCCGGGAATGGGATTCCAGGAAGTCAGCCAGCGCAGGATGGCTATGCCGCCGAACATGCCCAGCAGGCCTCCGGCAAGGGAGACCATGATCGCTTCCGTGAGAAGCTGGCGCACGATCAGACCACGGCGCGAGCCCAGCGCCACGCGCAGAGCGATTTCGCGCGATCGGTCGGCCGCGCGAGCCGCGAACAGACTGCCCAGATTGGCGCAGGCCGCCAGCAAAATCAGCCCGGCGAGCAACATCAGTCCCAGCATGAAAGCGCGCGCCGGACGTCCGAGATAGTCACCGACGAGACCGGGACGCGCCAGACTGAACTGCAGCCCCGCGTCGTCCTTCGGGTACTGTTTCGCCAGTGCCGCGGCAATCGTGTTCAGGTCCGCGGTGGCTTGTTGGGGGGTCACACCGGACTTCAGATGTCCGACCACCCAGGTGAAATGCGGACCCCGCTCATGCAGCGGGTTCCAGCCATTGGTGATCTGCGGCATATCGACGATGGGAACAAAAAAGGCCGGGGAGAAAAACAACTCGGTTCCGCGAAATCCCGGGGGCGCAACACCGAGAATCGTGTAGGGATGGTGATTCACCTGCACCATCTGCCCCACAGCCGACGGATCGGCGTGAAAGTGGGTCTTCCAGAAGTCGTAATTCAGCACGATATACGGCAGGCTGTTCTCGCCGTGCTCATCGGAGGCGTGGAAGAAGCGGCCGAGATAGGGCTGGATCCCGATCGTATCGAAGTAATTACCGCCGACCAGATACGGCCAGACCACGGATGGGTTGCCGCCGCCTGTATCCAGTCCGACTGCGCCGGTAATGTCATCCGTGGTCAGCGACGCGAAGCTGCGATTGCGGTCGCGCAGGTCCAGATAATCGGGATAGGACTGGGACGGTGACGGCTGGACTCCCTGCCAGACGCGCTGCACCATATAAAGGCTTTCGGAATGCGGGACATCGAGGGGATGCAGAATCAATGCATTGAGGACGCTGAAGACGATGGCATTGGCGGCGATGCCGAGCGCCAGCGTCAGCACCGCCGTGATGGCAAATCCCGGAGACTTCCGCAACTGCCGCAGGGCGACTTTGACGTCTGTCAGCATAGGGGGCCTCTCCCCGGTGTACGCATCCCGAGCGGGAACGGTTCCCACGATTCAAGAGCGGGCTGCGGCCCGCGGCGAAGAAGACCTAGTTACGCAAATCGGCCATGGCGGCGGCGACTTCGGCTTTCTGGTCGGCGTCGAGGGGCAGGAGCGGGATGCGGGGAACGCCACCGTAGTAGCCGTTGAGATCGCAGGCGTGCTTCAGCCCGGGGATCCCATACTTGCCCGCCACGATACGAGACGCGGCGATGAGGCGCTGCTGTTTTTCCGTGGCGATGCGGGGGTCGTTCTCCTTCCAGGCGGTGTAAACCTCCTGACAGGCCTGGGGCGCGGGGTCGGCGAAGGAGAGGATCGCACCGGAGACGCCTGCCTGCAGAGCCTCCAGCAGGTTCTCGGCGGACCCGGAGAGGACCTGGAAGCCGATTTCTTTTTTGCGCATGGCCTTGACGCGAGGCGCGGCCATGACAGCGGCGTCAATGGAGCCGCCGCCGAGCGAATCAATGGAGACCAGTTCGGAGGCGACGGCGGCGGTGGCTTCGGTATCGGCCATCATCATCCGGTTGGTGTAAGCGGTGAAGACCGGAGTGACAAAGACGGCTCGCTTCGGTGCGTTGCGCGTGGCGGCGACCAGCGCGCTCAGACGATCCAGGCTGCCGGACGATTCCTTGATGGCGACGATGTTGGGATGCTGGGCCAGTTCCACCACCACTTCGATGGGGATCTCGAGATGGGTGAATTTTGGAATGCTGTAGAGGATGACGGGGAGCGGCGACTGGTCCGCCAGGGTGCGGTAATAGGTCAGCAGTTCCGCACCGCGCATCAGGGGACCGTAGTAGTGCGGCGTGCGCACCAGGACTGCGTCATAGCGGTGGGTGAAGGCGTACTCCGCCAGGCGCAGGGTTTCGACGAGGCTTTCGCGGCCAATGCCGGCGACCAGCACCTTGTCCGGGGCCGCGGCATGGGCAGCGTGGCGGAGAACGTCGCGGGTTTCGTCGTCGCTGAGCATCACGGCTTCGCCGGTGGACCCCAGAACCACCAGACCGGCGGCGAGGGTGCGCGAATAGCGCTCCACGTTGTGCTCGAGCTTGCGGAAGTACAGGCGCCCGTCGGGATAAAAAGGCGTGGTCATGGCGGGGAAGATGCCTTCGAGGAGCATAGATTCATCATAGGGCGCTCCCTCAAAAGGTGCAGGAAAAAGCTGCGCGAGAACATGAGAGCACGATAGTCTGAGGGGAAATGCCTCTGCATTCGAGCGTCCATTCACGGTCAGCAGAAGCCCTGGGGCCCCGGGAAACGCGGGTTTTATATCAGGCGCTGTGGTTCTTCTTCCATCTGACAGTGAGCCTCGTGGTCTGGGCGCTGGCGCTGCTGGCGATCACTCTGTTCCATCCGGATTTCGTGCCGCCGGCGGTGACTCTGGCGGTGTCATTTGCGGCCCCGCTGGCCGTGGCCTTCGGCGTGGTGAAGATGTATCCCAGCGAGAGCGCGACGCTGCTGTGGATGATGGGGCTGATCTGGTGGTTTCTGTGGGCGCTGCACGTTCTGGATATGCCGACCGGGCCGCTGGCCTGCTATCACTGCGGCGCTTCGGAGAAGCTGTGGCTGACCTTCTTCAGCCTGGATCATGACAGCGGTCTGCTGGACGGGCAGGGGCGTTTTATCGCGACGTGGCCCGCCGTGGCCATGATTGGATATTCGATCGGCGCGAAGCTGGGCCTGCGCAACGCCGACATCCCTTTTGAAAACGAATAAAAAAAAGGGCTTGCGGTTGTTCGCAAGCCCGGTGAGGTCGATGCACTAATCGCGGTTTACGCTGCGATCGGATATCAAATGACGGATGTCTGATCCGGTTCTAAGCCGAACGCCGTTCGCGCTCATTCTCCTTGTAAGCGTCGATCTTCTCGTTGGCGCGATCCTTCGCGTCCTCGACTTTATTGCTGATGTTGTGGCGGGTCTGATCCGCGTTGCGCTCTGCTTCCTTCTCGTGGGTTTTGGATGCCTCGTGGGCCGCGTCTTTCACATTGCCCCACGTTTCCTGGGCAGCGCCCTTTACCTGGTCGGCGACGCCCTGATTGGCGAGCCGATCGTTGCCGACGGCTTCACCGGTTCCCTGCTTCACTTTGCCAACCACCTGGTTGGCCTTGCCCTTAACCTGATCCGAATTCATGAATCCCCCTTTGGTGAACTGCAGAAACCCCAACGCACGAACTGCGCTAAACCACGCGCCTTCGCCCGCTGATCAGCTGAATGACGAGCACCACGAGCGCCAGGATGAGCAAAATGTGAATGTACCAGGCGACCACGTGGAATCCGATCAAGCCGACGAGCCAGGCGATCAGCAGGATGACAAACAATGTCCAGAGCATCCGTCGATGTCCTCTCTTTCTGTTCGATCTGCTTTCTTTTCGATCTCCAACGGATGGATAGAGGCGCGCGGAACGCCAGAGGTTGCCGTTGGGATACAAAGGATGCGGAGGTGGAACCCAGGTGCGTATCGCCATTCAGGGAGAGCCGGGCTCATTCAGCCATGAGGCCGCGTTAAAAGCCGATGCGGAGGCAACCCTTCTGCCCTGTGCCTTGTCGGCGGAGGTGTTTGCGGCGCTCATGGAGGGTGCGGTGGATGCGGCGGTGATCCCAATCGAGAATTCGCTGGCCGGCTCTGTCGTCGAGCACTATGATTTGCTGCTGAATCACCCGGTCGGCGTAGAAAGCGAGTGGCTGCTGCGGATCCGGCATAACCTGATCGGGGTGCCCGGCGCCCGTCTGGAGTCGATTCGCCAGGCGTATTCGCACCCGGTTGCTCTGGCCCAGTGCCGGCGGTTTTTTGTGGAGCATCCGGAGATCGAGGCGGCTCCCTTTTACGACACGGCGGGCAGTGTGAAACAACTGATGGCGCTGCGGGATTCCGGAGTCGCGGGGATCGCCAGCACCCAGGCGGCCCGGCATTATGGGGCGGAGATTCTGGTGACGGGGATCGAAGATAACGCGGAGAACTACACGCGTTTTTTCCTGATTCGGAAACGGGACCAGGTCCGCCCCCAGCCGCAGCCCAACAAGGTGAGCCTGGCCTTTGCGGTCGAGAACCGGCCGGGGACGCTGGTGGCGGCGCTGCAGGTGTTTTCCGGAATGGGCACCAATTTGACCCGTCTGGAATCCAGGCCGGTCCCTGGGCGTCCCTGGGAATACGTTTTTTACGCGGACTACCAGCTGGCCGATCCGAAAGCTGCCGATGAAGCATTGAAACGTCTTCCGGCACACTGCTCCATGGTGCGCGAGCTGGGGCGCTATCGAGCGGCCCTGCCGGCGCAGTAAGGGCGATCCAGACGGCGTCCCTCGACTGTCGGGGTATCTGAGCCGGCGCGCAAGGCGGGAACGAGCTGCTGGAGGATAGCGTAGGAGTGAGGGGGAGCATCCCAAGTAAAAGAGGGAGAGGAAGTTGCACCGAATTGCGGGCGAAGAGAGACTTCGGGTTGAGACTTTTTCAAATCTGCTGAATCCAATGGGTAATTATTTGATATAAGGACACTCATGGCTAGCGATTTCATCAGCATCATTCAACCGGGCGACCCGCGGCAGCGCGAAGGGGGCGAGGACCACGTTCTCCCCATCCTGCCGGTGCGGGACACGGTTCTGTTTCCCCATGCCGTGCTGCCGCTGACGGTGGGACGGGAGAGCTCGATCCAGCTCATCCAGTCGCTGGGCGAGGAAAAAAGCATTGTGGTGGTCGCGCAGCTCGACGCTCGCGTCGACGCACCTCAGCCTCAGGATCTGCACACCTTTGGCACCCTGGCGACCGTTCACAAGGTTGTGAAGATGCCGAACCAGAGTCTCTTTGTCTTCACGGAGGGAACGGAGCGGGTGCGGCTGGGCGAGTTTTCGAAGATCGAGCCGTTCATGATGGCGTCGGTCGAAACCGTTCCGGAGACGCCGGCCGCGAAAAACCCTGCCGTGGAAGCACTGCAGCGCAATGTGGTCACGCAGTTTCAGCAGATTGTGACCGCCTCGCCGACCTTGTCGGACGAGCTGCAGACCATCGCGATGAACATCGACGAGCCCGGGCGGCTGGTGGACTTCATTGCGTCTTCTCTGCCCTTTTTAGCAACCGCCGACAAGCAGGAGTTGCTGGAAACGCCGGATGTAACAGCCCGGATGGAGCGGATCAACAAGCATCTGGCGAAGGAGCTGGAAGTCCAGCAGCTGCGCAACAAAATCCAGAGCGAAGTGCAGGATCAGGTGCAGCAGTCCCAGCGGGACTACTACCTGCGCGAACAGCTCAAGGCGATCCAGAAGGAACTCGGCGAAATGGACGAGGGCCAGAAGGATATCGAGGAGCTGAAGCAAAAAATCGAAGGGGCGGGAATGCCCGAGGAGACGAAGAAGGAGGCTCTCAAAGAGCTGAGCCGTCTCTCGCGCATGTCGCCGATGGCAGCCGACTA
This sequence comes from Acidobacteriaceae bacterium, assembly GCA_036269135.1. Classification (GTDB taxonomy): domain Bacteria; phylum Acidobacteriota; class Terriglobia; order Terriglobales; family Acidobacteriaceae; genus Palsa-343. The sequence continues at coordinate 30,055 of DATASQ010000025.1, forward strand.
CTCGCTCACGAGGAACTACATCGAGTGGCTGGCCGTGCTGCCGTGGTCGAAGTCCTCAGGCTCTGAAGTGGACATTACCAAGGCGCGGGAGATCCTCGATGAGGATCACTACGACCTGAAAAAGGTGAAGGACCGCATCCTCGACTACCTCGCGGTGCGGCGGCTCAAGGCCGACATGAAGGGGCCGATCCTGTGCTTCGTTGGGCCTCCGGGCGTGGGCAAAACCTCGCTGGGGCGCAGCATTGCGCGAGCGCTGAGCCGGGAGTTCCGGCGGATTTCCCTCGGCGGCATGCACGATGAGGCGGAGCTGCGCGGTCATCGGCGCACCTATATCGGCGCGCTGCCCGGGCAGATCATCCAGAACCTGCGGCGCGCCGGGGCGAACGATCCGGTCTTCATGCTGGACGAAGTCGACAAGCTGGGGCGGGATTTCCGCGGCGATCCGGCGTCGGCGCTGCTGGAGATTCTCGATCCGGAGCAGAACAACACGTTCCGCGATAACTATCTCGACCAGCCGTTTGACCTCTCGAAGGTCCTGTTCATCTGCACGGCGAACATGCTCGATACCGTGCCCGAGCCGCTGCGGGATCGCATGGAGATCATCGAACTGCAAGGGTACACGGAGGAGGAGAAGAAGCACATCGCCGTCCGGTATCTCATTCCGCGGCAGATCAGGGAGAACGGGATCCAGCCGGAAAACATCGAGTTTCCGGAGGACTCGACGGGCTACATCGTGCGGCACTACACGCGGGAAGCGGGCGTCCGCAAACTGGAGCAGCAGATTGGCACGATCTGCCGCAAACAGGCGCGGCGCATCGCTGAAGGCAACACCGAAAAGCTGGTGGTGACGCGCGAGGTGATTCAGGAGTTCCTGGGCGGAATCAAAGTCCGGGTGGATACCGAGATTGCCGAGCGCACCAAACGCGCCGGTGTAGCGGTGGGCCTTGCGTGGACTCCGGCCGGCGGCGATGTTCTGTTCATCGAAGCCAATCGGATGAAAGGCAAGGGCGGCTTCACCATGACGGGCCAGATTGGCGAGGTTATGCAGGAGTCGATGCAGGCCGCGCTCACCTGGGTCCGGTCAAATGCAAAGTCCCTTGGCCTGGAGGAGGATCTGCTGAAGGATACCGATCTGCACATTCACGTGCCGGCGGGCGCCATTCCCAAGGACGGCCCTTCTGCCGGTGTGACCATGGCGACGGCGCTGGTGAGCCTGCTGACCGATCGCCCGGTGCATCCGCTGACCGCGATGACGGGGGAGATCACGCTGAGCGGCAACGTACTGCCTGTAGGCGGGATCAAGGAGAAATTCCTGGCCGCCAAGCGGGCCGGTGTGAAAGACGTGATCCTCCCTGCGGAGAATCGGCTGAATGTGGAAGAGGATCTGATGCCGGAGCAGATTGACGACGTCGCGATTCACTATGCCAGCCGCATCGAGGACGTTCTCGCCGTGGCTTTGCCGCGATCCAGCGCCGAGGAAAGCCATGACGATGCGGTTCGCGAAGAGGTGCTGCAGCACACGGCGTGAACGGAAGGGAATAGGGAATAGGGCGTAGGGAATAGGGAATAAGGAAAACCCGACCGTTCAGCGTCCGCTAACGCCTCCCTACTCCCTGTTTCCCTGCCCTTCACCAGATGCGGACGCGGTTCTGCGGGCTCAGGTAGAGCTTTTCGCCGGGCTTCACGTCGAAGGCTTTGTACCAGCCGTCGGAGTTGCGCACGGTATCCGCGCGGAACTGGCCCGGCGAGTGGCCATCGGTGAGAACCTGGCGGCGCATCGAGGCCTCCCGGGCTTTTGACGCCCAGTTCTGGCCGAAGGCAATGTAGAACTGCTGATCGCCTGTGAAGCCATCCTGCTTCGGCGCCTGCCTGCCGTGCAGTGAGGCGTGGTAGCCATCGTATGCGGCCGCAACCCCGCCCAGGTCGGCGATATTCTCATCGATGGTTTGCTTGCCGTTGACGTGCAATCCGGGCAACGCCTCATACGCGTCGTACTGATCGGCCAGCCTCTGCGCCTGCTCTTCGAAGTGAGCGTGATCGGCGGGGGTCCACCAGTTGCGCAGGCGGCCTTCGGAATCGAAAACGCTGCCTTCCGCGTCGAAGGTATGGCTGATCTCGTGGCCGATCACCGTGCCGATGGCGCCATAATTGTGCGCGGCGGGCGCCTTCGGATCGAAGAACGGCGGCTGCAGGATCGCGGCCGGGAAACTGAGCGCGTTTTGCAAAGGCAGATTGACTGCGTTGACGGTCTGTGGCTCCATCGACCATTCGTGGCGATCGACAGGCTTGCCGATGCGGGCGATCTGCGCATGGTATTTCCAAACCTCGTAGCGCCAGAAATTCCCGAAGGCATCGTCGGGATGGACTTCATACGCGGAATAGTCTCTCCACGTCTCCGGATACCCAATGCCGATATAAAGAGAGTTCAGCTTGGACTGGGCCTCGGCGCGGGTTGAGGGGGCGAGCCAGGAAATGGCCGCGATGCGCTTGTGGTAGGCGGCGATCAGGCTGGCGACCATCGCCTGAGCCTGCGCCTTGGCTTCGGGCGAGAAATATTTGCGGGCGTAGATCTGGCCGACGGCGTCGCCGAGGCAGAAGTTGACCAGGCCGACGGCGCGCTGCCACCGCGGGCGCTGCTGCTCCACGCCACCGAGCACCTTGCCCGTGAAGTCGAAGTCCTCATCGGCAACGGCGTGAGGCAAAAGCTCCGCATGGTCCTCGATGAGGTGATAGGCCAGCCAGTCCTTCCAGGTAGCGAGAGGCGTGGACGCAACCAGCGCGGACTCGCCGGTAAACGCCGTGGGGGTCCACACGATGAAGTTCTGCTGGCCAGCGAGACCGGCGCCTTCAAAGTAGGCATCCCAGTCGAGCCCCGGCGCCTTCGAGGCGAAATCGCCGCGGGTCCAGGGATTGTCCGCTTTGTGGATGTCCTCGATCTCAGCAAGCGGCACGTGTACCTGAGCCATGGCATGCTCGAGAGCGATCACGCGTCCAGCGCGAGCGTCGGTATCGTCGAAGCCGGCGAGCTTGAGCATGGCGGCGACATGGGCCTCATATCTCGCGCGAATCTCCTTCATGCGATCGCTGTCGTCGAGGTAGTAGCTCTGGCTCGGCATTTCAAGGCCGCCCTGCAGCAGATATACGGCGTAATGATCGGAGTCGCTGAAGCCAGGCGCGATCCAGAGGCCGAAGAGGTTGGGCGTGGAGAAGACGGCGTTGTTCAGCAGATCGACGTCAGCGCGGAGGGTAGTGCCCAGATAGCGAGCCAGCTCCTGCTTATTGTTCAGGGCCGCGATGGCGTCAAGATGCGGCTGGAGCGGTTTGAGACCGCGGGCCTCGATTGCGGACTCATCCATGAAGGCGTTGTAAAAATCCGCGATCTTGCGATTATTGGAGCCAGCGGGGGAATTGGATTTCGCGGCCTCTTCGATGAGGCCGGCGACCTCCTTGTTGCTGCGGTCGAAGAGAACGGAGAAAACGCTCAGGCCACCGCGGTCCGGCGGAATCTGGGTACGCGCGATCCAGCCGCCATTCGCATAGAGATAGAAATTGTCACCCGGCTTAACGGATGGGTCCATGTTAGCGACGGCAATGCCGTGGACTTGACTGGATTCCTTTGCAGGCGCGGTGCTCTGTGGGAAGGTCGGCGGGACGAGCAGAAATAAGGCGGAGGTAAGAACGATCGAAACGGCACCGAAGTGCGGTCGGAAAAGGCGCGCGGAAAGAAGATTCATGCCAGCGGCTCCTTGTGCGCGTGCACGGCGGGACGGGTGCGCGCTCAGCAACGCGAAGGGGGATGATAGCACGCGGCATCGGCCGCCGCTCACTAGCGCTGTGCGTGCTCCGCCGTTACTTTATCGAGCTCGCGATAGATTTCTTCGTTGCGCAGAATGGCCTGCACATATTCGCGGGTCTCAGTGAAGGGGATGGACTCCACGAATTCATCCATGCCGTGATAGTTGCCGATGCTCTGCCAGCTGGTGACTCGATCGTCGCCCGCGTTGTAGGCGGCAAAGGCGTATTCCGGCTGATTATTGAATTTCTCGAGCATCTGCCGGAGGTACAGCGTACCCAGGCGGATGTTGGTCGCCGGATTGAGAAGCTCGCTGGTTTCGAAGTGGCGGATGCCTTCTTCCCGGGCCATGGCGCGCCCGACAGAAGGCAGGAGCTGCATGAGGCCGTAGGCGCTCTTGTTGGAAACGGCGCCGGGGTTGAATTCGGTTTCCTGACGGATGAGCGAGGCGACCATATAAGGATCGAGACCGTTCTTCTCAGAATCGGCCTTGATGTCCGACCAGTACATCTCCGGGAACAGAATGCGCCAGTAAGCGACAGGAAGCGCTTCGATGGGGGCCGAAGTGTAGAACGGGATGGCGCGCTTCAGAAGGCGCATGGCTTTCCAGGCTTCACCGCCGGCAGCATAAATGTCGGCTTCGGCAAACGCGCCCCACTCATCGCTGCCATCGGCTGCCTGGATCTCCGGAGCGATGTATTCGTTGAGGCCGGCGTTGGCCAGGAGCCTGGCTTTGACGACATGCGGATCGTCTTCAGGGACGTCGTCGCTCAGCTCAGGGATTGGCTCGGGATGCAGGGCATCGAGCGCGGGGATCGAATCGGCGGTGACGCTGCCCAGCCGGCTCAGACGATCCTGCGCAAGCATGGCGTAGTAATAGTGCGGATAGACGCGCAGGATGGTCTTGTAATACGCGGCGGCGGTGGAGGGCCGGTGCTCCTGGTCCTCGTAGATACGCGCCCGCCAGTAAAGCGCCGAGGGGATCTCCCTGCCCCCGGCATAGAAGCGAATCTGCTCGTCGAAGAGACGGGCGGCTTCGCTGTACTGACCGAGGCGATAGTTCAGCCAGCCGGTGCGCCAGTGGGCGCTGGGTGCGTAGCGGCTGGCGGGGAAACGCTTCGCCACCTCGCCGTAATACGTGATGGCGTTCGGAAAGTCCTTGAGGAGCAGGAACATGTTGCCGGTGGAATAGAGCGCCTCATTCAGCCAGGAGCTGGACGGGAAGCGGCTCTCCATCTGGGCGTCAATCGACTGCACGGTGGCGGTGTCGCCGTCGTCGCGCGCCATTTCCATCAGAAGGTACTGGCGGCGGGCGGCGGCTTCGTCGTTCGTGTCGGGGATGGCCTCCAGTTCCCTCTTCGTCAGGCGTTTGAGCTTCCAGTCGCATTCGGCGGCTGCGACGAGCAGATCGGTCTGGATGGCAGAGGGGACATCGGATTCAGCGGCCAGCGAGCGATATTCGACGGCGGCATCGGCGTAATGGCCGGCGCCATACAGCGCATCGGCGTGACGGCGCCGATCCGCGGCGGGGATGGTATGCAGGGCGCCGGAGGTAGCCAGCTGCGCGCGTGCGACTCCGGCTTCGATACTGAGCGGATAGTCGAGATACACATGCTCAAAAAGCCGCTGAGCTGCATCTGTCTGCCCGGCCAGGAGTTCGGCCTTTGCCAGAGCAAGCTGAAAATCGGCATGCCCGGCGATGGGCTCCGATCGGTGGCGGTCGAGCGTCTGGAGAGCCCTCTGCGGGTCGCCCTCCTGCACGAACAGGTTCGCTTCAAGGATCGGAATGCCCGGCACGAAGATGCTGTCCGGATATTTCCGAACATAGCCGCTGAGAATCGTCTCCGCCTGAGGATACTGGCTGCTCTGCAGGTAAGCCTGCGCGGTCAGATAGTCGGCGTAATCGGCCAGAGGGCCGTCCGGGCTGGTTTCGGTGGCGTCGGCGATGTGCGCTTCGTGGAGCGCGGTCGCTGCATCCGCGAACTGATGATCGAGCAGATACGCATGCCCCAGAGCCAGGTAAGCGGCAGCCGCGGCATCGCCGGTATGGCGATGAGCGAAGGCCGCTACACCCGCAAAGGCGGCCGGCGTGGGATTTTGCACAAGCTGCTGACCCATGGGGCGCAGCTCAGAGGATGCGACAAAGGCGCGGCGATAGCGCCGGCTGCGGGCGAGCTCGCGGGCGGTGAGCTGGTGATGCCGGCGAGTGCGATGGTGGACAGCGGTCCGGCGATAAGCGCGGCGCCGGCTGCTCACGCTCGAGGCTCGGTGCGAGGCGTGGGCGTTGCTGGGAACGTGGCGATGTTTCGCGGTGTGGCGATGGGTGGTTTTGGGCGTGGTGGCATCCTGCCCGTGGACTTCAGCGAAACCGGGCCGTGGCACCAGCAGCAGAGCGAATGCGACCAGGCACAGGAGGCACGACAGCCTGCGCGCCGAGCGGCGGATGCCTGAGAAATCGGTGAGGGAATGCAGACGACGCGGGAACACGAAAATCTTTCGCCTCTCTGGTTACTACTGTAGGACGAAACGGCGCTCATTTCGGAGCGGAAAACAACGCCGGAATCGAAAGGTTCTTACTTGTGTACTGCAACTTTCGGGGCAGGGGTGATAACGATGACGCCCGTCATCTTGTCGTGCCCGCGTCCGCAGAGAATGCTGCAGTGCATGGGATATATGCCGGGCGTCTGCGCCAAAAAACGGACCACGGCAGGTTTGCGGGGCTGCACCGGCTCATTGATGCCGAGGGCCGGAACCGCAATCCCATGTTCCACGTCGGCGCTGGAGACGACCAGCTCGACATGGGCGCCCTGGGGAACCACGATCCGGTCCGGGACGATGGCCCATTTTTTCATCACCACGGAAAGGACCGTATTGGGCGGACCGGCATACATCGGAGTCCTTTTGCCGCAGCCGGGAATCAAAAGCACAGGCAATAACAGCACGAAGATGGCTGTGCGCTTTGCCTGACTCGGGAAACGCCGTTTACTATGGAGGTTGAGATCGTTGTCGGCTGCTACCATAATCCTGAAGCCATTCATGTCTTCCTCCATCCAATCACAGGGAACGGCTGAAGTTCATCCTGACGTCGAGCTGGTCAACCGGGCGCGGCAGGGCGACATGGCCGCGTACGAGAAGCTGGTGCGGCAGTACGACCGCCAGGTTTTCCGCATCGCGCAGCATATCGTCCAGAACCGCGAGGATGCCGAGGATGTAGTCCAGGACGCGTTCCTGAAGGCGTACGAAAAGCTTGACCAGTTCCAGGGTAATTCGAAGTTCTATACCTGGCTGGTGCGGATCGCGGTCAATGAGTCGCTGATGCGGCTGCGCAAGCGGCGCACCGGCCGGATGGTTTCCATTGACGAGGATGTGACCACCGAGGAAGGCTCGATGCCGCGCGATCTGGCGGACTGGAGCCCCGATCCGGAGGCGCTGTACGGGCAGTCGGAGATGGGGGATATCCTGCGCAAGACGATCCAGGGATTGCCTCCGGGGTTTCGTGTGGTGTTTGTGCTGCGAGACGTTGAGGGGCTTTCGACGGAAGAGACGGCAGAAACGCTGGGATTGAGCATCCCGGCGGTGAAATCGCGGTTGTTGCGGGCGCGTCTGCAGTTGCGGGAGCGGCTGAGCCGCTACTTCAAGCGGGGCGAACCGAAGCAGGCCCAGGGTGGTGCGAAGTGACGTGCACGGAGTTTTTGGCCCAGTTGGATGACATGCTCGATCAGGATGCGGCGATCCCCCTGCGGGCCGATCTGGAAGAACACCTCCGCAGCTGCGAACACTGTGAGATCACGCTGAACACGACGCGCAAGACCATCGAGATCTATCGCAGCCATGAGATCTACGCGCTGCCCGACGACCTGCGCGAGCGGCTGCAACAGGCAATCCTGGCCAAATGCCGGAAGTGTTGAACGCTCCCAGGCCGCGGCGCATATTCCGGTTTCCCCAGTTCTCCTCGTCTTCCCTTTCCCGATGAACAGCTGCGGGCCTGATGCCGATCCCCGGAAGGTGGAATCGGCTTGAACCACCGGCGTTTGTAGAATGGCCGGAAGGTCCGACCGGTGGAAGCTCCGCTCCAAAGAAAAAAATTCGATCCGTCAGAACTGATCCTGGGGGTGGCGTGTGCCCTGGGCCTGGTATCGACGGCCATCATCCTGATGCTGATGCCGGTGAATCGCCACTTCGCCTCCTCACGCGACTTTGTCGTCTACTGGGCCAGCGGTCAGCAACTCGTGCATCATGGGAATCCATTCGATCCGCAGCAGATGGCAGAGACGGAGCGCGCCGGCGGCTTTGATCGGCCCGGCGCTTTCTATATGCGGAACCCTCCCTGGAGTTTGCCGCTGACCTTGCCGCTGGGACTGGCGTCGGCGCAAGTGGAGGCTCTTCCCTGGTCACTGCTGCTGATCGGCCTGCTGGTTCTTTCCGTCCGGATCACATGGCAGATGTTCGGTCGCTCCGGAACGCACCTGGAGTGGCTCGGGTACTGCTTTCCCCCGGCTCTGCAGTGCGTGCTGATGGGACAGACCTCCCTCTTTCTGCTGCTGGGACTGGTGCTGTTTCTCTGGTGGCATCGAACGCGGCCGTTTTGGGCGGGAGCCGCGTTGTGGCTCTGCACGCTGAAACCGCATCTGTTTGTTCCCTTCGGGGTGGTCCTGCTGGTGTGGATCCTTGTGGGCAGGCAGTGGCGCATTCTGCTGGGGGCGCTGACCGCGCTGGCGGCGAGCTGCCTGGTCATCACGCTGGTGGATCCCGCGGTCTGGGCGCAGTACGCGCATTGGGCAGCCATCTCCGGCATTTCCCATGAACCGATTCCCTGCCTCGGTGTGGCTCTGCGCAACCTGGTGAATCCCGCGGCGGAGTGGCTGGTGTTTATCCCCTGTGCTCTGGGCAGTCTCTGGGCTCTGGTGTATTTCTGGCCGCGACGGCATGCGTGGAACTGGCGAGAACACGGCCATCTGGTGGTGTTGGTTTCTCTGGCCGCCGCTCCTTACTGCTGGGTTCTGGATCAGTCGGTGGCGCTTCCGGCGCTGCTCTTTGCCGCAGTCTCGACGCGGTCGCGCGCGGCATTGGCGGTTTTGGGCGTCATCTACCTTCTGCTGGAGCTACAGCCGATGCTGTTTTCCCCGGGGCTCAACTCGGCCTGGTATTTGTGGCCGGCTCCGGTCTGGATCGCCTGGTACCTGTGGGCGCGACGATCCTCTTCCATTTCGCACAGCGCGCCCCTCCCTGTTGCTGCGCCGGCTTCCTGACCGAAACGGGGCATGGGGCGATCCGGAACCGCTCAGTAAAATTCGGCCATGTCCACGCGGCTGTCCAGCCCCGGCAGCAAGGCGAAGCTCGATTTCGCGAAAATGGCAATCGCGGCGGCCTTCGTTATCGGCGGAGCTCTCACAGCCGTTTATCTCGCCATGGTGGTCAGAGCGGGTCACCCTCCCGGCTCCTGCGACTTCGTCGCCTATTGGGCGACCGGCCAGCAGTTTGCGCATCACCTGAATCCGTACGACACAGCAGCTCTGATCCGGCTGGAGAATGCTGCCGGGCTGGGCCGAGTGCAACCCTGCTACATGCGCAACCCCCCGTGGGCCTTGCCGCTGACGCTGCCTCTCGGTCTGCTGAGCGCGGGGAGGGCCGTGCTGCCCTGGTCCTTGCAGATGCTGGTGATCCTGGTGGTTGCGGTGCGGATCGCACGCACGACCCTCAACCTTTCCGGGACCGGTCTAGAATTTTTGGGCTACGCCTTTCCCCCAGCCTTGCTCTGTGTCGTCATGGGGCAGACTTCCCTGTTTCTTCTGCTGGGCCTGGTACTGTTTCTGCGGCTGCATCGAACACATCCCCTGGCGGCGGGCGCGGCTCTGTGGCTCTGCACGCTTAAGCCTCATCTGTTCCTGCCCTTCGGACTCGTGCTGCTGTTGTGGATCGTGGCCACGCGCAGCTATCGGATTCTGCTGGGGACGGGCATCGCGGGAGCCATCAATGTCCTGCTCGTGCAATGGCGCGACCCGGCCGTCTTCCGGCAATATCTGCACTGGGCGGCGTCATCGGGCATCGAGCACCAGCCGGTACCCTGTCTTGGCGTGCTGCTCCGCAATCGGCTGGACCCCTCGGCTCCGTGGCTGGCGTTTGTGCCCGCCGGGCTGGCCTGTCTTTGGGCGGTGCCCTATTTCTGGCGGAGGCGCGATCGCTGGGACTGGCGGGAACACGGATCGCTGCTGATGCTGGTTTCTCTGGTGGCTGCTCCCTATTGCTTCGTCTTCGATCAGTCCCTCGCGCTCCCCGCGCTGCTGTATGGGGCGAGCCGAGCCCTCTCGCGCTGGCCCATTGTGCTCCTGGCCGGCCTATTTATCGCCATGGAGATACAGCCAATCCTGGCTCCCCAGCTGCTCTCGCCGGGCTGGCGGCAATTGTCCGCCGGCGTCACCTGGCTGGTCTGGTATGTCGGTGTCCGCCTCTTCGACCGCGCAGCCGATGGGGTCGAGGTTCCCCGGGCATGGGCCACGTAAACGAGCTGATCCCTCCCCTGAAGCAAAGCACCTGATCCCCGAAAGGTGGAATCGCGCCGGATGGGCCGCTTCCATAGAATTTTTCCTATGGCGGTTGTCGAAACTTCCCCCAAGAGAAAACAAAGAGTGGACGTCGCGGGTATTGCGATTGCCATCGCGGCCGCTCTGGCGTTCACCTCCACTGCTCTGTTTCTGGCCGTGATGCCCCTGGTTCGCACCCTGGCCGGCTCTCGCGATTTTGTCGTGTACTGGGCGACCGGACAGCAGCTGGTGCATCATGCCAATCCTTTCGATCCGAATCTGATGTGGACGGTAGAGCACTCGACCGGCTTCGGCGCGCCGGGCTCCTTTTTTATGCGGAATCCTCCCTGGAGCCTGCCGCTGGCGTACCCGCTGGGCTTCTTCAGCGCGCGCGTGGCGGCGCTGCCGTGGTCGCTGATGCTGCTCGGTCTGCTGGTGCTCTCCGTACGCATTCTCTGGAAAATGTATGGTCAGGGGGAGAAGCGCCTGGACCTGCTGGCATATTTCTTTCCACCCGCGCTCATCTGCGTGGTCATGGGCCAGACTTCCCTCTTCCTGCTGCTCGGGTTGGTCTTGTTTCTGCGCCTGCATCGCACGCGGCCCTTTTGGGGCGGAGCGGCGCTGTGGCTCTGCACGCTCAAGCCACACCTGTTTGTCCCTTTTGGCATCGTTCTCCTGGTCTGGATCGTGGCGCAACGGAACTGGCGCATCGTGGCCGGCGCCCTGAGCGCGCTGGCGGCCAGCTGTGCCCTCACCGAGTTGATCGATCCGGCGGCGTGGAGTGAATATCTCCACTGGGCGGCCCGATCGGGCATTTCGAATGAATACATCCCCTGCCTCAGCGTGCAGCTGCGCAACCTCATCGATCCCCAGGCAAAATGGCTGGCCTTTGTGCCGGTGGTGCTTGGTTCCGTGTGGGCGCTGGGGTACTACTGGCGGAACCGCAATCGCTGGGACTGGCGGGAACAGGGCCATTTGCTGATGCTGGTTTCGCTCCTGGTCGCGCCCTATTGCTGGATCTACGATCAGTCGCTGGCGCTGCCGGCTCTGATGGTTGCCGCCTGGCGCTCTGCCACGCGATGGCAGTTGGCCACCCTTGCCGCAATGTTCATCGTCGTGGAACTGCAGACATTCCTGGCATTCTGGGAAGCCCACATGGTTTACCTGTGGGTCGCGCCGGCATGGCTGGCGTGGTTCCTGTGGTCGCGGCCTTCCTCCCATTCCGCGGAGGAGCCCTTGCCTCTCGCGACCGCCGCGATTCCTACGGCTGGATAGAGGCCATCGCCTCATTCTGAATAGAGAAGTGTCCGGACAAATCAGTGGAGCTCGGTCATTTGCCGGTCGGAGCGGACGCCTTTCGCTGTGCGACGGCGATCAGGCGATGCTTGCCGTTCATCCGGGCAAGAACGCGCCAGGTGAAGCGGGGATTGTTCTCGATCTCCAGATGAAACCAGTTCGTCTGCGTGTTATCCAGAACCACGAAACGGCTCTGCGCAAGAACCCCTGAGACATCGCGCAGGTTCGAGGTCAGGTAGCCCGCGGCTCGATAGTTCTCCATCAGGTGATAGGCGCCGACGGCGGCCGGCGGTCCCTGGAGAGCGGCTGGCCAGTCCAGCGGATATTCCGCTGCGTCTGGCTGAACGCTGTAGCGCGTCATCGTCAGAAAATCATCGAGCCAGTCGCAGACCACAGGCTGTCCCGCAGCCAGCCGATCGATGCCTGCTGTATCCAGCCGAACCGGCGTCGCCACCACGGCAGAAACCAGCGGCAGCAGCAGCAGCGCCCAGCCGGGCCACATGGATTTTGCCGCGGACCCTGCGCGTCCCACCCACGTGGCCGCAAGGATGGCGATCCCGAGGGCGGAAGGAATCATATAGCGCGGGACATAGATGGGCGACAGGACGCGAGACACCGAAAAGAAAACAAGCGGCGCCAGCACGAGGACGAGGCCCAAAACGATCGCAGCCCGGCGGTTCGGTGCGGCGGATCGCAGAGCCGCGACGGACGCCGTGAACAGCACCGCGACGCAGGCGACGGCGCAAAACCAGCCGAAAAACACGCCGATAGGGTGCGCATGCAGAAGCGGGTAATAGATTCCGCCAAAGAGCCAGAAGGAAAAGCCGACAGCCAGGTTATCGAAGCCGGGCATCGGTATCCAGCTATGGGGTTGACCGACGGCTGCCGAAGCCCGAATGGCGGGAATCCAGGGAAGCAGCGCGACCCATCCGGCAATCAGGCACAGATAAACGCGGAGGCGAAAACGGCGCTGCAGGCGGTCGGCAGCGACCACGGCCAGCAGCATCAGCGGCCCATAGAGCAGGCCCAGAACGTGGCCCAGGACCAGGCCGGCCTGCGTCAGGGTGAGCAGACTCAGATCGCGCCAACGGGGCTGGGGCGCTTCTGCCACGCGAAGGCACAGCGCGACAGCGGCTGCGGCGAGGAACAGGTAGAGTCCGTAGCCGCGGGCTTCGACGTTCTGGTCGACGACGATGAGTGAGGCAAACAGAGCGAAGGCCGCGCCCAGGAAGCCAGCCCTGGCGCCAAAGAGCCGTTGCAACACGGCACAAATAACCCAAAAGGCGGCGCAAATGGCAACCGATGAGTAGAGCCGCAGCGAAAGCTCGCCTCTGCCGAAAAGGTGCGCCCATGGCCACGCAGTCAGATAAAAGAGCGGCATACCGCCGCCGCCCAGATGCACAGCGGAGCGCAGCAAGTGCCCCAGCGACGGATCGCCCAGTTCGACATAGGTAAAGTTCTCGTCTCCGGCAAGCGGCTTCTTCAGAGACCAGAGAATGCAGGAGGCAAGCAGCGAGACGACGCCCAGGCTGGGAAAGAGCCAGCGCCAGATCCAGGCGTGGCTGGGCTGGGATTCGCGCGGAGCGGGCGGTGCGGCCGGATTGGCCAGCGAGGTTGCCATGCAATCCTGGGTGGTACCACGGCTTCGGAACCGCCCAGCTTCCATTCTTCCGGGTTGGGCTGCGTGGAGGCTATGGTTCTTCCGTGGGATCGGCATCCCGCAGGTAGACTGAAAGGGATTCGCACGATTCCTAATTCCCAGGAGAGTTCTCGTTATGGCTGACGAAGTGAAGATTACGGTGCGTCCCAACGGTCCGTATCGCGTGGAAGGTTCGGTAAAGCTGGTCGATGCCGAAGGACGCGAGTGGGATCTGACGGGCAAGGCGGCCATTTCCTTGTGCCGCTGCGGCGCGTCGGTGAATAAGCCGTTCTGCGACGGAACGCACTCGAAGATGGGTTTCCAGGCTGCCGAAGCCGCTGTGAAGGCGGAAGAAGGCACCGCCGGATTTCCGGTGAAAATCTAGCGGGTTTCTTTCTCCGCATTCAGGAACTGGAGGACGAGCTCGCGCTGGCGCGGGCCGTCCAGTTCCACCAGGATTACGCGCTGCCAGGTTCCGAGCACGAGCGAACCCGATTCGACGGGCAGCGTCAGCGCCGTGCCAATCAGCGATGACAGGATGTGATCGGGCACATGCGCTGGATTGTGCGGATGCCGGTAGTCGAGCTTCGGCACCATGGCCTCGAAGGCGTCGAGCATGTCCAGATCCGTGCCTGGGTCGAGATCGGCCGTGGTCAGCGCGGCTGTTGTGTGCAGGACGTTGACGAAGCAGACGCCTGAGGCTTGCGGCAGGTGCTTCTGCACCTGTTCGGTGATATCGACGACCTGGCGCTTGCTGCGGGTGGTGACGCTGAGTCTCGGCATATGGACCGTTCGATGCGGGTAGCTACCCCACCCCCCGGAGTGGGTATACGGCAACTGATTGATTTTACTGGTTCGGCAAGGTAATACCTTTTGGGTATTACCCTCTTTTGCCTTGTTTCTGGTGCAAGCGGGCTTCTCCCCCACTCAGGCCAAAAGAAGGGTTGCATGGGCCACCCAGCCCCGCGAAAAAAAGGCTTGCATGGGGCACCCTGGGTCGGGGATGTCAAAGAGCGTCGGGACGGCTGTCCGAGACAGCGATGGGGATGATCCGCCTGGGCGGAGCATCCCCACTGTCTTTGAGCCTAGGCGGACAGAGAGTCTGACACAAGAGAAATCGGCCAGGGAGACGGTACAGGGGTAACGGCACGCTCTGTCTGCCGGGGGTTCATTTCCTGCGGGAACGGGATTTTGGCGGCAAGAGCCACAGCAATGCCACGATCCCGATGAGGGCGAGGGAGGCCGAGGGCCGGTACCAGGCCGCGGGAATGGCGGTCGCGTAGAGCAGAACCGAGGCGGCTTGTTTGCCCCAGCTGATCTGCGAGGCGGCCGCACCGGTGGAGCGTATCTGCGTCCAAAGCGCCATATAGCCAAGCCCCGGCAAGATGCTGACCGCAGCATAGAGCGCCGCGGTCAATGACGAGAGACCCTTCACGCCTACCCACTCCGTTGCAAACGGAAAGAGGGAGAGGCCGAAAAGGAACATGAGATTCGCCCAGAAGATGCCGTGGCTCACGGTCTCGGCCTCTTCGACGAGATAGTGGTGGTTCACCCAGTAGATCCCGATCTGAACAAAAGTGAGCAGGTAGAGAAAGAGGGCAGGCAGCACCGCAAGGAGGCCGGCTTCGCCGCTGGCCGCGGGCACCTTCAGCTCCAGCACCAGGATGGTGATGATGACGGCGATGACGCCGTCAGAGAATGCCTCCAGGCGGCCTGTGCCGGCCCCTTTTCCGGTCATGGTGAAGCCACGGTAGCACAGGGCCTCGGCGGGTCGGGGTTGTGGGGGAGATGGAGTGGGGGAGAGATCCGGATGGGGCTTGACGTTCCAAATAGGTTCTACATGCAGTACTGCGGTCCGAAGCGGGGAAGCGATTCGTTGGACGATTCCAGATAAGGGGAGTTTGCTTCTTGCTGTGGGGTGAACCTGGCTGGCGGAGAGCGGGAGCGGTGCCGGGGCTTTGCGTAAGGCCCGGCTCATTTTCGGGTTCGGGATTCAACGGGTATGTCGACGGATCGATCTGTCCCGCTGGCGACCGCCATGGCTGAGGCTCCATCCGTCGACGGCAAGGGGGGAGCCCTGCCGCTGGAGCTGAGCCGCGAAATAACGCACAACGGCAACCGCAGATCCTTCGTCGCCCCGCTCCTCAGGGGGACAGATCGGGGCAGGGTTTTCGGCCGCTTAGCCGACCTGCGGCCGGAACTCGCCCACGTGGCAAAGTTCACGAGTCCTGGGAGTCTGGCGGCAATTGCGCACGAAGCCAATCAGCGGATTGACGATTTGCCGAGGCCCGGGCTACGATGCCGCAATCCAGAATCGGGGGCGTCTGTTGCGCCACTCCCTTCTTCTTCAGCTCCTCAGGAAAGGTGTCTGCTCATGGTGCGTCTTTCGGGACTGGTGGCGTTTGGCTCTCTGTGCGTCGCGGCGGCCTCCTTCGGCAGCGGCGCAGCGCCGGTCACCGGAGTTTGGCAGGGGAAGCTCAGCGTGCGCGGCGCGGAGGAGCGGATTGTCCTGCGTGTGGACGGCGCCACCGCGACCCTTGACAGTCCCGATACCGGCAAGCTGGGCATTCCGCTGCAGTCTGTGGAGGCCGGCGACCATGCACTCGCGTTCGATCTCAGCGAGCCGAAGGTTGTGTTTCACGGCAAGCTGAGCGCTGACGGAAGCGCTATGACCGGAACGTGGGCCGAGGACGGCCAGGACCTGGCGGTGACGCTGGTGCGGCTGGCGCAGGCTCCGGATTTTCACCGCGACGGCACTTATCTGTTCCAGTCGCACTGTTCGTACTGCCATGCACCCTTCAATGCGACGCGGGCGCCATGGCCGTCCACGCTCCGGCTCATGCCGCAGGCGACCATCCTTGCAGCCATCGAGACGGGGAAAATGCAGATGCAGGCCGCGGACCTGTCCCATGAGCAGCGGGTGGCGCTGGCTGCGTATCTCGGCGTGGCGGAAAAGTCCCTGGAACCGGGACGGGCGGATGCGTGCGGCACAGACGCATCTCCCATGGCGAACACGCCGCTGTGGAATGGATGGAGCGTGGACCTTGCCAACAGCCGCTTCCAGCCTGGCGATGCCGCGGGACTGAGCAAAGATGAGATTTCGCGGCTGCGCGTGAAGTGGGCGTTCGGTTACGTGGGCGCCACCAGCGGCGGAGGCCCGCCAACCGTGGTGGGCGACAGAATTTTCGTGGCCGGCGGCGACGGGCGCATCGACTCCCTGAGCGCACGCACCGGTTGCGTGATCTGGAGCTATCTGCCGGCGTCGCAGGCGCGCACGGCTATCACCATCAGCCCCGACGGCAAAACAGCCTACTTCGGAGACATTCAGGGCAGAGCGTATGCGCTGGACGCGGGGACCGGGGCTCTGTTGTGGAGCACGGATCTGGACCACCACCCATTCGCCATGGTGACGGGTGCGCCCAGGCTCTATGAGGGACGGCTCTACGTGCCGGTTTCGTCAGCAGAAGAGCTGGCCGGTGCGAATTCGAAGTATCCGTGCTGCACCTTCCGCGGCAGCATCGCCGCGCTGAACGCGAAGACCGGGGCCATCGTGTGGCAGACGTACACGATCGCAACGAAGGCCCGACCGGGCGCGACCAATGCCGCGGGCACGCAGATGTTCGGTCCTTCGGGCGCAGGAATCTGGAGTTCGCCCACCATCGATCCCGATCGTCACGTCCTGTACACCGGCACGGGCGACAACTATTCCGATCCCGGGACCGCGGCGAGCGACGCGGTTCTCGCCATCGATCTGAGCAGCGGCAAAATTCTCTGGACCCACCAGCTCACGGCCGACGACCGCTTCAACATCGGCTGCGTGGCGGAGGACAAGGCGAGTTGTCCACCCAATCCCGGCGGCGACTTCGACATCGGCGCACCGCCGATCCTGCGGACCCTCGGCAACGGAAAGCGGCTGCTGATTGTGGGTCAGAAATCGGGCGTGGTCTACGCTCTCGATCCCGACGACCAGGGCAGGATGGTTTGGTCGACCCGTCTCGGCAAGGGCGGACCGCTCGGCGGCATCGAGTTTGGTGCGGCCGCCGATGCCCGGACGGTGTACGTGCCTCTGTCGGACTGGTCTCTGGATCCGAAGAGCGGGGGCGGTTTGTTTGCCCTGGACGTCGCGAGCGGTAAAAAAATCTGGTCCGCAGCGGCGCCTGCGCCAGCCTGTCTGGCGACACCGGGCTGCAGCGCCTCGGATCAGGCACCCGCCACGCTCATTCCTGGAGTGGTCTTCGCCGCGTCACTCGACGGGCACATCCGCGCCTACGACAGCGCGGACGGGCGGCTGCTGTGGGATTTCGATACTTCGCGCCCATTCCAAACCGTGAATGGGGTGGCAGCGCACGGCGGGTCCATCAATTATGCCGGGCCGGTGGTCGCGGGAGGCATGGTTTATGTGGTCTCCGGCTATTCGATCAATGCCGGCATGCCCGGTAATGTATTGCTGGCTTTTTCTGTTGATGGAAAGTGAGCGCCTGACAGCCTCAGGGCTGAAGCGGCTGTAGCGACTCCGGTTCGTTTCACCGTGCGACTCGACCAGGCCGCGGCAACGCCCCACGAGGTCAGCCAAACAATCCAGAGCCCCGCTATCGTCCACTCCGGCGACATACTGCCTCTCAACCCCGTGATTTGGCGATTCGGGACGGCGTCGTAATCCAGCCCATCGCAGTTACAAAGCCTGGCATCATCCTAATCAGTTTGGTCGAGGCGCGGTCGGTTGGGCGGCGATCCGACCGCATTAGGTGTCCGGCACGGCTGAGATTCTTATCGGCGACGGCCTTCCCCCGTTTGAGCCGACGGCGGCCGGCGTGGGGGCTCGGTGCGTCGCGGATTCATGCAGCCTGGCTCAGGGGCTAAAGCCCCCTCTCTTAGGGGAGCCTGACACAACGCCCGATTCGTACAGAAACCCTGTCGAGGCATTTGCCTGTAAAGGCGTGACGGTCTACTGTTGCGGGTTCTGGTTTTGCTGCTGGCTGGTGTCGTCGCCTTTGCCGAAGAGGCGGGACCAGAAGCCGCGCTTCTTCTTCTTTTTCTCATCAGGATTCTGATCGGCTGGCTGGGTTTGCGCCACGGACGGCTGCGCCGGGTTCACCTTCGCCGGTGCGGGCGCGGGCTGGGCGATCTTTGGCGGCGGAGGCGGCGGGTTCACCGGGCGCTGGCCGAAGCCGAAGATCTTCTGGAAGAGATTGCGCTGGTCGCCCATGGAGTGATCGCAGGTATCGGTGGGCTGAGTTCCGTCGAGGAAGGCGGCCGTGTAGTCGTCGGGGCAGGAGGCATCCGCGAGGAGGTTGGTGACGTCGTCGAGGCGAACCTGGACGACGCCCGGGGGCGGGACGAACTCGCGGGTGTCGGAGTACTCCGGCAGCTTGACCGCGTTCTTCATGAAGTCGGCCCAGATGGGACCGGCGGCATGAGCGCCTTCGATCTTGATATCGGTGTAGTCGTCATTGCCGACCCAGACGACGCACAGCAGGTTGCTGGTAAAGCCCGCATACCAGGCGTCGTGCGAGGTGCCGGTTTTTCCGGCGGCGGGGGCGGTGAAGCCCATGTTGCGGACGCCGGCGCCGGTGCCGTGCGGATTGTTCAGGACCTGCTCCATCATGCTGACGGTGAGAAAGGCGGCGCGCGGATCGAGGACCGGCTTGGTGTCCGGTGTGTAGTCCGCGATGACGTCGCCGTTGGTCGAGCGCACGGAGGCGAGCATCCAGGGACTGATCCTGACGCCTTCGTTGCCGAAGACCGTGTAGGCACCGGCCATTTCCAGCGGCGTAGCTCCGTAGGCGCCGATGGCCATGGCGGGCGTGGCGCGGGCGGATTTGATCCCGGCATCGCGCGCCAGAGCTGCCACATTGTCGAAGCCGACCATTTGCGCGAGAGCGATGGTGGGGTTATTCAGCGAGCGATAGAGGGCCTCGACGGCGGGAATGTCGCCGTAGTACTTGTTGTCGAAATCGCGCGGCGTGTAGGCCTGGTTATCGAAGGTGAAGGTGGTCTGCGCGTCGTGCAGCATGGTCACGGGCGTGAAGACGGCGGTGGTTCCATCGGTGTTGGTCAGCGGGGTGCCGGCCAGAGCAGTATTGAAGGCGGCCGCGTAGACAAAGGGTTTGAAGATGGAACCGGTGGGACGGTCGCGCACGGCGTGGTCGAGCTGGCTGACGCCGTAATTGCGTCCGCCGACGAGCGCGAGAATCTGGCCGGTGTGCGGATTGAGCGCGACAAGCGCGACCTGCGGGTAGGTGGCCGGGGGAAGGGTCTCGCCTTTTTTGGCCGCGATGCGGGCAAGGCGCTCATGCCGGAGGCGCACGATTTCGTCTACCTGTTTCATGCCGTCGGCGACGGCATCCTGGGCGATCTGCTGGAGCTGAGGGTCGAGCGAGGTGTAGATGCGCAGGCCCTGCTGGTTGTAGTCGGCATCGCCGAGACGCTGGATGAGCTGATCGCGGACGAGGTCGACGAAATACGGAGCTTCGCCGGCGTCAAAGGCGCCTGGATCGAGACCCAGAGGCGCGGCTTTGGCTTCGGCGGCCTGCGCTCGGGTGATGTCTCCGGTCTCGATCATGGCGTCGAGGACGACGTTGCGGCGCTCGAGGGCGCGATCGGGGTGGCGGAAGGGATTGAGCCAGCTGGGGCTCTGGATGACGCCGGCCAGCAGAGCGCATTCGGGCAGGTCGAGCTGGCTGACATCCTTGCCGAAGTAGGCCTGGGCGGCTTCGCCAAAACCGTCGACGGAGAAGCTGCCGCGCTGCCCGAGCGGGACCTCGTTGGCGTACATCTGGAAGATCTGCTGCTTATTGAAGCGATGCTCCAGCTGAAAGGCGATGAGCACCTGCAGGAACTTCCGCTTGAGACTCTTTTGCGGCGAGAGAAAAAAGTCCTTGGCCAGCTGCATGGTCAGGGTGGAGAAGCCCTGACGATAGCGGCCGGAACGCATGTCGGTGAGCATGGCGCCGAAGACGCGGGGGTAGTCCACCCCATCATGCTGGAAGAAGTGGCGATCCTCAATGGCCGTGACGGCGGGGACGAGATATTTGGGCAGCTCGTTATAGGTGACGAGGCGGCGCTTGGTGTGACTCTGATCCGAAAGACCGGTGACGAGCAGCGGCTCGAGCTCGTAGGCGGCGAGCTGCTGGCCGTTGTCGCCGGTGATTTCGCTGACGGCGCCGTCGGCAAAGTGGATGGTGGCTCCATCCTGGGCATGGTAGGAGTCGGTGCCGGGATGGATGGTGACGTCGTCGTCACCGGGAGCGTAGGTGCCCATGCGCGAGGGCCTGGCCTGGCCGTCGACGGTATAGCCGGCCTGCTCCAGCTCCTGCTCAATGTCGGAGGGCTTGATCTTCTGGCCAGGCCGGACTTCCGGCGGCGCGGCATAGATGCTGGCGGTCTGGGTGAAGAGGGGGTGCTTGAGGCGGTTGTCGACCACCTTGCCCATTTTTGTCCAGTAATACGCAAAAACCATGCCGCCCAGAATGGCGACCACCGCGCAGCAGAGGCCGGCAGTGATGAGAACATTTCGCCCGGTTACGCTCACTTTGAACCGAGGCACTTTGACTTTGACGACCAACGCGGGTTTACCCCTTCCCTACTATTTCAGACGAATCGTACGCGCGATTCGCCCTGTTGCGGACGTTCCCTCGACGGTTTCCGTCGAGCCGCCCGCCTGGATGTGGTGCACGAGCTTCGCCATTCGCGGGGCGTTGAAGACAAACCTCTTCGATGCGCCGAGCCCGGGGCAGGTGTGTATCGGCGAACACGCTGTGTCCGGCAGGACACGTAACCTGGCGGCCATTCCCGTCAGATCGAGACCTCCTGCCGGAGCTCCGCGGCCACTTCGGCGATCGCCACATCGCGGGCGGACGCGCCGGCGCGTTTGACCAGCTCCACTTTGCCTTCGGCAGCCTTTTTCCCGACGGTCACGCGAAACGGGATTCCGATGAGGTCCGCATCCTTGAACTTTACGCCTGCGCGCTCGTCGCGGTCGTCCAGAAGGACATCGAAGCCGGCTGTTTCGAGGTCGGCAGCGATCTTCTCGCCGGTGGCTTTGAGCATGGGGTCAGCGACGTTGGTGACGATCACGACCACGTCAAAAGGCGCGATGGAGGGCGGCAGCCAGAAACCGTTGGCGTCGTTACTCTGCTCGATCGCGGCGGTCAGGATGCGCTCGATGCCGATGCCGTAGCAGCCCATGATGGGCGTCACTTCCCTGCCGTTGGCGTCAAGGACGCGGACGCCCATTTTGTCGGTGTAGCGATCGCCGAGCTTGAAGATGTGGCCGACTTCGACGGCTTTGGCGACTTTGAGCGGCTTGCCGCACTGGGGGCAGCCTTCGCCGGCGAGGACGTCGCGGATGTCGGCGATTGCGGTCCAGGTGAAATCGCGACCGGGGACGACATTGCGGTAGTGGTGGTCGAGCTTGTTGGCGCCGCAGACGAGGTTCTGGCGGTTTTCGAGGCCGCGATCGAGGATGACGTTGACCTTGCCATCGTTGAGGGTCATGGCGGGATCAAGGCCGACGGGGCCGAGATAGCCGGCGGGGCCGTGCATCCACTGCTCCAGTTCTTCGGCCACCATGGGGCGCAGGTCGCTGGCGCCGACGACCGCCATCAGCTTGGTCTCATTGACGAAATGATCGCCGCGGAGGAAGGCGACGACGGGAACAAACGTCTCCTGCGGACCTTTTTTCGGATCGGAGGCCGGTTGGGCGACCTTCGCCATGTAGGCGACGCATTTGATGTCGGAGCTGGACTCGATATCGAAGAACTTCGTGACGTCGACGATGGAGGCCTGGCCGGGCGTGGAAACGAGCTCGGGCTGGCCGTCGCCGGTCGCGGCCATCTCCTGCGGGGGGGCGAGGGTCGAGGTGGCCTTCTCCATGTTGGCGGCGTAATCGCAGGCGGGACAGCTGACGATTTGGTCTTCGCCAGCGTCGGTGTAGACCATGAATTCCTGCGAGCGGGAGCCGCCCATGGCGCCGGAGTGGGCTTCGACGGCGACAAAGCTGAGGCCGCAGCGGGTGAAGATGGCGCGGTAGGCGGCATCGTGGAGATCGTAGCTGCGGTCGAGGCCGGCTTCGTCGAGGTCGAAGGAGTAGCTGTCCTTCATGATGAACTGGCGGACGCGCAGCAGGCCTGCTTTGGGGCGGGGCTCGTCGCGGAACTTGGTCTGGATCTGATACCAGATTTGCGGGAGCTGCTTGTAGCTGCGCAGCTCGTTGCGCGCGATGTCGGTCATGACCTCTTCATGGGTCATGCCGAGACAGAGGTCGGCGCCTTTGCGGTCTTTGAGGCGGAACATATTGTCGCCCATGAGGGTCCAGCGGCCGCTTTCGCGCCAGAGGTCGGCGGGATGAATCGTGGGCAGCAGGAATTCCTGGCCGATGCGGTTCATCTCCTCGCGGACGATGGCGATGACCTTGTTGATGGAGCGCTGGCCGAGGAAGAGGTAGGAATAAATGCCGGCGCCGAGCTGGCGGATGTATCCGGCGCGCACGAGGAACTTGTGGCTGGCCACCTCCGCATCAGCGGGAGCCTCGCGGAGAGTGGGGATTAAAAGCTTCGACCAACGGTGCATGCGGAGGGGCGCCTTTGTCGGACCGCGGCCGCAGAGATTTCCCAGGCCGGGATTCGGCGCGGCGGTGATTCGGGTGCAAAGCTCTATTCTAAATCGCCGGTGGGCTTTGCAGACTGAGGCTGGGCCGGCCAGGCGGCCTCGACTCGATGGAGGAGAGCGTCGAGATCGACGGGACGGGTGGTATCGACTTCGATCATCAGGCCGAGGGCGAAAGGGCCGTCGTATTCGGCCATTCGCTCGGGCGGCATCTCGGTGAGGGGATGGGCGGGGTGGTGGCGCTCCTCGCGGGCGCGGTCGGCGAAACGCCGGGAGGCTTCTTCCAGCGGAATGCGGCAATGGACTTCGACGACCTGGCCATCGAGGGCTGCAAGCCTGGCGCGCTCCTGGGGATTGCGGGTACGGAAATTGGCTTCGAGCACGACGGCGGGACACCGGGTGGCCAGGAGCCAGAGCAGGTCCATAGCCGCGTCGCCCACGCGGCGGGAAAAGGCCAGGTCGCCGGACGCGCCGCCGAGCGAAGTGTAGAGGCTCTCTTTGAGATCGTCCTTGCACAGCAGGGCAAAGCCGAGCCGGCGGGCGAGCGGACGGGCGAGCGTCGTCTTGCCGGAAGCGGGCGGTCCGGAGACGATCACGATTCGGCGCGGAGGCGGGAATCCCTCAGCGCGTTCATTCACGGAAAAAGCGGCCACGGGGTCATCCGGTGCTATGTTCAATCTGGTAACGGCACACGTTTTTGGGATAGCCTTCAACGCGTTGAGTATGCCATCCTAAATCACACATTCCCCTCTGATTCTGTACCATACAGCTCCGAATGCCTCGATCCCGCTGGAGAAGGGGCTCAATGATTTTGGGAGGTGTTGAAGAAACGCAGCTATGTATACACCCTTCCTGATGTGTGGTTATGCCGCGGCTCTCCTCCTGATGCTGGTGGGATTCAGGGGGGTACGCCGGAGCACCCCGGATTTGCATGGCAGCCGACAGCTGGTCGGCTTCATTCTGTGCGCCCTGGCGGCGATTTTGCTTTTCGGGCTGCGCCCCTGGGCTCCGACCCTGGTCAGCCTGGTCGTTCCCAATTTTCTGCTCTTCGTGGGCGGTCTTTACGTTTATCTGGCGGCGGCCGATGTGCAGCAGCAGCCTCCGCGGCTGTTTCCCTGGCCTGGCCTGGCGATTTTTCTGGGGCTTCCCGCATTCCTGTGGTTCACCTACGTCCATGACGAGGCGCTGGGGCGGCTGCTGGTTCATGCATCCGTCATGGCCGCTATTTTTCTGACGACCGCGGTCCGCCTTTTCCGGGAAAAGGACGCGACCATCCGCCCGGCGGCACGAGCGTGCGCGTGGCTGCTCATCGTTTCTACCCTGCTGCAGGTGGGCTGGTTTGTTTCCGACTACCATGCGGGCCCGCTGGTGGGCGTGAACTTCATCCACCCGGACCTGGTGAATGTGGGCTTCAGCTACCTGTCCATGATTCTGGCGCTGGCGACGGTGATCGCGCTGCTTTGGCTGGCGCTCACGGTGCATCGCCTGGATCTGAGCAAGATGGCGCAAACCGATGCGCTGACGGGCCTGCTGAATCGCCGGGCGTTCGAGGAAATCCTGCGGCGCGAGCTGCTGCGATGCGAGCGCAGCGGGGGCCTGATGGGGCTGATGCTGATCGATCTGGACTACTTCAAGCAGGTGAACGATTCGCTGGGGCATTTCGCCGGCGACGATGCGCTGCGGAGAATCGCGATCGCGATTCGGGAGGGGACGCGACCCTCGGATGTGCTGGCGCGCTACGGCGGCGAGGAGTTCGTGGTGTTGCTGCGCAACGCAGCGCTGGAAGAGTCGCGCGTGGCCGCCGAACGGATTCGCCAGACGATCGCCACCATGGTCGGCCTGCCGGGCAGCGTGACCCTGACGGCCAGCATCGGGGTTGCGGTGAGCGAACCCCGGGATACGACGACGGACTTCCTGCTGCGCTCCGATGAGGCACTGTATCGATCCAAACGCGAGGGGCGCGATCGCGTCAGCGTCTATCGGGCATCGGATCGTGGCGGAACGGCTTTGAATTCCGAAGCCCGCCGGCGGGTCGTTTCCGAGGCCGAACCGGCCAAATGAAGAGGCCGCGCCGCAGCGCAGCCTCTTCGTCATCCGCCTGCCGCCCGGTCAGACCGTCTGCTTCGCACAAAACTCATTGAAGGCCCGGGACAGCTCTTCGGCGATGGCCTGGGGCGTGCTGTTTTCAATGATGTAGCGCTGCATCAGGTACACGAGTTTTCCGTCACGCAGGATCGCGACCGCGGGCGACGTGGGCGGGTTATCTTCAAAAAAGGAGCGGGCGCGGTCGGTGGCCTCGCGGTCCTGCCCCGCAAACACCGCGATGGAGTGATCGGGGAGGGTGGCGTTGCGCAGCGCCAGGCGGACGCCGGGACGCATTTTGCCCGCGGCACAACCGCAGATCGAGTTGACCACCACCATCGTGGTACCCGGTTTGGCAACGGCCGTTTCGACCGCTTCTGCCGTGCGCGCTTCTTCAATGCCGGCGCGGGTCAACTCCTCACGCATGGGGATCAGCATGATCTCTGGATACATTGGTTTTCATTTCCTCCGGTCTTGAGCTGGGGACCACTTTCATTGTACGAAGCCGGTCGGCGTCGCGCCACCAACCTGATATATCTCATTTGGATGCTCCTTCAGGAACAGGTGCCCCTGGCTCCGCGCACGACGCTTGGCGTTGGAGGAGCGGCGCGCTGGCTTACCGATGTGGGCGAGGAAGGCGCGCTGCTGGAAGCCGTGGGCTTTGCGCGGGAGCGGCGCCTGCCCCTGTTCGTGCTGGGCGGCGGCAGCAATCTGGTGGTTGCCGATGAGGGGTTTCCCGGCCTGGTGGTGCACATTGCCCTGCTCGGCATGACCCGGGTGGAGAGCCGATTTCAGGTCGGGGCCGGCGTGATCTGGGACGACTTTGTTGCGCAGGCAGTCGCGCTGAACCATGGGGGGATCGAGTGTCTGGCCGGGATCCCGGGAACGGTGGGCGGCACGCCGGTGCAGAATGTGGGCGCGTACGGGCAGGAGGTCTCCGCGACGATTGAACAGGTGCGGGTGCTGGACCTGACGAGCCTTGAATTTCTCCAGATGCCCGCCTCAATGTGCGGATTTGCCTACCGCCGCAGTGTCTTCAACTCCACGGAGCGGGGACGTTACGTTGTGACCCGCGTGGACTATCGCCTGCAAAAGGATGCGGCTCCGACCCTGGTCTACGCCGATTTGCAGAGGCATTTTCGGGATCGCCCGGAAGCGCCGACGCTGGCCGAGACCGCCGCAGCGGTGCGGGCGATTCGGCATGGCAAGGGCATGCTGCTGGCGGACGGCGATCCGGACTGCCGCAGCGCCGGCAGCTTTTTCAAGAACCCTGTCGTGCCCCAGGCGCTCTATGACGCGCTGGCTGCCGCAGAGGCCATCGCGCCGCCCTTTTATCCGGCGCACCCGGGATTCGTGAAGATTCCAGCGGCCTGGCTGCTGGAGCATGCCGGGTTCCCTAAGGGATTCGCGATGGGGAGAGCGGGAATTTCCAGCCGGCACACGCTGGCCCTGATCAACCGGGGAGGCGCGACGACGCGGGAGATCGTGGCTCTGCGAGATTGCATCGTAGCCGGGGTGGAGAAGCAGTTCCACATCCACCTTGAGCCGGAACCGGTCTGGCTGGGACCGAAGCCGATCGACTGAGAGAAAGACTCACCCGGAACCTGACGGAATCGGCCGTTGAACAGCCGTCCGCGTGGGTGGATCGCTTCCCGGCACCTTCCCGCCACCCGGGGCGCGCACGGCCGACGGCGCAGGATGACGCCTCTTTCGCGAGCGGGGATGGCCACGATGCCGGCCTGAACGGCATCTGTGTCAGCGGCTGCATGTTAACTCGCCGTCTACGTCTCGTTCCCATTAACCCAGCAATCGACTGCGCGGTTCGCACGCGAACCCCGGGAGATGCACGTCTTCCGACCGGAGTCCAAGCTAAAACTGTTAAGCATTGAGCGTTTATCCACATGAGCCGCGCATGCCTGTTTGACAAGGATATTAACGCGGCAGTATACATACAAAGTTTTCTGTTTTAAGGCCAGCAGTAAATCGAAAAAGCACTTACAGACGCATTTCTTTCGGAGGTTAATTTCATGCTCAAGCAGTTCAGGACGCTGCTCTGCCTTCTGTGCGCATTCATGCTCCTCGGAGCCATGGGGGGCGGGACAGCGTGGGCGCAGGCGACTTCAGCGATTACCGGAACGGTTACCGATCCCAGCGGGGCCGTGGTACCGAATGCAGACGTTACCGTCATCAGTCAGGAAACCGGAACCTCACAGACGACCAAAACGAACAACGATGGCATTTTCAACATGCCCGGGCTCGGCATTGGGCATTACGACCTCTCGATCGCGGCAGCGGGCTTCTCCATTTACAAGAAGTCGGGCATCGTCGTGAATCTCGCGCAGACCTATCGCGAAGATGCGTCCCTGAAAGTGGGAGGCAACAATCAGACGGTGACGGTTCAGGCGAATACGCTGCAGGTTCAGTCGGAGTCGAATGAGGTCAGCACGCTGATCAGCGGACAGCAGGTGCGGGATATTGCCACCAACGGCCGCAACATCACCAGCCTGACGACTCTGGGCGCGGGTGTTTCCGGGAACCTGCCCTCGTTCAATGGAGTGATGGCGCAGACCAGCACGGCGACGATCAGCTTTAACGGGATGCGGCCGGATCAGAATAACTTTCTGATCGACGGGGGCGAGGTGTACGACCGCGGATCGGGCGGCAAGCTGGACGCGCTTCCCTCCCCCGATGCCATCGCGCAATTCCAGGTGCTGGCCAGTAACTATCCTCCGGATTACGGTCTATCGTCGGGCGGCACGGTGCTGATCGAACTAAAGAGCGGCACGCGCCAATACCATGGCGGCGCCTGGGAGTTCAACCGCAACGACGCTTACGACGCCGGTTACTACTTTTCCAAGCAGAACAAGCAGCCGAGCCCGGAGCTGCGCCTGAATATCTTTGGCGGGAACATTGGCGGGCCGCTGTTCATTCCGCACCTTTATAACAAGAACCGCGACAAGACGTTCTTCTTCTGGCAGGAAGAAGATCGGCGGTTTATCCAGGGAGCGAACCCCTCGGTGACGCCGACTGTGCCGGCGGCGGATATCCCGACGGCGGGCGCGCCGCTCGCCTATGTTCCTTTCAACGGTGAAGCCACGCCGGTGGTGCCCGCGACAGGCGACCCGCGATACTCCGGACCGGGCGGACTCTACGCCCAGGATGGCCTGACGGCCGGCCAGCCTTTCCCGGGCAACGTGATCCCGGCGAACCTGCTGGACTCGAATGCAGTGGCCTTTATGGGTACGGGGGCGATCCCGGCGCCGAATTCCGGAACGGATAACTACATTGCATCGCCGAAACAGCCGACCTATGTGCGGGAGGATGTGGTCCGCATCGACCAGAACATCTCGCAGAAATATCACCTGATGGGCAGCTGGATTCACGACGCCGCGCAGCAAACCATCTTCCCCACCCAGTGGAGCGGCGACAGCTATGACACGGTGGGCGATGTGTTCGGCAACCCGTCGTGGGGCGCCGCGGTTCGCCTGACCCAGGCGATCTCGCCTTCGCTGCTGAACGAAACCGGCTTCTACGCCAACGGGAACACGATCAACGTAACGCCTGCCGGCATCTATGCCCAGCCGGCCGGGTATGCGGCGAGCAGCTTTTTCCCCGGCAACAACGCCCTGAACCGGCTGCCGCAGGTAGGTTTCAGCGGCGGTCCGCTGAACACGACCTGGACCGTCATCTACTGGCCCTGGCACAATTCCTATCTGGACTATCAGCTGCGCGACGATTTGAACTGGACGAAAGGCCGACACGCGATGCGGTTTGGCTTCTCGTACATGCGCGAAGACAAGAACCAGCAGATCCAGGCGGATACCGAAGGCGATTACGGGTTCAACGGATCGCAGTTTTCCCATGATTCTTATCTGAATTTTCTGCTGGGCTTTGCCAGTTCCTACGACCAGTTACAAACCCAGCGCACCGATCACTGGCTCGATAACACGTATTCGTTCTATGCGATGGATAACTGGCACGTCACATCGCGGCTGACGCTGAACCTGGGCTTCCGCTATGACGGCCTGCCGCGTGTGTTTGAAAAGAACAACCAGGTCGCTAACTTTAATCCGGCGGCGTATGACCCGGCGGATGCGGCCACGTTCAATTCGGCGGGAAGCCTGTGCACGGGCGTTGCCCTGGGCTGCAGCGGCCCCAGCCCGGGGCTGGCGACGGTGAACGGAGGAACCTTCTACCTGAACGGCATCCAGGAAGCCGCTCTGAACGGCACTTCGCGCAGCCTGGTAGCGAACGACTATTTCACACCGCAGCCCCGGCTGGGCTTCGCATGGGATATGTTCGGCAACGGGCAAACGGTTCTGCGCGGCGGAGTGGGCATCTTCTACAACCGCGTACAGGGGAACGATATTTATAACCTGGACGCAAACCCGCCCTATGCCTACCAGCCCGGGGTCAGCAACGTGTACTTCTCCGATCCGCACACCAGCGATTCGACGGGAGCGACAGCGGCGATTCCGGTGGCCGCACCGGGCTTGACCAACCTCGCTTACCACTATCCGAATCCAGGGACGGCGCAGTTCAGCCTGGGCGTCCAGCACCAGCTGGCACCGTCGGTGATTTTGGCGGTCCAGTACGTGGGCACAACCGGATGGGACCAGAACGACCTGCGGGAGATCAACGACCTGCCACTGAACGCCATTAACGAGCGCGAAGAGGTCGCGACCAACTGCACCGGAACCGCACCTCCGTCACCGGGCGCCAATCCGTGCCCCAACCTGCCATCGAACACAAACCTCTATCGTCGTTACCTGGGGTTTGGCAACGTGCGCCAGGAGGAAAACACAACCAACTTCAACTACAACTCCCTGCAGGCGGGACTGCGCATGGACAACCGGCACGGGCTCACTCTGCAACTGGCCTATACCTGGTCGCACGAACTCGACATCCAGAGCGCCGATCTCTCGACGGCCACCCTGGCGGGCTCGGGCGGAACGCTCTCCGATCCGTACAACAAGTATTACGACTATGGCTCGGGAAACTTCGACCGGCGGCATATCTTCAACGCGAACTATATCTACTCGGAGCCGTGGTTCAAACACTCGGGTGCGCTGATGCGGACGGCTGCCAGCGGCTGGCAGATCGCCGGCATCACGCAGGCCGAGGTTGGATCACCGCAAAATATCTACTACAACGGGCCGGATACTCTGGGACTGGGTGGCAATACGGAAAACCGTCCTGACATCGTCAGCCATGTGAACTTTCCGAAGACGCAAAAGCAGTGGTTCACCACCACCTCGTTCGCGGCGCCGATTGCGCCATGGGCAGGCGGGGGGAACAACGGCTTCGGGGACGCGCGCAAGGATACGATCCACTTACCTGGATTGTTCAACTGGAACCTGTCGATGTACAAGGATTTCCCCTTCAGCAGTCGCGCTGAGGGTCCCCGCCTGCAGCTGCGAGTGGAATCGTTCAACACCTTCAACCACACTGAATTCGAGAGCCTCGATTCCGGGACGAACGACAGCACGTTCGGGCAGATCACGAACACCTACGATCCGCGCGAGCTGCAGTTCGGCGGGAAGATTCTCTTCTAACTCCAGTCTTTCCTCCTGCGCAGTGGGGCGAAGGCTCCACTGCGCTTTTTCCTGCGCAGAGTCACGATGGAGCGGGAGCCGCGGTCATCCGGCGTATGCTGGAACCGAACTTTCAGCTGGGGGAAGGGGCCATGGTGAAGACCCGCTTTGTAACCAGAAGGGATTTTGTGAAGGCGGCGGCCGCCGGCGCATTTGTCGCAGGGTTGCCGGACCTGTGGGCCAGCCCGTTGGATCTGCCGCTGGGGCTGCAGCTCTATTCGGTTCGCGAGTTCCTGCCGAAGGAGTATGACGGCACGCTGCAAAAGCTGGCCGCCATGGGATATCGCGAGGTCGAGGCGGCCGGTTTCTACGGCCATTCTGCCGCGGAGGTGAAGCGGTCGATGGAGCAGGCCGGGCTGCGGTGCGTCAGCGCGCATTATTCCCTGCCGCAGTTGAAGCCCAATGTGGAGGAGACCATCGCTTATGGGAAGTCGCTGGGCCTTCGCTTTATCATCTGCTCCTCGCCGATGTTACGGAATCCGCAAAAGGGTGCGAGCTGGCTGGATGCTATGAAGGCTATGTCGCTCGACGACTGGAAATGGAATGCGGATCAGTTCAATGAGATCGGTGCGAAGGTAAAAGCCGCGGGGATGCGGTTCGGCTATCACAATCACTTTTTTGAGTTTCACGAGAAGGACGGGGTGTTGCCCTATGACATCCTGCTGCAGTCAACCGATCCGAAGCTGGTAACCTTTGAAATGGATTGCGGGTGGGTGGTTGTCGGTGGACAAAAGCCGCAGCACTATCTGACGAAATACCCGGAACGCTACTCGATGCTGCACATCAAGGAATTCAATCTGAACGGCTGGAAGCCAGGGACGGTGCCGGTCTCAGCCGAACTGGGCCGGGGCAGCATCGACTACGGGCCGATCTTCGCTGCGGCGAAAAAGGCTCCGATACGGCACATCTTCAACGAGCAGGAAGCCTACCCGGACATGCCCGCCATGCAGGCGCTGAAGGTCGATGCCGACTGGCTGCGCTCTGTGCAGTCCTGAGCCGGGAGTCAGCGCAGCACGGCCAGAATCGCCAGATTGATTCCGATCATCAGCACCGATGAAGCGGGAATGACCAGCAGCGCCTTGCCCAGCCGCCGCGGATCGCCGCCGGCAATGGCGCCGATGATGCGCGAGCTGACCGCGAGTCCGGCCCATCCGCAGGTAATGACGATGCCGATGGCCGTGCCGGTCATGCGCGGGAAGGCGTTGCCCACAATGGCGAGCGTGGTGGGAAAGACCGGGGCCATGGAAAGCCCGGCAAGAAACACGAGAATCCAGGACGCCGAGACCTTGTGGACGCGCAGCATGAGGAAGGTTGTAATCGTCATGGCGACAGAAGCTATGAGCGTGACCTGGGCCGCGGGAACATGGATGAGAATCGGAAGGACGGCGACCCGGCCGAGGAGCAATCCCAGGGCGAAGCCCAGCGACAGGATGTTCAGCGCATGCTTTTCCGGAACGCCTTCGGCAATGAGATGGCGCACCAGCCAGTTCCACACGCCTACCTCGCACCCGATGTAGAGGAACATGAACAGGCAGAGAAGGAAGAGCAGCGGGCGTCCGAGGACCGGGCCGGCATCCGCGAGGATGAAGCGGCCTGCGCCGGTTGGGGGCGGCATGTGGGCGGCAATCTGAATGCCGAGCGCGACCACGGTGAACCCCGCGACCCACGAGCAGAGGCGCACCCAGTTCCGCGCGAAGAGATTGGCTGAGATAAACGGCGTGGCCAGTCCGCCGAGACCGAAGAAGATGTTCACCAGGTTGAGAGCCACCGCTCGGTGCGCTTCGCCCACGTCGCTGGTGAGCGCATTGGCTCCGGTGGTGACGATGCCGCCGCCCATGCCCAGCAGAAACAGCAGGAAGACGACGCTGCGAAAGCCGGAGGCGCGCGGGAGGGCCAGCAGGGCGGCGAGGATGAAGACCAGTCCCAGGCTGATGCCGAATTTCTTACCGACATCGTCAAGCAGCGGGCCAACGCCGAGGGAGGCGAGCATTAATCCGAGGGCCTGGGCGGTGGCAATGGTTCCATTCTGGCGGGGCGTGAGCTGAAACCGGCCCGATAAATACGGCAGGATCGTCCCCAGCATCGCGGCTGTCATGCCGTAGACGAAGATGGCAACCACTGCAGCCAGGATCAGCAAGGGAAGGCTCTCCTTTAGCGGGTGAGGCGGGTTCTATTCGACAGGAAGATCAATCCAGCAGCGGGTGCGGTGGCTTTCCAGTTCCGCGTCCAGGATCACCAGCTGACGCAGCCCGTCGGCAAACTGCGGGTAGTCGCGCGGGGCTTCCGGATCGCGGATGGACGCATAGAAGCGGCGGAAGACCTGCTTGAACGTGTCGTCGTAGCCCTCGCTGTGGCCTCCGGGCAGGTCGGCGAAGCTCCGGGCGCCCGGCTGCAGAAGCGAGGGATCCTTGATGAGCAGGCTGTTGGGGCTGTCCCGATGACCGATCCACAATTCATCGGGACGCTCCTGATCCCACGCGACACCGGCTTTTGTGCCGTAGATCTCGATGCTGAAGCGGTTCTTGCGGCCGGCCGCAACCTGACTGGCCATCATGGCGCCGCGAGCGCGCTCACCGAGCCGGAAGATCACCGAGCCGCAGTCTTCGGTGTCGATCGGTGTATCGATCGTCACCTGGTCGCCGGCCATCGTGTTCGCGAAGGTTTCGACGGGGCCGCGCGGCTGCTTGCGCGTTTTGTGAAACGTCTGGAGATCGGCGCACAGCGAAGAGACGCGCAGGCTGGTCACGTGTTCGGTCAGATCGAACCAGTGCGAGCCGATGTCGGCCATGCAGCGCGACGGGCCGCCGTCTTTCGAGGAGACGCGCCAGTTCCAGTCCGTTTCATAGAGGAGCCAGTCCTGCGAGTAGTTACCCTGCGCGACCAGAATCTCGCCCAGCTCGCCGGTCTTCCGGAGTTGGCGCATTTGCTGAACCATGGGGTAAGCCCGCAGGTTGTGGCACACGCAGTTGCGCAACCCGGCGCGCGCGGCGAGGACGGCCAGCTCCTTCGCTTCCGGAAGGCTAATGGCCAGGGGCTTCTCGCAAAGCACGTGCTTCCCCGCCTCAAGGGCCGCCTTTGCCATCGGATAATGCTGCGCATTGGGGGTGCAGAGGTGGACCGCGTGAATGCTCTTGTCGCGAAGGATGGTCTCGAAAGCGGAACGTGGAACCGCGAAGGCCGAGCCGAGCTTCTCCGCGGCAGCGTCGTTGCGACCGGCGATGGCGGCGACATCGACCCCTTCGACCCGGCGAAGGGCTTCGAGGTGGACACGACCCATGAAACCGGTTCCGACCACCGCCGTGCGGATGCGTTGCGTCATCTTCCCTTCCCGCCTATACCCACCAGGCCGCGCCCGGCTGCTCGCGAATCACCCGATCGTTGAGGAAGGCCGCGGCTTTGCTCAGACCTTCTTCTGCGGACAGCAGCGAATCCTCGTGCTCGATGGAGAGCACGTTATCGTAACCGAACATGCGCAGCGTCGAGATGAATTCTTTCCACCACTCCGCGCCATGGCCATAGCCGCAGGTGCGGAAGATCCAGCCGCGGTTGCGCTCGTCGGTGTACGGTTTGGTATCGAGAACGCCGGTGCGCGGCAGGTTGGCGGTATAGATCTGCGTGTCCTTGGCATGGACGTGAAAGATGGCGTCGCCCAGCACGCGCACCGCTGCAATGGGGTCGATGTTCTGCCAGAAAAGATGACTGGGATCGAGGTTGCAGCCGACCGACGGCCCCGCAATCGCTCGCAACCGCAGCATTGTCTCCGGACTGTAGACAACGAAGCCGGGGTGCATCTCGATGGCGATGCGCACACCGTGATCGGCGGCGAATTGTCCGTGCTCGACCCAATAGGGTGTGACGACTTCGTCCCATTGCCACTTGAGAACGTCGAGGTAGTCGGGCGGCCAGGGGCAGGTGACCCAGTTGGGCTGCGTTGCCTGGGGCGAGCCGCCCGGGCAGCCGGAAAAGTCGACGACCACCGGGATGCCGAGCTTCTCCGCGAGAAGGATGGTCCGGCGGCTGACGTCTTTGTCGTGCGCGGCACGGGCCGGATCGGGATGCAGCGCGTTGCCGTGACAGCTCAGGGCGCTGATGGAGAAGCTGTGATCGGCAAGGACCTTTTGGAATTCGCTCAGCGCCTGTGCGCTCTCCAGCATCGACAGCTTGCAGTGCGCATCGCCAGGATAGTTGCCGGTGCCGAGCTCGACCGTATCGATGTGCAGAGCCTGGAGCTTTCTGAGCACCGCAGGCAAAGCCAGCTGCGAAAGAAGCGGGGTAAAGACGCCAACCTTCATGGAACGCAGACTCCGCGCAAGGGGTAACCGCAGCAGCCATCATACTGCGATACTGGACGCTGACACTGGACGCCTTGCTGCACGCGGCGCGGAGAACCGACGAATGGATGCGATCCAACTGAAGGCAGGCACGACTCGCTGGGATGAAATCAGCCTGGGCGAGGTGATGCTGCGACTCGATCCCATGGAAGGCCGCATTCACACCACGCGGCACTTTCAGGTGTGGGAAGGCGGGGGCGAATACAACGTGGCGCGCGGGCTGCGGCGGTGCTTTGGCCTGCGGACGGCCATCGCGACGGCGCTGGCGGACAATCCGGTCGGGCGTCTGGTCGAGGACATGATCCTGCAGGGGGGCGTCGATCCGGCGCTGCTGCGCTGGATTCCGTATGACGGCGTGGGGCGCGCGGTGCGCAACGGCCTCAACTTCACCGAGCGTGGGTTTGGGGTGCGGGCCGGCGTGGGCTGCTCCGATCGCGGCCACACGGCGATTGCCCACAGCCAGACTGGCGACTGGGACTGGAACGGCATCTTCGGGCCGGAGAAGGGCGCGCGCTGGTTGCACACCGGCGGCATCTTTGCGGCGCTGTCGGAGACCACGCCTGCTGTCACCGCGGAAGCGATGGATGCGGCGCGACGGCATGAGACGCCGATTTCCTATGACCTGAACTACCGCGAGTCGCTGTGGAAGAGCATCGGCGGCAAGGCCCGAGCGCAGGAAGTGAACCGCGAGCTGGTGCGCAAGGTCGATGTGCTGCTCGGCAACGAGGAAGACTTTTCGGCGATGCTTGGGATTGCGCTCAAGGGCGTTTCCGAGGCGTTCCACGAGCTGCCGGTGGCGAGCTACGAGCAGATGCTGCGCGACGTGGCGGCTGCGTATCCGAACCTGAAGCTGGTGGCGACGACGCTGCGGACCGCGCACACGGCGACGCGGAATTCCTGGGGCGCGATGGCGCTGGTTGAGGATGCGATCATTCATGTGCCGCAGCGCGAGGTCGAGATTTTGGATCGCGTTGGCGGTGGCGATTCGTTCGCGTCCGGGCTGATCCATGGCATTCTCGCGGGCAAGCCGGTGGAATGGGCGCTGCGCTGCGGCGTCGCCCATGGAGCGCTGGCGATGACGACGCCGGGCGACACCAGCATGGCGACTGTGGCTGAAGTGGAGCGCGTGATGCGAGGCGAATCGGCGCGGATTTCGAGATAGGATCGCGAGGGTGGGGACAATGTCGGCAAGAACCATGCAGTGGATCGAACGGATCGGGATCGTGCCGGTCTTGCGGGCGCGCTCCATGAAAGAAGGGCGCGCGCTGGTGGAGGCGCTGGTCGCCGGCGGCATCACCGTGGTGGAAGTCACGATGACGGTGCCGGGCGCGGTGGAATTGCTGCGCGAGCTGAAAGGCGCTTATGGCGAGCGGCTGCTGCTCGGCTC
>DATASQ010000026.1:0-13558 GCA_036269135.1 Acidobacteriaceae bacterium
CGTCCAGCCCATTGAGGCGTTGCACTACTCGCTCAATCTGCCCGTCTCGGTCCTCATCACCGGCATCGAGAACCAGCCCATCATGGATCAGGCTTTCGACGCGGTCAAAACCTTCCGCCCCATGGACGAGCAGCAGGTCGCAATGCTGATCGCCAAAACCCAGAAAGCCGCCCTCACCGGCGAGTTCGAGCTCTTCAAAACCAGTGCGCATTTCGACGCGACGGCGAAAAACCCTGAATGGCTCGGCGAAGAATCGGCCATCGCCAAAGCCCTCGCGCCCCCAATGTCCTGACCCGGCGGCGTGTCCCTGCCGTTCGCTAAGAATTGTTCCCCGTCTTCGCAGGGCACGACGGCACAGCGTGCGGAACAGCCCGGCTTCGTATCAGGGCATGACTTCAGAACCTGCGGAAAATGGCGCTGCTTTGCAAGGGCTCGGCTTTGCAAGGGCTAGTGTTCCGTCCCTGAAATTCCCATACCCCTTACGGCTGTCATTCTGAACGCACGGGGCCCCAAACGTCGTTCAGTTTGGGGGTGGTAAGAGAAGAATCTGCGGTTGCTCTTCCCTCCTGTTGAGAAAGAAACTTCCGGGACACCACACCAGGCTTTGCAAGGGCGCCGCTTTGCAAGGGCTCGGCTTCAGCCGTGCCGCAAAATTCCGCATGCTCAACGCGGCTTTAGCCGCCGAGGGATGGGTTTCCTCCCTTAAAGGAGTTTTTCCGCCGACTGCTTGGGCGAAGCTCCGAAAACGCGCCTTGAACCGCTACAGCAGGACAATCTCTGTGCTCTCTGTGGTGAAAATTCCGGAGCAGACGAATCACCTCACCGCCATCGGCGGCGCCCGATACCCAAACGCGCTCTCCACCGCCGCCGCCACCGCCAGCACCAGCTCATCCGCCCACGGCCGTCCCGCAATCTGCACTCCAATCGGCAATCCCGACCGGCTCACCGGCACCACCGCCGCCGGCCCGCCCAGCAGATTGAACCACTGCGTGTACCGCATCGCGTCCAGATAGCTGACCGTCTGCCCCTCCACAGTCCAGCTACGCTCAAACGGCCGAAACGCCGGAACGGAACACACCGGGCAAAGCCAGACAGGGAACTCCCGCATCTCCTCGAGCATCTGCCCCCGCACGGCGTCCGATTCCACCCACGCATCCAGCAGGGAAGTGGCCGTCAGCGGCGCTTCTGCCCGCGCCAACGCGAGAAAATCACGAAACGTTGGGCTCAGTTCCTCTTCGCGCCCCCGAATCGTCGGCTCGTACAGCATCGCTCCGCACTGCATAAAGAACGTCCACCACAGCTTGCGCGCCGCCTCCAGCGCCTGCGGCCGAATCCGCCGCACGGTGAATCCCTGCTCCTCCAGCGCATGAGTCGCCGCTTGCACAGCCGCGCGCGTCTCCGCCGTCACCGAAACCAGCCCATCGTCCTCGAACCACCCGATCGGCACCCGCTTTGCTTCATCGAGCGTCACTGCTCGATGCACCACCGGCGCGCCGCTCGCATCGGTCGCATCCTGTCCCGCGAGCACCTCAAACAGCAGCGAAAGATCCCCCACCGTCCGCGCCATCGGTCCAATCGATCCCAAAAAAGCAAACGGCCCCCGGCATGGCGGCAGATGTCCGGCAGCAGGGAAGCGCCCCGCCGTCGGCTTCAGCGCGCAAATGCCCGTAAAGTGCGCCGGCTCCCGCACGCTTCCCCCACTGTCGCTGCCCAGTCCGCCCGCCGACATCCCCGCCGCGATCGCCGCTGCCTCGCCCCCGCTCGACCCCCCCGCAGTCCGCTCCACGTCCCACGGATTCCGCGTGCTCCCGTACAGCAGATTTTCCGTCTCGTAGGCCATTAAAAATTCCGGACAATTCGTCGTCCCCAGAAGTACCGCCCCCGCCGCCAGCAGCCGATCCACCAGCACCGCATTCGTCTCCGGAACCGATCCCCGCAGCAGCGTGCTGCCAATCTCGCATCGATACCCGGCGACAGAAATCGAAGCCTTCACCGTCACCGGCAATCCTGCCAGCGCTCCACCGCCCACCCGCACCGCGCGCGCCTGCGCCCGCACCCGCTCCGCGTCGAAATCCACCAGCGCATTCACTCGCGGATTCAGCCGGTCGAACTGACGGATATGCTCCTCCGCCAGTTCCAGCGGCGTGATCCCGCGCCGACGCAGCAGCGCCAGTTGTTCCGTCGCGGGTAGCAGCGGCACCTGCATAGTGGAAGCGCCATTATAATTTCCGCAAAGTGCCCAATTCTTTTTCCGCGCCGTCTTCGTTCTGGTCCGCACTGCTCCGGCGCGCTCCCGTCGAATCGCCGATCCTCCCCGACCTCGCCGGCCAGACCGTCCTCGTCACCGGCGCCGGCGGATACATCGGCTCCCGCATGGTCCGCCTTCTCGCCGATTCCGGCGCACGCCTCATCCTTCTCGATCTCGCCGAACAGCCTCTCTTCGATCTGCACAGCCAGCTTTCTGAAGAAGGCCACGCGAATCGCTGCGTCCCGGTCCTCGGTAGCGTCTGCGACCGCCCGCTCCTCGCCGCACTCCTCGACGAACACCGTCCCACCCTCATCCTCCACGCCGCCGCGCTCAAACACGTTCCTTTGATGGAGCACAATCCCTTCGCCGCCGTAGCGACTAACGCCCTCGGCACCTGGACGCTGGCCGACGTTGCTGCTGCCCACCGCACGCGGCTCCTCCTCATCTCCACCGACAAGGCCGTCGGCCCCCACAGCATCATGGGCGCCTCCAAGTGCATCGCGGAGCAGGTCGTTCTCGCCCATCCCGGCTTCGCGGCCATCCGCCTCGTCAACGTCCTCGGCTCCCCGGCGAGCGTCGGCCCCATCTTTGCCGAGCAAATCGCTCACGGCGGCCCCGTCACCGTCACGCATCCCGACGCACGCCGCTACTTCCTCACCCTTGACGAGGTCGCCGCGCTCCTCGCCGAAGCCATTGAGTCCCACGCCTCCGGCCTTTTGATCCCCAACCCCGGCCAGCCCCTCCGCATCGCCGACCTGGCCCGCCGCATGATCGAAACTGGCCAGCCGAACCACGCGCCCGAAATCCCTGTCGTCTTTACCGCCCCGCGCCCCGGCGACAAGCTCGACGAATCCCTGCTCTCCACCCGCGAACACGATGCAGGCCCGGCGACTCCATCGCTACGCCGCGCTCTCAGCCCTCCGGCCACGCATCTCGAAGCCGCTCTCCGCGACCTCGAAGCCGCCCTCGCCGTCCGCGATCTCCCCGATCTCCTCCGCGCCGTCCACCGCCTCGTCCCCGATTACGAGCCCAGCACCCTCCTCCGCGAATCTCTCACCGAATCCGCCGCTACCCGATGACTCCCCGCCGCATCGCCGTCGTCACCACCTCCCGCGCTGACTACAGCCATCTTTACTGGCCGCTCAAACTCCTCTCCGAGCACCCCGGCATCGACCTGCGCCTCATCGTCATGGCCTCCCACCTCGCCCCCGAATTCGGCGCCACCATCCGCGAAATCGAAAAAGACGGATTCCCCGTCGCCGCCCGCATCGAATCCCTCCTCAGTTCCGACACCGACATCGGCATGGCCAAAAGTATCGGCGTCGCCGTCCTCTCGCTGGCTGATGCCCTCGGCGCGCTCCGCCCCGACCTGCTCCTCGTCATCGCCGATCGCTACGAGATGCTCGCCCCCGCCGCGGTTGCCCTCTCGCTCCGCATCCCCATCGCCCACATTGAAGGCGGCGAGATCAGTGAAGGCGCCATCGACGATGCGGTCCGCAACGCGCTCACCAAAATGAGCCACATCCACTTCACCTCCACCGCCACGGCCCGCGCCCGCGTCATCGCCATGGGCGAAGAGCCCTGGCGCGTTCACCACGCCGGCGCCCCTTCGCTCGATCACCTCCGCCGCAGCCGCCTCCTCGCGCGCGAAGAACTCACCGCCCGCCTCCACCTCGACCTCACCCAGCCGCCGCTGCTCGTCGCGGTTCACCCCGTCACCCTCGAGCAGGACACCACCCGTGAAGCCGACGCCGTCTTTGCCGCCCTCGATCAACTCGCGGAGCAGGGAAGCGCGCCCATCCTCTTCTGCTATCCCAACGCCGACGCCGGCAGCCGCTCCCTCATCGAACGCACCCGCGCCTTCCTCGCCGCTCACTCCTCCGCCCATCTCTTCGTCAATCTCGACGCCGTCACCTATTGGAGCCTCCTCCGTGAGTCCGCCGTCCTCATCGGCAACTCCTCCAGCGGCATCATGGAATCGGCTTCCTTCGCCATCCCCACCGTCAACATCGGCCTCCGCCAGAGAGGTCGCGAGCGCGCCTGCAACGTTCTCGATGCCCCGGCCGACACCGCCGCCATCCTCGCCCGCATCGCCCAAGCCCGCAGCTCCCCCTTCCGCGCCTCCCTCCAGGACATGACCAATCCTTATGGCGACGGCCGCGCCGCCCAGCGCATCGTCGACGTCCTCGCCTCGGCTCCGCTCGGCCCCGAACTCCTCATCAAGCGCGCGCTCCCACTCCGCAATGAGTTCGCGTCATGACCGAGCCCATCCCCCTCTCTGCCCCCGACATCACCGACGCCGAAATCAGCGCGGTCGTCTCCGTCCTGCGCACCTCCCGTCTCAGCCTCGGTCCGCAGATGGAAGCCTTCGAGTCGGCCATGGCGTCCTTGACCGGCGTGCCCCACGCCGTCGCCGTCAGCTCCGGCACCGCCGGCCTCCACCTCGCCCTGCTCGCCCTCCACATCGGGCCCGGCGACGAAGTCATCGTCCCTTCGTTCACTTTCATCGCCGTCGCCAACGCCGTCCGCTACACCGGCGCCCATCCCGTCTTTGCCGACATCGACCCAGCGACCCTCAACCTCGATCCCCGCAGCGTCGAAGCCGCCCTCACCCCACGCACCCGCGCCCTCATCGCCGTCCACACCTTCGGCCGCCCCGCCGACATGAACGCCCTCACCGCCCTCGCCCGCCGCCACAACCTCGTTCTCATCGAGGATGCCTGCGAAGCCATCGGCGCCAGCATCGACGGCCATCCCGCCGGCTCCCTCGGCGACGCCGCCGTCTTCGCCTTCTACCCCAACAAGCAGATCACCACCGGCGAAGGCGGCATGGTGGTCACGCCCGACCCGAATGTCGCCCGCCGCATCGCGGCCTTACGCAATCACGGCCGTTACGAATCCGGTGAGGGCCGGTGCAGCGAAATCCACGCCGAACTTGGCTTTAACTACCGCCTCTCCGAAGTCCAGTGCGCCCTCGGCCTTGCCCAGATCGCCCGCCTCAATGCGATTCTTGCCCGCCGCGACGCCATCGCTCGGCGCTACTGCAACCTCCTCTCCGGCACCCCGAACCTGATTCTTCCAGCGACGGATCTCCCCGGCCAGCGCCTCAGCTGGTTTGTCTTTGTCGTTCGTCTCGCCGATCCGTGCACGTCCCTCCACCGCGACCGCCTCCGCCACTCCCTCGCCGCCGCCGGCATCGCGACCGGCCGCTACTTCGCCCCCATTCATCAGCAGCCTGCTTATGCCGGCTGGCGCTCCACCTGCCTGCCCGTTACCGAATCCGTTGCCGGCCGCACGCTCGCCCTCCCCCTCTTCAACCGCATCGCCGACGATCAGATCCAGCGTGTCGCCGCCGCACTCGAGGCCGCCCTCCGCTGCCTCTGACTGCCGTAATCACCCGCGCAAATCCTCCCAACGAATCACGAGAAACCGCAATCTCTGGTGGTACGATGGCCCCATGTCCCCCACCAGGAAGCAAGTGAGCAAGCGCCGCACCACCGACGCGAATGGCCGCGCTCCCGCTTCCCCGCAGCCGCGCAACCTCGTCGTCCTCACCGGTCTCTCCGGATCCGGCAAAGCCTCCGCGCTGAAGGCCTTCGAGGACCTTGGCTTTTACGCCGTCGACAACATGCCTGTCTCGCTCATGCCGCCTTTCGCAGAGCTGGTCGCGCACTCCCGCGATATCCGCCGCGCCGCCCTCGTTGTCGACATCCGCGAAGGACAGAGCCTCGAGCGCTTCCCCGCCACCCTCGGCGACATTCGCCGTACGCTGCCCACCACCGTGGTCTTTCTCGAAGCCTCCCGCGCCGCCCTCCTCGCGCGCTACTCCGAAACCCGGCGCCCTCATCCCCTCGGCCGCGATGCCCGCGTCACCCGCGCCCTGCAGCAGGAACGCAAGCTCCTCGAACCGATCCGCAACGTCGCCGACTTCGTCATCGATACCACCAAGTTCAATGTCCACGAGCTCCGCGC
Organism: Acidobacteriaceae bacterium; assembly: GCA_036269135.1. Classification (GTDB taxonomy): domain Bacteria; phylum Acidobacteriota; class Terriglobia; order Terriglobales; family Acidobacteriaceae; genus Palsa-343. Next base: position 6,221 of record DATASQ010000026.1, read on the forward strand.
CTACATCCAGAGCAAATTCGTGCGCCCCGACGAGGAGAAGACCCTCCTCATTTCTTCCATCAGTTTCGGTTACAAGAAGGGCGTGCCCCTCGACGCAGACCTCGTCTTCGACGTCCGCTTCCTGCCCAATCCCCACTTCGTCCCGGAGTTCCGCAACCTCACAGGCAAAGACCCGAAAGTCGAAACCTACATCGTCGGCTTCCCGCAGACGCGCGAATTCCTCGACCGCGTTACGGAGCTGCTCCTCTTCCTGCTCCCGCACTACATCCACGAAGGCAAGAGTTATCTCACCCTCGCCTTTGGCTGTACCGGCGGCCAGCACCGCTCCGTCATGATCGCCGAAGAAATCGCCCGCCGCCTCGATCGCCACGGCTTCCGCGTCAAAGTCGCCCACCGCGACATGCCCCGCTAGAACGCCGACTCCGCATTCCGCGTCGGAGGCGTTTCACCTGAACAAAGTCGGCATCGGCCCTCGATCAGCCCGAGTCCGTCTACGCTCCCCGCTCCCCGCCATTCCCTCTACGCTGTCCCGTGTCCCCAATCCCAATTCCGTCCCCCCTTTTCCTCATCTGCCCCGCATTCCTCCCAGGCCCCCGTCTCCCCCCTGCGACCTAAAATAGAAGCAGCACCCATGGCCGAATTCACGCACCTGCACCTGCATACCGACTACTCCCTCCTCGACGGTGCCTGCGACGTCGAAAAGCTCGTCCAGCATGTCGCCGGCATCGGCCAGAAATCCGTCGCCATCACCGACCACGGCAATATCTATGGCGCCGTTCACTTCTTCGAAGCCGCCAAAAAGCACAACGTCAGCCCCATCCTCGGCTGCGAGCTCTACGTCTGCAAAAAAGACGATCACCGCGAAGATCCCCAGGGCGACGACTACAACCACCTCCTCGTCCTCGCCGAAAACGAAGAAGGCTATCGCAACCTGGTCCGCATCACCTCGGAAGCCTCGCTCCACGGCTTCTACCGCAAGCCCCGCATCAGCAAGAAATATCTCGCCGAACACGCCCAGGGCCTCATCGGCTTTTCCGGCTGCCTCGCCGGCGAACTCTGCGAAAATCTCATGGCCGGCAAATACGACGCGGCCCGCTCGACCGCCGCGCAATACCAGGACATCTTCGGCCCCGGCAATTTCTTCCTCGAAATCCAGGACCAGGGCCTCGAGCTGGAGAAGAAAATCCACGCCGACCTCTTCCGCCTCGAGAAAGACCTCGACATCCCGCTGGTCGCCACCAACGACAGCCATTACCTCTGCGAAGACGACGCCCACGCCCACGAAGTCCTGCTCTGCGTCCAGACCGCCGGCTCCATCAACGATCCCAAACGCTTCAAGTTTGATTCCGACCAGTTCTACGTCAAGACCGCCGCGGAGATGCAGCAGCTCTTCTCCCACGCGCCGGAAGTCGTCAGCCGCACCATGCAGTTTGCCGAGCGCTGCCACTTCAAGCTCAGCAAGGTCGACAACCCCTTCCCGGAATTTGCCGTTCCGCCCCCCCACACCATCGACAGTTACTTCGAAGAAGTGTGCCGCCAGGGCCTCCGGAAGCGCCTCGACACCTCGGTCCGCAATCTCGAGCTGCGCGGAGTCCTGCGCACCCCCGTGCACGAATACGAATCCCGCCTGAACTTCGAAATCAACATCATCAAGCAGATGAAGTACTCGGGCTACTTCCTCATCGTCTGGGATTTCATCAAGTACGCGCGCGATCACGGCATCCCTGTCGGTCCCGGCCGCGGCTCCGCCACCGGCTCGCTCGTCGCCTACGCCATGGAGATCACCAACATCGATCCCATGCAGAACGTCCTCCTCTTCGAGCGCTTCCTCAACCCCGAGCGCGTCACCATGCCCGACATCGACGTCGACTTCTGCCAGAACCGTCGCGGCGAGGTCATCGACTACGTCACCCGCAAGTACGGCCGCGAGCAGGTCGCGCAGATCATCACCTTCAACACCATGGCCGCCAAGGCCGCCATCAAAGACGTGGGCCGCGCCCTCGATATGCCCTACGGCGACGTCGACCGCATCGCCAAGCTCGTTCCCCCCACCATCGGCATCACCATCGATCGCGCCCTCCAGGATTCCCCGCAGCTCCAGGAAGCCTACAACAGCACCCCGCAAATCAAAGAGCTCATCGACACCGCCAAGAAGCTCGAAGGCCTGGTCCGCGGAGCCGGCGTCCATGCCTCCGCCGTGGTGATCGCGCCCCGCCCCCTCACCGAGCTGGTCCCGCTCAACCGCACCAAGAACGAAGAAATCGTGACCGCCTACGACATGAAGGCGGTTGAAAAAATGGGCCTGCTCAAGATGGACTTCCTCGGCCTCGCGACCCTCACCGTCATCACCGATTGCCTGCGGCTCATCGAGCAGACCCGCGCCGAAAAACTCGACATCGAGATGCTCCCTCTCGACGACCCCGAAACCATGAAGCGCGTCTTCCACACCGCGCTCACCTCCGGCGTCTTCCAGTTTGAATCCCCCGGCATGCGCGACATTTTGCGCCGCTACAAGCCCGACACCGTCGAAGACCTCACCGCCCTCAACGCCCTCTATCGCCCCGGCCCCATGGACATGATCGACGACTTCGTCGAGCGCAAGTGGGGCCGCCGCAAGGTGGAGTTCCTGCTCCCCGACCTCGAGCCCATTCTCAAAGATTCCCTCGGCGTCATCGTCTATCAGGAACAGGTCATGCGCATCGCCAACGTCCTCGCCAGCTACTCCCTCGGCGAGGCCGATCTGCTCCGTCGCGCCATGGGCAAAAAAGATCCCGTCGCCATGGCCGAGCAGCGCGACCGCTTTTTGAAGGGCGCCGCCGACCTCGGCCATCCCAAAGCCCCGGTCGCCGAAATCTTCGATCAGATGGAGAAGTTCTCCGGCTACGGCTTCAACAAATCACACTCCGCCGCCTACGCCCTCGTCGCCTATCAGACCGCCTACTTAAAAACCCATTACCCCGTCGAGTTCATGTCGGCGCTCCTCACCTCGGAAATCTCCAAGCCCGAAAACGTCGTCAAGTACATCAAGGAGTGCCGCGAGCTGGGCATTTCTGTCGAACCGCCCGACGTCCGCTACTCCGACGCCGATTTCACCCCCCACGGCGAAGCCATCCGCTTCGGTCTCACCGCCATCAAGAACGTCGGCCGCAACGCCATCGATTCCATCCTCTCTGCGCGTTCCGACCTCGCGAAGGAAGGGAAGTCCTTCGCCGGTTTCCAGGATTTCTGCGAGAAGATCGACCTCCGCCTCCTCAACAAGCGCGTCGTCGAATCCCTCATCAAAGCCGGCGCCCTCGATTCCTTCGGCCGCCGCGCCCAACTCCTCGCCGCCGTCGACAAGGTCATGGAGCGCGCCCAGAAAGCTCAGCGCGACGTCGCCGCCGGCCAGTCCGGCCTCTTCGGCATCTTCGATACGCATACCGCCGACGCTAAAGGCGATGACCTCCCCAACGTTCCCGACATGGAAGAGGGCCAGCGTCTCGCCGCCGAAAAAGAGGTCCTCGGCTTCTTCGTCTCCGGCCACCCGCTCGATAAATACGCTGAGAAGCTTCGCAACCTGCCCAACGTCCTCGACGTCGCCACCGCGCTCGAGACCAAACCCGCGCCCTCCAGCGGCCGCCGCGGCCAGTCGCCCGAAAACGAAATCTCCATCGCCGGCGTTCTCCTCGGCCTCAAGGTCGCCAAATCCAAACGCTCCGGCGAGCTCTATGCGCAGGCCGCTCTCGAAGACGCCAGCGGCAAAATCGATCTCATCTGCTTCCCCAAAGACTACGAGCGCCTCGCCGAATCCCTCCGCATCGAGGTCCCCGTCCTCGTCCGCGGTCAGCTCCGCGCCGAAGAAGAAGCCGCCCCCAAGCTCTGCGTCTCCGCTATTCAGGCGCTCGAAGACGTGAAGGTCCGCCTCCCCAACAACGTTCGCATCCGCATCTCCCTCGACCGCGTCACCGAAACCACCCTCGTCGAGCTGCGCGATCTGGTTATCGGCGCCCCCGGCCCCGCGCGCGTCATGCTCAACGTCGAGCAGCCCGGCGAATACTGCGTCGTCATGGAGCCGGAAGGCATCAAGGTCGCCGCCGACCGAGCCTTCATCGACAAAGTCGAATCGCTCCTCGGCGCCCGCGCCGTCCAGTCCCTGGACTAAGCTACTCCCTACTCCCTGCTCCCTGCTCTTCTGCTGCAGAGCCAGCAGCTCCGGCGTCAGAGCCACGCCCGCTCTCCGGCAACGCCCATCGCAGATAGCTATCATGGGATGAAAGCTGGCCGAACCGCTCCCGCACCGCCAGCAGCGTGCTTTTCGCTTCTTCCACCCGCGCAATTCCAATAAACAGCCGCATCGCCGTCCAGAATAGCCGGTCTCAATCCCCCGCCATCTCTTCCACCCCTTCGTTCACATGGACCAGAAAATCCCGCAGCACCCGAGCGTTCTCCTGCCGGTTCTCTGCATGTTCCTGGAAGCGCGTGGAAACCCCCGCCCGGCCATTCGGACCTCGAGCTGCCAGCCGGTGGTACAGCGCCGCGCTCTCTTCCAGCGCGCGCAGCCCCGCCCACAGCGCCGTCTCAATCGCGCGCCGCTGCTCCGCGCTCAGGTGTTTGGCCGTAAACGCATGCCCCACCCGGCACCGGAATCGCAGAAACCCGTGCTCCTCCAGCTCCCACAACACCCCACCGCAATCCGGACACGCAAAGGCTGAAGGTTCTCCCGGTCGCTCGCTTCCATCCATCTGCGGCATTTGTCTCTCCAGAAACTCCGATTCCTTCTCCTCCGTCGTCCTGCGCGCCGGCGCCAACCGCTCCTCGGCCGGCAGCTCTTCCGTCACCAGCCGCACCAGCTCTGCCGCGATTGCTTCCAGCGCCAGCACTTTTGCCTGCGGCACCTGCTCCAGCGCGTTCTCCGGCATCGATGGAAACAGCGCTGTCTCCGGATCCTGCACGATCGCCGCGCCCCCGTGCGCCCGCACCACCATCAGCCCCGACGTCCCATCGTCCAGCATCCCTGTCAGGATCACCCCGATCACCCGCCGCCCCGCCGCCACCGCCGCCGACCGGAACAGCGGATCGATCGCCGGCCGGTGCAGATTCTCCCGCGGTCCCTGCAGCACGCGTACCATCCCGCCTTCCACCAGCATGTGACAGTCCGGCGGCGCCACGTAAATGTGCCCGCGCTCCAGCCGCGTCCGGTCCGCCGGATGGCTCACCGGCAGTGTCGCCGACCGCCCCAGAATCTGCGGCAGCAGGCTTCCCGGCCGCCCCGTCGTATGCAGCACCACCAGCACGGCGGCTGCAAAATCTCCCGGCAGCCGGGGAAGCAGTTTCTGCAGAGCTTCAATGCCCCCCGCCGATGCGCCGATCACCACCACATCCCGATTGCCCACGCACTCATCCCTCCGCTGCTTGGGATGGGATGATCGGTCGTTAGGGTGGCAAGCAGACCGAAAGTCTGCCAGGAAGTGTGATATAGATCATGGGAATCGTATGACCTCAGGCATCTATAGCGCCTTAGCCGAACTCCCACCCAACACGGGGCTTTGTGTCTTATCATCATGGGCCTCCAACCTCCTGGAGCACGACGATGAACTTGAGTAATCCTGCCAGCCGTCCCGCCGTCCTGACTTCCTGGAAAGATATCGCCCAGTACATGGGCAAAGGGGTCCGCACCGTTCAGCGCTGGGAGCAGGATTTTGGTCTGCCCGTGCGCCGCCCCCGGGGTTCCAATAAAAAAGCCATCCTCGCCCGCCCCAGCGATCTCGATGCCTGGGTGGCCCTCCGCTGCTCCAGTCGCTCCGACCCCCGCGCCGCCGATACCGAGATTCGCCCCGGTTCCCGCGTCGCCCTCGGCGCGCTCTCCTCCCTGAATGCCCAGATCCAGACCTCGCGCGTGCTCCACAACTCGAATGTGGTTCTCATGAACGATATTCGCTCGGCTCTGGATCAGCTTCAGTCCCAGCTCAGATCGTTTGCGGCGAATCGCTGAGCCGGTTCCCCCTCAGGGCGCCGTCAGGCTTGTTTTTGCCTTTGTTCTCTGTCGTCCTTCCGGCTGGAATCCCAGCCTATAATTTGTGCAGTGAATCAAATTGGAGAGGGACGCTCGTTCTCTTCCTGTTCGCTCCTGTGCCCGTGAAAGCTGATTTCATGCCCCCACGCAAGTCCGCCGATCGTTCGACGCCATCCGCAAGTTCTGGGGTTCAGGATAAGGCGTCCGCACCCCGCAGAAATACCTTCCCCATCGTCGGCATCGGCGCCTCCGCGGGCGGGCTCGAAGCTTTCACTGTCCTCTTCAAACATCTCCTTCCCGATCTCGGCATGGCCTACATTCTCGTCCCGCACCTCGATCCCCTGCGCGAGAGCGCCATGGGCCAGATCCTCGGCCGCGCCACCGCCATGCCCGTCGTCGAGATCGAGAACGACATGCGGATCCTGCCCGACCACGTCTATGTGATCCCGCCCAACTGCGAGCTGGCCATCGCCGGCACCCGTCTCCACATTACCGACCGCGAGCAGCCCCGCTCCGTCAACGCCACCATCGACATCTTCTTCCGCTCCCTCGCCGCGGAGCATGGCCCCAACGCCATCGGCGTCATCCTCTCCGGCACCGCGTCGGACGGAACCTTCGGCCTCTCCGCCATCAAAGGCGAAGGCGGTATCACCTTCGCCCAGGACACCCGTTCCGCCAAATACGACAGCATGCCGGCCACTGCCATCGCCGCCGGCTGCGTCGATTTCATCCTCCCTCCTGAGGAAATCGCCACCGAGCTCGCCCGCGTCCGCAATCACCCTTTCGTCGCCGGCCTTCCCGGTCGCTCCATCGATGAGGACGACGGCGCCGATACCCACATGAGCCAGATCTTCCGGCTCCTGCGCCGCGCCACCCACGTCGACTTCTCCGAATACAAGCCCCCCACCATCGGCCGCCGCATCCAGCGCCGCATGGTCCTCCACAAAATCGAGAGGCTCGCCGACTACGCCGCCCTCCTCCACCGCGACCGCAACGAAGTCCATCAGCTCTATGAAGACCTTCTGATCAACGTCACCTCGTTTTTCCGCAATCCCGAAGCCTTTGAAGCTCTGAAGAAAACCGTCTACCCCGCCATCCTCAAATCCCGCAGCCGCACCGCTTCCATTCGCATCTGGGTTCCCGGCTGCTCCACCGGCGAGGAAGCCTATTCCCACGCCATCTCCCTCGTCGAGTTCCTCGTCGAAGAGCGCACCGAAGTCCCCATCCAGATCTTCGGCACCGATCTCAGCGAGACCGCCGTCCAGCGCGCCCGCTCTGCCGCTTACAAAGAGAGCATTGAAACCGACGTCAGCCCCGCCCGCCTGCGCCGCTTCTTCCACAAAACC